>DATFMS010000281.1:0-23199 GCA_035266805.1 Burkholderiales bacterium | reverse complement strand
TCGCGCCGGAAGCCGGTGAAGAAGCGGTTGATCTGGTCGTGCACCATGGTGTGCTTGGTCACCATGCCGACGAATTCGGCCTTTTGCTTGGCGTTCGGCAGCTCGCCTCTGAGCAGCAGGTAGCACACCTCGAGGAAGTCGCAGTGCGTGGCGAGCTGGTCGATCGGGTAGCCGCGGTACAGCAGCACCCCCTGGTCGCCGTCGATGTAGGTGATGGTCGAGGCGCAGCTGGCAGTCGAAAGGAACCCCGGGTCATAGGTGAACACGCCGGTCTTGCCGTACAGCGCGCGGATGTCGACCACGTCGGGCCCCACCGAGCCCGACAGTACCGGGAAGTCGATGCTGCCCCCTTCGGGCAGCTTGAGCGTGGCTTTCTTTTCCAAGGTCTTCTCCTTTTCAACACGCCCGCAGGCGGGCGACGACATCGGCGAGGCGGACCGCGTACAGATCGCTGCGCCCGCTGACGATGTCCCACAAGTCGTTGTCCGGCAGCTCGAGCAGCTCGCCGAGCCGCGCCAGCTCGCCCTCGTCCATCGCCTTCGCGTTGCGCTCGACGAACCGGTCGAGCACCAGGTCGAGCTCGAGCCGCCCCCGGCGGCACTTCCACTTCAGCCTATCGTGCGCAATGCGGTCCATCACACGGCACGCCGAACCAGCATCTCCTTTATCTTACCTATCGCCAGCGCCGGATTGAGGTTCTTCGGGCAGGCGTCGGTGCAATTCATGATCGTATGGCAACGGAACAGACGATACGGGTCGTCCAGGTTGTCGAGCCGCTCCGCCGTAGCCTGGTCACGCGTGTCGGCGATGAAGCGGTAGGCCTGCAGCAGGCCGGCCGGGCCGACGTACTTGTCCGGGTTCCACCAGAACGACGGACACGAGGTCGAGCAGCACGCGCACAGGATGCACTCGTACAGTCCGTTCAGCTCCTCGCGCTCGGCGGGGAACTGCAGCCGCTCGCGCTCCGGGGGCGCGTCGTGGGCGATCAGGTAGGGCTTGACCGAGTGGTACTGGTTGAAGAACTGGGTCATGTCGACAATCAGGTCGCGCACCACCGGCAGGCCGGGCAGCGGCCGCAACGTCACCTTGTCGGGCAGGTCCGCGATCTTGGTGATGCAGGCCAGGCCGTTCCTGCCGTTGATGTTCATCGCGTCCGAGCCGCACACGCCCTCGCGGCAGGAGCGGCGGAACGACAGCGAGTCGTCCTGCGCCTTGAGGCGCACCAGCGCGTCGAGCAGCATGCGGTCGGTGGGCTCGAGGCTGAGCTCGTAGTCCTGCATGCGCGGGCGCGCATCCTTGTCGGGGTCGTAGCGGTAGATCGAGAAGCGCATCAGTAAGTCCGTACCTTGGGTTCGAAGGTCTCCACCGACATCGGTTTGAGGTGGACCGGCTTGTACTCGAGCCGGTCGCCCTCCTTGTACCAGAGGGTGTGCTTGATCCAGTTCTTGTCGTCGCGCTCGGGGAAATCGGCCCGCGCCTGAGCGCCGCGGCTTTCCTTGCGCGCCGCGGCCGAAACGATGGTCGCCATCGCCGCATCGACCAGGTTCTCGAGCTCGAGTGCCTCGACCCGTGCGGTGTTGAAAACCTTGGAATTGTCCTCGATGGCGACCCGCCCGACGCGGGCCGCGATCTCCCTCATCTTGCCGACCCCTGCTGCCAGCATGTCGGGGAAGCGGAACACCCCGCAGTGCGCCTGCATGACCTTTCTCAGGTCGTTGCCGACTTCGGCCACGCGCTCGCTGCCCGAAGCCGCATCGATCCGCGCCAGCCGCGCCAGCGAGGATTCCCCGGCGTCCTTCGGCAAGTTGCGGTGTGGCCGCGGCAACGCGCGAATGTCCTTCGCCATCTGCTCGCCGGAGGACTTGCCGAACACCAGCAGGTCGAGCAGCGAGTTGCAGCCGAGGCGATTGCCGCCGTGCACCGAAACGCAGGAACATTCGCCGGCGGCGTAGAAGCCCTGCACGATGGTCTCGCGGCTCGCGCCCTCGGGCGCGACCACCTGTCCCATGAAGTTGGCCGGAATGCCGCCCATCTGGTAGTGCGCCGTGGGCACCACCGGGATCGGCTCTCGCACCGGATCGGCGTTGGCGAATTTGATCGCGATCTCGCGGATCCCGGGCAGGCGCAAGTTGATGACCTCGGGCCCGAGGTGATCGAGCTTGAGCATCACGTGGTCGCCCTCGGGCCCGCAACCGCGGCCCTCCTTTATCTCGGTGGTCATCGCGCGCGAGACGACGTCGCGGCTGGCGAGATCCTTGGCGTTCGGCGCATAGCGCTCCATGAAGCGCTCGCCGTCCTTGTTCAGCAGGTAACCGCCCTCGCCGCGCACGCCCTCGGTGATCAGAATCCCCGCCCCGTACACCCCGGTGGGGTGAAACTGGTAGAACTCCATGTCCTGCAGCGGAATGCCGGCGCGCGCCGCCATCCCCAGGCCGTCCCCGGTATTGATGAAGGCGTTGGTCGAGCTGAAGAACATGCGCCCCGAGCCGCCGGTCGCGAACAAGGTGGCTTTGGCCTGGAACAGGCACACCTCGCCCGTTTCCATCTCCAGCGCCGTGACGCCGAGCACCGCGCCGTCCTGCGGATCGCGCACCAGGTCGAGCGCCATCCACTCGACGAAGAACTGGGTGCTGGCCCTCACGTTCTGCTGGTACAGCGTATGAAGCATTGCGTGCCCGGTGCGATCCGCCGCAGCGCAGGCGCGGGTCGCCATCTTCGGGCTGCCGTAGTCCTGGGTGTGCCCGCCGAAGGGCCGCTGGTAGATCCTGCCGTTGTCGAGCCGGTCGAACGGCATGCCCATGTGCTCGAGCTCGACGACCACCTCGGTGGCGCGGCGGCACATGTACTCGATCGCGTCCTGGTCGCCCAGGTAGTCCGATCCCTTGACCGTGTCGTACATGTGCCAGTGCCAGTGATCCTCGGACGAGTTGCCGAGCGGCGCCGCGATGCCGCCCTGCGCAGCGACGGTGTGCGAGCGGGTCGGAAAGACCTTGCTCAGCACCGCGACGCGCAACCCGGCGCGCGCGAGTTCCAGCGCGGCGCGCAACCCCGAGCCGCCCGCCCCGACCACGATGGCATCGAATCTTCTGCTCTGAAGCGCCAAACTCATCTCCACAGGATCTGGACCGTCCAGCCGAGGTAGCCGGCGATCACCAGGATGACGAACACCTGCAGCGCGAGCCGCAGGCCGACCGGCTTGACGTAGTCCATCAGGATGTCGCGCACGCCGATCCACATGTGCCAGGCGACGCTTACCGCGAACAGCAGCGTCGCCACGCGCATCCAGCCCTGCGCGAACAGCTCGCGCCAGACTCCATAGTTGATCGGCGCACCGAGCAGCAGCACTGCCGCGAGGATCACGCTGTAGACCGCCATGATGACGGCGGTGACGCGCTGCGCGAGCCAATCGCGCCAGCCGTAGTGCGCCCCGACCACCACCCGGCTCACCATAGCTTGGCTCCGAAAAGCACGGTCAGCGCAACGCCCGCGAGCAGCACGATGATGCTGCTCAGGCGCGCGCTCCGCTTGTCCCAGCCCCGCTGCGTCTCGAGCAGCAGGAAGCGGATTCCGGCGCAGAAGTGGTGGCAGTAGGCCCAGATCAGGACCAGCAGCGCCAGCTTGACCGGCACCAGGCCCAGGTAGTGCCTGACGAACTCGAAGTCGCGCGGCGAGGCGAGGCTGCGGTCGAGCATGAACAGCAGCCAGAGCGTAGCGGCGAACAGCAGCGCGCCGCTGATGCGATGCAGGATCGACACCCATCCCGCCAGCGGCAGGTGGATCTCGAACAGCAGGGCGGTCAGGCTGAGGTATTTGGGACGGTTTTTGTTCGCGGCCGCTTGCGACATGATTCGATTATATCGCTGCAATGCGTCATTCACCCCAGCTCGCTGCGGTAGAAGTGGCGATCCGTCTTGTACAGGCCGCGCCGCCACTCGACCGGACGATCGCCGTAGGTAAACGAAAGCCGCTCCACTTCGAGCAGCGCGTGGCGTGGCTCGACCGCGAGCAGCTTCGCCGTTTCGGCGTCCGCCGATCGCGCCTTGAGCTTTTCCTCGGCGCGCACCATGCGCGTGCCGTATTGGGTTTCGAACAGGTTGTAGAGCGCGCCCTTGTGCTCGGTGATCGCCGCCGCGGTGAGGCCGCGAAACAGCCCGGCCGGAAGCCAGACCTCCTCGAGCACGACCGGTTCGCCCGAGAACAGCAGCAGGCGCATCAGCACGATCATGCTGTCGCCGGTGCGCAGCTCGAGCAGCCGCGCCAGCTCCGCGCTCGCGCGCGCGCGGCGGAAATCGAGCAGCCTGCGCTCCGCCGCCACCGGGCCGCCGGCGTCCGGCGCCAGGCGCAGGAAGCGGAACCGGACCTGCGGCTCGCCGTGACTGGCGACGAAGGTTCCCTTGCCTTGGCGCCGCACCAGAAGGTTGTCGGCGGCGAGCTCGTCGATCGCCTTGCGCACGGTTCCCTGGCTGACCCGGTAGCGCGCGGCGAGCTCGATCTCGCTCGGGATCGCCTCGCCCGGGCGCCATTCCCCGCCGCGCAGCCCATCCAACAGCAACTCCTTGATTTGCTTGTACAGCGGCCTGAAGGTGGGCGAGCTCATGGCGGCCATTTCAGCATAGAAGCCGGCACTCGTCTATATTGTGTCTTATGTCTTTTATAAGACATAAGACACGTTGACTTCATGCGAAGGGCCGCTTAACATGGCGCGCGCGGCTGGCCCACCGGCCTAAAATCGCCAATCGCCTCACGAACAAGCCCTTCCGGAGCCCCAAAATGTCCAAAGCCCCCGTACGCGTCGCCGTCACCGGCGCCGCCGGCCAAATCGGCTACAGCCTCCTGTTTCGCATCGCCAGCGGCGAGATGCTGGGAAACGACCAGCCGGTCATCCTGCAGCTGCTCGAAATCCCGGACGAAAAGGCGCAAAAGGCGCTCAACGGCGTGATGATGGAGCTCGACGACTGCGCCTTTCCCCTGCTGCACGGCATGCTGCCCGCCTCCGACCCGATGGTCGCCTTCAAGGACGCCGAGATCGCGCTGCTGGTCGGGGCGCGCCCGCGCGGTCCGGGAATGGAAAGAAAGGACCTGCTGGAAGCCAACGGCAAGATCTTCGCACCGCAGGGCCAGGCCCTCGACAAGGTCGCCCAGCGCAATGTGAAGGTCCTGGTGGTCGGCAATCCCGCCAACACCAACGCCCTGATCGCGATGAAGAACGCGCCTTCGCTCAAGCCGACCCAGTTCACCGGCATGATGCGCCTCGACCACAACCGCGCCATCTCGCAGGTGGCGCAGAAGATCGGCAAGCCCGTCTCCTCGGTGAGGAAGATGACGGTGTGGGGCAATCACTCGGCGACGCAGTACCCGGATCTGTTCCAGGCCGAGTGCGAGGGCAAGAAGGTGTGGCCGATGATCAACGACCAGGAATGGCTCGAGAAGACCCTCATCCCCACCGTGCAGAAGCGCGGCGCGGCGATCATTGCGGCGCGCGGCCTTTCGTCGGCTGCGAGCGCGGCCAACGCCGCGATCGACCACGTGCGCAGCTGGGTGATGGGTACCCCCGAGGGCGACTGGGTGACCATGGGCATTCCGGCCGACGGCAGCTACGGCATCGCCGAAGGCGTGCTCTACGGCTACCCCGTCACCTGCCATGGCGGGCAGTATCGGATCGTGAAGGGCATCGAGATCAGCGACTTCAGCCGCCAGCGCATGGACGTCACGCTGAAGGAGCTGCACGAGGAGCGCGACGGCATCAAGCACCTTCTCGGATAGGAGGCACGCCATGACGCAGCCCTCCCCCGGCGCGAAATTCCGCCTGGCGCTGAAGGAAGAGTCGCCGCTGCAGGTGATCGGCGCGATCTGCGCCTATCACGCGCTGCTGGCGAAGCGCTCCGGCTACCGCGCGATCTACCTCTCCGGCGGAGGCGTCGCCGCCGGCTCGCTCGGCATGCCCGATCTGGGCATCTCCAACCTGGACGACGTCCTCACCGACATACGGCGCATCACCGACGTCTGCGACCTGCCGCTGCTGGTCGACGTCGATACCGGCTTCGGCGCCAGCGCCTTCAACGTCGCCCGCACCACCCGCTCGCTGATCAAGTTCGGCGCCGCCGCGATGCACATCGAGGACCAGGTCGGCGCCAAGCGCTGCGGCCATCGTCCGGGCAAGGAGCTGGTGTCGAAGCAGGAGATGTGCGACCGCATCAAGGCCGCGGTCGACGCGCGCAGCGATCCCGCTTTCGTCGTCATGGCGCGCACCGACGCGCTGGCAAGCGAAGGCCTCGAGCGCGCGCTCGAGCGCGCCGCGGCCTACGCCGAGGCCGGCGCGGACATGATCTTCCCCGAGGCGATCACCGAGCTGCCCATGTACCGCAAGTTCGTCGACGGCACCAGGGTGCCGGTACTGGCCAACATCACCGAGTTCGGCAAGACGCCGCTGTTCACAATCGACGAGCTGCGCTCGGCCGGCGTCGCGCTGGCGCTCTACCCGCTTTCGGCCTTCCGCGCCATGAACCAGGCGGCGCTCGACGTCTACCAGACGCTGCGCCGCGAAGGCACGCAGAAGAACGTCGTCGCGACGATGCAGACGCGCGACGAGCTGTACGATTTCCTTGGCTATCACGCATATGAGGAAAAACTCGATGAGCTCTTCTCAGCCCGCAGCAACGCCTAAGCCCAAGAAGTCCGTTGCTCTGTCCGGCGTTCCCGCCGGCAACACGGCCCTTTGCACCGTCGGACGCAGCGGCAACGACCTGCACTACCGCGGTTACGACATCCTGGAGTTCGCCGACGTGGCCGAATTCGAGGAGATCGCCTACCTGCTGGTGCACGGCAAGCTGCCGAACGCCGCCGAGCTTGCCGCCTACAAGACCAAGCTCAAGGGGCTGCGCGGCATCCCGGCTGCGGTGCAGGACATCCTCGAATGCATCCCGGCCAACGCGCACCCGATGGACGTCATGCGCAGCGCCTGCTCGGCGCTCGGCTCGATGCTGCCCGAAAACCAGGACCACAAGCTGTCGGAAGCGCGCAACATCGCCGACCGTCTGATGGCGAGCTTCGGCTCGATGCTGCTGTACTGGTACCACTTCTCGCACTCGGGAAGGCGCATCGACGTGGAGACCGATGACGACTCGATCGGCGGCCACTTCCTGCACCTGCTGCACGGGCGCAAGCCGAGCGAGCTCTGGGTGCGGGCGATGCACACCTCGCTCATCCTCTACGCCGAGCACGAGTACAACGCCTCGACCTTCACCTGCCGCGTCATCGCCGGCACCGGGTCCGACATGTACTCCGCGATCACCGGCGGCATCGGCGCCCTCAAGGGACCCAAGCACGGCGGCGCCAACGAGTTCGCGTTCGACGTTATCGGCCGCTACGACACGCCCGACCAGGCCGAGGCCGACGTCGTCAAGCGCATCGGCGAGAAGCAGGTCATCATCGGCTTCGGCCATCCCGTGTACACCATCGCCGACCCGCGCAACGAGGTCATCAAGGCGGTTGCCAAGCGCCTGTCCAAGGACGCGGGGGACATGAAGCTGTTCGACATCTCCGAGCGCATCGAGCAGGTCATGTCGCGCGAGAAGAAGATGTTCGCCAACCTCGACTGGTACAGCGCCACCAGCTACCACATGATGGGCGTTCCGACGGCGATGTTCACTCCGCTGTTCGTCATCTCGCGCACCAGCGGCTGGTCGGCGCACGTCATCGAGCAGCGCATCGACGGCAAGATCATCCGCCCCGGCGCCAATTACACGGGGCCCGACAACCGCACGTGGCAGCCACTGAAGGAAAGGAACTGAGCATGGCCCAGTACGAATCCGACCTCACCAAGTTCATGCGCCAGTACCTCGAGCAGCACCCGGAGGAGCTCGAGTCGCAGCGCATCGGGCGCGACGCATGGTGGGACAAGGACCCGGCGCTGCGCACCGCGCCGCCGCCGGCGCGCCACCCGGCCAAGTCGGGCGGCGCCGAGTACACCTTCCGCCCGCTGACCGAAGCCGACAAGGCCGAGAAGTAGATGTCCGGCCATATCTCCAACGTGCGGCCGGCGCCGGACAAGGTGCTGACCCGGATCGCCGACTATGTCACCAAGCACAAGGTGACCAGCAAGGACGCCTACGAAACCGCGCGCTACTGCCTGATGGACACGCTCGGCTGCGGCTTCGAGGCGCTCGAGTACCCGGCCTGCACCAAGCTGCTCGGGCCGCTCGTGCCGGGCACCGTGGTGCCGAACGGCGCCAAGGTGCCGGGCACCCGGTTCCAGCTCGACCCGGTGCAGGCCGCGTTCAGCATCGGCGCCATGATCCGCTGGCTCGACTTCAACGACACCTGGCTCGCCGCCGAATGGGGCCACCCCTCGGACAACCTGGGCGGGATTCTCGCCGCCGCCGACTGGGTCTCGCGCAGCGCGAAGAAGCCGCTGCTGATGCGCGACGTGCTGACGGGCATGATCAAGGCGCACGAGATCCAGGGCGTGATCGCGCTCGAGAACAGCTTCAACCGCGTCGGGCTCGACCACGTGCTGCTGGTCAAGGTCGCCACCGCCGCGGTGGTGGCGCAGATGATCGGCTGCCGCTACGACGAGGTGATCAACGCCGTGTCGCAGGCCTGGGTCGACGGCCAGAGCCTGCGCACCTACCGCCATACGCCGAACACCGGCTCGCGCAAGAGCTGGGCGGCGGGCGACGCCACCAGCCGCGGCGTTCGCCTCGCGCTGATCTCGAAGAGCGGCGAAATGGGCTACCCGTCGGTGCTCACGGCCAAGACCTGGGGCTTCTACGACGTCTCGTTCAAGGGCAAGCCGTTCAAGTTCCAGCGCCCGTTCGGCTCCTACGTGATGGACAACGTGCTGTTCAAGATCTCCTATCCCGCCGAGTTCCACTCGCAGACCGCGGTCGAGTGCGCGATGCAGATCCACGCGGCGCTCAAGAGCCAGAACCGCAAGCCCGAGGAGATCAAGAAGATCACTATCCGCACCCACGAAGCCTGCCTGCGGATCATCGACAAGAAAGGGCCGCTCGACAACCCGGCCGACCGCGACCATTGCATCCAGTACATGGTGGCGGTGCCGATCCTGTTCGGCCGCCTGACCGCCGGCGACTATGAAGACGCGGTCGCCGCCGACCCGCGCATCGACGCCTTGCGCGCCAAAATTACCTGCGTCGAGGACAAGGGCTTCACCCGCGACTACCACGACCCCGACAAGCGCTCGATCGCCAATGCGCTGGCGGTCGAGCTCAAGGACGGCAAGAAGCTGGGCGAATTCGTCTGCGAGTACCCGATCGGCCACAAACGCCGGCGCAGGGAGGGCATGCCGGTGCTGGTCGAGAAGTTCAAGCGCAACCTCGCCCGGCGCTTCCCATCCAAGCAGCAGAATGCGATCCTCGAGGTCTGCATGGACCCCGGCCGGCTGCACGCAATGCCGGTCGACGAGTTCGTCGACCTGTTCGTGATCTAAGGAGGCCCCATGTCGCAGCCGGAATCGACTCACGTGGCCAAGGATCGGCTCGAGCGCAGGCTGGCCGAGCTGTCGCAGCAGGTGCACGACTACCCGCAGCCCATCGCGCACTGCGACGAGCAGCTCACGGCGCTGCTGGAAGAGCGCGCGCGCGTCCTGGAAGCGTTGAAGAATGCGCATTGAAGCCCGCGCCGGCGCGGCCCTGCTGCTCTGGCTGTTGCTGCCGTTCGCGCATGCCGGCTCCGCGGTCGAGCACCGCGACCCGATCGACTACTTCTTCCACCCGTTCCTGGGCGACCTGAAGGCCGAGGCCGCGGACGCGAAGAAGGCGGGCAAGGCGGCAATCATGGTTATGTACGAGTTCGACGACTGCCCCTACTGCGCACGCATGAAGCGCGAGGTCCTCTCGCGCTCCGACGTGCAGCACTACTACCGCAAGCACTTCCAGCTGTTCCAGATCGACACCAGGGGCGACCAGCAGATCACCGGCTTCGACGGCCGGAACTCGATCGAGAAGGAGTTCGCCCGCGCCGCAGGAATTCGTGGCACGCCAACTTTCATCTTCTACGGTCTCGACGACGGCAAGCCGCTGGTGACCCAGACCGGCGGCATCTACGAGCCGATGGAATTCATGCTGCTCGGCGAGTACGTCGCCAGCGGCGCCTACCGCAGCCGCAGCTTCGCGCAGTACCTGAAATCGAAAAAGGGATCCTGAACATGCCGCACAACCTCCACCACACCCTGCAGCCGCTCAAGGACGGCAAGTTCTACTCGCTCAAGCAGCTCGGCAAGGCGCTCGGGCTGAAGATCGAGCGGCTGCCCGTGTCGGTGCGCATCGTGCTCGAATCGGTGCTCAGGAACTGCGACGGCCAGAAGGTCACCGAGGCGCACGTCCGCCGACTCGCCGGCTGGCAGCCGAACGCACCGCGCAGCGAAGAGATTCCGTTCGTGCTGGCGCGCATCGTGCTGCAGGACTTCACCGGCGTGCCGCTGCTCGCCGACCTGGCGGCGATGCGCAGCGTAGCGCACAAGATGGGCAAGAACCCGAAGCTGATCGAGCCGCTGGTGCCGGTCGACCTGGTGGTCGACCACTCGGTGCAGATCGACCACTACGGCTCGAAAAACGCGCTCGACCTCAACATGCGGCTCGAGTTCAAGCGCAACCAGGAACGCTACCAGTTCATGAAGTGGGGCATGCAGGCCTTCGACACCTTCAAGGTGGTGCCGCCGGGCATCGGCATCGTGCACCAGGTCAACTTGGAGTACTTGGCGCGCGGCGTGCACAAGTCGAAAGATGGCGTGTACTACCCCGACACGCTGGTCGGCACCGACAGCCACACCACCATGATCAACGGCATCGGCGTGGTCGGCTGGGGCGTCGGCGGCATCGAGGCCGAGGCCGGCATGCTCGGCCAGCCGGTCTATATCCTCACCCCGGACGTGGTGGGCGTGCACCTCAAGGGCAAGCTGCATCCCGCCTGCACCGCGACCGACCTGGTGCTCACCGTCACCGAGATGCTGCGCAAGGCCAAGGTGGTCGGCAAATTCGTCGAGTTCTTCGGCGAAGGCGCCGCGTCGCTGTCCGTGACCGACCGCGCGACGCTCGCCAACATGGCGCCCGAGTACGGCGCCACGATGGGATTCTTTCCGGTCGACGACAGGACCATCGAGTATTTCCGCGGCACCGGCCGCAGCGACGCCGAGATCGAGGCCTTTGCGGCCTATTTCAAGGCGCAGGGGCTGTACGGCATGCCGAACAAGGGCGACATCGACTATAGCCAGTCGCTCGAGCTCAACCTGTCGTCGGTCATGCCTTCCCTCGCCGGGCCGAAGCGTCCACAGGACCGCATCGACCTGGAGCGGGTCAAGCAGACCTTCACCGAGCTGTACGCCAAGCCGATTGCCGAGAACGGCTTCGCCAAGAAGCCCGAGGACCTCGGCAAGCGCTTCAAGACCTTCGACGGCATCGACATCGGCTCGGGCGACGTGCTGATCGCCGCGATCACCTCGTGCACCAACACCTCCAACCCCGGCGTGCTGCTCGCCGCCGGCCTGCTGGCGAAGAAAGCGGTCGAGCTCGGCCTCAAGGTCAAGCCGCATATCAAGACCTCGCTCGCACCGGGCTCACGCGTGGTGACCGAGTATCTGACCAAGGCCGGGCTGCTGCCCTACCTCGAGAAGCTCGGCTTCTACCTCGCCGGCTACGGCTGCACCACCTGCATCGGCAACGCCGGGCCGCTGGCGCAGTCGATCGAGGAAGCGGTGGTCAAGAACGACCTGGTGTGCGCCGCGGTGCTTTCGGGCAACCGCAACTTCGAGGCGCGTATCCACCCCAACATCCGCGCCAACTTCCTCGCCAGCCCGCCGCTGGTGGTAGCCTACGCGATCGCCGGCAGCATGCTGAAGGACTTCCGCACCGAGCCGCTCGGCAAGTCGAAGGACGGCCAGGACGTCTACATCGGCCACATCTGGCCGACGCACGACGAGGTCGAAGCGCTGATGAAGCTCGCCATGGACGCCAAGACCTTCCGCCGCCTGTACTCGGGGCTGGCCGACGCCACGCCGCTATGGACGAAGATTGCCGCCCCCTCCGGCCAGGTCTACCCCTGGCCTCAGTCGAGCTATATCGCCGAGCCGCCGTTCTTCGAGGGCTTCGAGATGCAGCCGGGCAAGGTCGCGGCCATCGCCGGCGCCCACATACTAGGGATCTTCGGCGACTCGGTCACCACCGACCACATCTCGCCCGCAGGCTCGATCAAGCCGACCTCGCCCGCCGGCATCTACCTGCAGGAGAACGACGTCGCGGTGGCGGACTTCAACAGCTACGGCGCGCGGCGCGGCAACCACGAGATCATGATGCGCGGCACCTTCGCCAACGTGCGCATCAAGAACCTGATGCTGCCGGGCACCGAGGGCGGACTGACGCTCTACAAGGGCGAGAAGATGCCGATCTACGACGCGGCGATGCGCTACATGGCCGATGGCACGCCGACGGTCGTGTTCGGCGGCGAGGAGTACGGCACCGGCTCGTCGCGCGACTGGGCCGCCAAGGGCACGCAGCTGCTCGGCGTCAAGGCGGTGATCGCGCGCAGCTTCGAGCGCATCCACCGCTCCAACCTGGTCGGCATGGGCGTGCTGCCGCTGCAGTTCATGGGCTCGGACTCGGCGCAATCGCTCGGCCTGCAGGGCGACGAGACGATCGACATCCTCGGCCTCGACGACATCCGGCCGCAGCAGGAACTCATGCTGTTCATCAAGCGCAAGGACGGCACCAGCCGGCAGGTCAGGGTCAAGTCGCGCATCGACACCGCGATCGAAGTCGACTACTACCGGCACGGCGGCATTCTGCCCTACGTGCTGCGCGAGCTGATGCGTGCCGGCGGCCCGGCGGCCGCCGTCGCCGCCTGATCGGGGAGGAAGCGGACATATGCCTCCGCGCGGCAGCCGTCTCGCCTGCTCCCTGCGCAGCCAGGACAGCTGCCACGGCTCGTTCGACGTCTATCCCGGCGAGCAGCCGGGATCGATCTCGCGCGTCGACCCGGTGAAGTGGGACAAGCAGCCGCAGAAGCCGGTGCAGGAGGGGCACTTCAGCGTGATCGGCGAGCTCGGCATGACCGGACAGGTGATCCTGGTCAACCAGTACCAGTGGCAGGCGCTGATCGACGCCAAGCTCGAGACATTCTTCTACGGCGCGATCCTTTGGGGCAGGAGCCCGTTCAAGGTCATCGACGACGCGCAGACCATGCTCAAGCGCACCACGCCGAAGGCCTAGAAGCCGCGCAGCTTCCGCAGCGCCCGGCGGTCCTGCTTGCTCGGCCTGCCTTCAAGTTCATGCGCCGGCTCGTACGCGACCTTGCGCCGCGCGAGCAGCGCCTCGCGCGCTGTCCGGCTCGACTCCGACTCTTCGTAGAGCAGGCGCGCCTCGGCTGACGGCCCGCGCCGTTGCGACAACCCGCGCACCACGATTTGCCACTCCAGATCCTGGACCCGGATCGCGAGCAGCTCGCCCGGCCTGATTTCCCGCGACGGCTTGACGCGCTCGCCGCCGAGCCTCACCCTGCCCGCCTCGATCGCCTGCTGCGCCAGCGAGCGCGTCTTGTAGAAGCGCGCCGCCCAGAGCCACTTGTCGAGCCGCATCAGGCCCTGGCCGGAACCCCCGTCGGGCAGGAAACGCCGGTTCCGCCCAGACCGCAGTAGCCGTTCGGGTTCTTGCCCAGGTACTGCTGGTGGTAGTCCTCGGCGTAATAGAACCCCGGCGCGGCGCGGATCTCGGTCGTGATCCTGCCGAAACCCCTCTTTCGCAGCTCGTTCTCGAAAACCTGCTTCGAGGCCAGGGCTGCCTGCAGCTGCTCCTCGCCGTAGGCGTAGATCGCCGAGCGGTACTGGGTGCCGGCATCGTTGCCCTGGCGCATGCCCTGGGTCGGGTCGTGGCCTTCCCAGAACACCTTCAGCAACGCCTGGTAGGAAATGACGCCCGGGTCGAACACCACCAGCACCGCCTCGGTGTGGTTGGTGCAGCCGCTGCACACTTCTTCGTAGGTCGGATTCGGCGTCTCGCCGCCGGCGTAGCCGACCGCGGTCGAATACACCCCCGGCGTCTCCCAGAACAGGCGCTCGGCGCCCCAGAAGCAGCCCATTCCGAACAGCGCCTGCTGCATGCCCTGCGGGAACGGCGGCTTGAGCGGGTGGCCGTTGACGAAGTGGCGCTCGGGAACCGGCATCTGCGCCTCGCGCCCGTCCAGCGTGCGCTCCGCCGCCAGCAGCGTCTTCAGTTTCGGCATGAACGAGAACATCCGCGTCCTCCGCAAAAATCGGGGTCAGAGCCCATTTAAGTTGCCCGCCTGGGAGACTTATTGTACGTTCGATCGCTTCCGCGGGATGCAAGTTTCCAAAATGAGAATCTGCGTTTACGGCGCGGGCGCGGTCGGCGGCCTGATCGCCGGCTGGCTGGCGCGCGCCGGGCAGGAAGTATCGGTGGTCGCGCGCGGCGCCAACCTCGAGGCGATCCGGCGCAAAGGGCTGCGTTTGCGATCTGCAGCCGACGGCGCGCTGCAGGTCGCGCGCGTGCGCGCCGATGACGACCCGGCGCGGCTCGGCGCCCAGGACTGCGTGATCGTGGCGGTCAAGGGTGACGCCCTGCCCGAGGTCGCGGCGCGCATCGCCCCGCTGCTCGGCGCCGGCACCAGCATCGTCACGGCGATGAACGGCGTGCCATGGTGGTTCTTCGACCGCCTTGCGTTCGGCGGCGGCAAGCTGCGGCTCGCCAGCCTCGATCCCGGCGGCGCGCTCGCGCGCGCGATGCCGACCTCGCGCATCGTCGGCTGCGTGGTTCACTTCGCCGCCTCGACGCCCGAGCCCGGCCTGGTCAGCCACGCCATGGGCCGCAGGCTGATCCTGGGCGAGCCGGGCGGCGCGAACGGCGAGCGCACGCGCGTTATCGCCGACGCCTGCGAGGGCGCCGGCTTCGAGGTGCTGCGCAGCTCGGCGATCGAAAACGAGTTCTGGGTCAAGCTGCTGGGCAACGTGAGCTTCAACCCGGTCTCCGCCCTTACCCTTGCCACCTCCGACCGCCTGATCGCCGACCCTCTCGTCAAGGGCTACATGGTCTCGGTCATGCGCGAAGTGCTCGCGATCGGGCGCGCAGTGGGCGTGGACGCCGACATCGATCCCGAGGCGCGCATCGACATGGCGCGCGTGCTGGGACGGTTCAAGACCTCGATGCTGCAGGATATGGAGGCGGGCAAGCCGCTCGAGATCGACGGTCTGCTCGCCGGCACGCTCGAGATCGCGCGCGAAGCGGGTGTCGCCGCGCCGTACACCGAGAGCCTGATGGGGCTGATCCGCCTGCGTGCCGAAACGAGCGGCCAGTACCGGCGCCGCGCACCATGAAAGCCCTCGTCGCGCTGCTCATGCTCGTTGCCTGCGCCGCCGCTCGCGCCGATGCCACCGACGCGGCGGCCGACGCCTGCGCCGCCTTCGCCAGGCGCGAGCTGGCGCGCGACGGTGCCAGCGTGGAAAAGGTCGTCATCGACCGCGACCGGGACCTCGTGCTGCAGCGCTACGCGCGCGGCGTCGGCAGACAGCGCGTGGGCGCGATCCTTTCGGGCAATGGCGCCGTGGCCTACGGCGCGACGCCGGGCATCGAGCTGTCTTTCGTCTGCCTGCTCGCGGGCGGGAGCAAACCGTTGTTGTTCCACTGGACGCCGCGGCGCGACGCCTCGGCGCTGGCGCAGTGCACGCGCAGCGCCGCGCAACGCGACGCCGGCCCGCGGTCGTGCCTCGAGTCCCTGCTCCTGCTCGAGGAGCGCGAGCTGACCCGGCTCTACGCGGCGCGCCTGTACGAAGCGCGCGAGCGCGACGCCGCCGACGGCGGCACGCGTGCCTATCAGGCCTACGCCGCGTCGAACAGGGCCTGGCGCGAGTACCGCGACGCCGAGTGCGCACGCCGCAGCGCCGCCCCCGCCGCGGGACAGGATGCCGCGGACGTCGTGCTGGCGTGCAAGGTCGAGCTGACGCGGCTGCGCGCCGCGGAGATGCCCCGCTAGCGGCTGCGCAGCTTCGGGTCGAGCGTGTCGCGCAACGAGTCGCCGAACAGGTTGAAGGCGAACACCGCGAGCGTGATGGCGAGCCCGGGGAAGATCGCGATCCAGGGCGCGCTCTCGGCGTATTCCTCGGCGCCGCCCTGAAGCATCAGGCCCCAGGCCGGCGTCGGCTCCTGCACCCCCAGCCCGAGGTAGGACAGCGAGGCTTCAAGCAGGATCGCCTGGCCGAGGAAAGTGGTCAGCATGATCAGGAACGGTGCCATGCAGTTCGGCGCCATGTGGCGCAGGATGATCCGCATGTGGCCGAAGCCGAGCGCGCGCGCTGCGTCGACATAGGGGATCTCGCGGATCGCCAGCGCGCTCGAGCGCACCACCCGCGCGCAACGCGGGATGAGCGGAATGGTGATGGCAATGATCACGTTCTGCACCCCGGTGCCGAAAATCGCCACCACCGCGAGCGCCATGATGATCAGCGGGAAGGCGAGAAACACGTCCATCACGCGCTGGAACAGCAGGTCGAACCAGCCGCCGAAATAGGCGCTGGTGACGCCCAGGATCAGCCCGACAAATGAGCCGATGAAGGCGCACGAGAAGCCGATGAACAGGGCGGTGCGCGCGCCCCAGATGATGCGCGACAGGATGTCGCGCCCGAACTGGTCGGTGCCGAGCCAGAACTGGGAGCTCGGCGCCATCTGCATGTACTGGTAGAAGTTCTTCACCGGATCGTAGGGCGCGATCTCCGGCGCAAACAGCGCCATCAGGATCATGACGATCACCAGCAGCCCGCTTACCGCGCCGAGCGGCTGCTGGCGTATCAAGGCGATCGCCGCCTTGCCCAGGGGCGGCCGGGCGGCGGCGAGTTCGGCTCCGATGTCGGCGCTGGTAACGGCCATCTGAAGTGCTCCTGTGCCTCTAGCGGTAGCGGATGCGCGGGTCGAGCCAGGCGTACAAAACGTCGACCAGCAGATTCACCATGAGGAAGATCATCACCACCAGCATCACCAGCGCCTGGGTCATGGTGTAGTCGTTGTTGGTGACCGACTCGACGAACAGCTTGCCGAGCCCGTTCAGGTTGAACACCTGCTCGGTGACCACCAGGCCGCCGATCAGGAATGCGAACTCGATCCCGATCACCGTGATGACGGGCAGCATCGCGTTCTTCAGCGCGTGGCGCCGGATGATCAGCTTCTCGAACAACCCCTTGGCGCGCGCGGTGCGCACGTAGTCCTCGCGCAGCACCTCCAGCAGCGCCGAGCGCGTCATGCGGGTCGCCACCGCCGAATACCGGTAGCCGGTGGCGATCGCGGGCCAGATCACCAGCGCCAGGTTCTGCAGCGGATCGACCCAGATCGGCGTGTAGGTGATCGGCGGCATCCACGGTGTGCCGAGGAAGTGCTGCGTGCCGATCAGCAGGCCGAGGATGATCAGGATGCCGAGCCAGAACGACGGCATGGCGATGCCCGCGATGCTGACCGCGCGCACCACGTAGTCGATCCAGGTGTTCTGCTTCACCGCCGAGATCGTTCCCAGCGGCACCGCGACCAGGACGGCGACGATCGTGGCGAGGATCGCTATCTCCATGGAGAGCTGGAATCGGTTCACCATCTCCGACACGATCGGCTGGCCGGTCCACATCGAAGTGCCGAAGTCGAAGTGCAGCAGGCCCCAGAGAAAGTGCCCGAACTGGACGATCATCGGCTGGTCGATGCCCAGATTGTGGCGACAGATCGTGAGCGCGGACTCGTCGAAGTAGCCCCCGGAGCCGGCCAGCCGCAGCTCGCAGATATCGCCCGGGATCAGCCGCAGCAGGGTGAACACCAGCACCGCCGCGCCGAACAGGGTCGGGATCACCAGCAGCAGTCGTTTGATGATGTAGCGGTACATATTCCGGTTCCCGATACGACACCGCCCGCGGCCTGGGCCGCGGGCGGCGTGTACGGGCTATCGAGCCTTACTGGTCGAGCCAGACATTGTCGAGCGCCTGGTTCAGATAGTGGCTCGGGCTGACTTTCCAGCCCTTCACGTAGGAGCGGTGCGGAATGATCCGGTACCACCACAGCGTGATGAACGCGTTAGCGTGCGTGTCGAGCGCGAGCTTCTCCATCTGCCGCATGTACTTGCGCTGCTCGGACTTGTCCGCCGTGCGGTTCATCTTGTCGAAGATCGCGTCAATCTGCCGGTCCTGATAGTTGCCGTAGTTGTTGCCCGATTTGTCGTCGGACAGGAACTTCGACACGTCGACCAGCGGGTTCACGACCGACTGGCAGTTGAAGTCGAGCGAAACGTCGTAATCCTTCTTCTTGCGCAGCATGGCGTAGAACGGCCCAGTCGGGAACACGTGCTGCTCGAACTTGAGCCCCACCTGCTTCCACTGGTCGATCAGCCAGGTGCCGACGATCTTGTACGGCTGGTCCACCGCGCGGTTGTTGAAGTAGTAGGTCTTCGACAGGTCGACCCCGGCCTCCTTGAGCAGCCGGCGCGCCTCGGCGCGCGACTTCTGCAGATCTGGCCAGTAGCCGGCGAGCTGCTCGAGCTCCGCCTTGGTCGCCGCGAGCGGAGAGCCCGGGAAGGCGATGCCGCCCACGGTCTTGACGATCGCGATCTTCGACAGGTACTTCGAGCCGCCCCAGCGGTCCACCGCCAGCGTCAGCGCGCGGCGTACGCGGACGTCGTCGAACGGCTTGTGCTTGTGGTTCACCGTGGTGATCAGCACGCAGTTCCAGTCGCTTTCCTCGACCGTAATCTTGTTGCCGAGCGCGCGGACCAGGTCGTCGCGCGCCTTGGGCGGGAAGCCGCGGAACTCGATCGCCGCGCGGTCGCCGCGAATCGCCTGCACCCTGAGCGCCTGCTTCTTGGCGAAGATCGCCTTGAAGCCGTCGAGGTAAGGCTTGCCCTTGAGGTAGTACCTGGGGTCGCGCTTGCCGCTGATGTACGCGCCGGCCTCCCGCTTGTCGAAGATGAACGCACCCGAGCCGTCGATGTGCGTCTCGTACCAGTGCATGTCCTTGTCGAGCTTGGCCTTCTGGTAGATCCAGTTGAACGGCACCGCGAGCGCCGGGATGAACGCGCCCGAGGGGTACTTGAGCTTGAACATCACCGTGTGGCTGTCCGGGGCGGTCACGCTGTCGACCATGACGAAGAACGCCTTGCGCGCGCTCGGCACCCCGGCGGGCGGGTAGATGATCTTCTTGTAGGTCGCCAGCACGTCCTGCGCGGTGAGCTTCTCGCCGCTGTGGAAATAGACGTCGTCGCGGATCTTGAAGGTATAGGTCTTGCCGCCGTCGGTCGGCTCCGGCACCTTGCCGACGCACACGTCGCACACGAAGTCGGTGGTCGACGACGGATTCTCCGGATTGACCTTGATCAGCACGCTGTAGAACGGCCGGACCGGATGGATCAACGCGAAGGTCGTCTCTTTGTGGCCGTCGAAGCTCGGCGGCTCGGCCGGGACCACGTACTTCAGGATCCCGCCGTGCTTGGGCGTCTCCGCCGCGGCCGGGCCTGTCGCGCCGATACCGACGGCTACGCCCGCGACTACCGCGAACAGCGCCTTGACTCGATTTGCTTTCATTGGTCTCACTCCTCCTCTGTTGGCATCCATTGCTTTTATTTTTTTCTTGTCCGCAGTCTATACCAGCTTGTCGCACCCCACCAAGCGTCAATATTGCGGCCGCCCGCTAGACCCTGGGGCAGGCGACCCAGTGCCCGGGCCGCAATTCGCGCGCCTGCGGCACCTCATGCTTGCAGCTGTCCACCGCGATGGGGCAGCGCGGGTGGAAAACGCAGCCGCTGGGCGGGTTCATCGGGCTCGGGACCTCGCCCTGCATGATGCGGTGCACACGTCCCTTTTCGACCGTCGGATCCGGGATCGGCACCGCCTCGAGCAGCGCCTTGGTGTACGGGTGCCTGGGATGGTCGAACAGCTCGTCGGACTCGGCGACCTCGACCAGCTTTCCCAGGTACATGACGGCCACGCGGTGGCACAGGTGGCGCACCACGCTCAGGTCGTGGGCGATGAACAGGTACGACAGGTTGAACTTGTCGCGCAGGTCTTCCAACAGGTTGATTACCTGCGCCTGGATCGAAACGTCGAGCGCCGAGACCGCCTCGTCGCAGACGATGAACTGCGGGTTGAGCGCCAGCGCGCGCGCGATGCCGACCCGCTGGCGCTGCCCGCCGCTCATCTCGTGCGGGTAGCGGTCCATGAACTTCGGGTTGAGGCCGCAGACCGAGAGCAGCTCGGCGACGCGCTCGCGGCGCTGCTTTGCGTCCGGCAGGATGCCGTGCACCTTCATCGGCTCGCCGATGATCGAGCCGACCTTCATGCGCGGGTTGAGCGAGCTGTAAGGATCCTGAAAGATCACCTGCATGCGCTCGCGTTTGGCGACCAGACCCTTGCGGTCGAGCTTCGCCAGGTCCTCGCCCTCGAAGATGATCTCGCCCGCGGTGGGCCTTTCGAGCTGCAGGATGCAGCGCCCGGTGGTGGTCTTGCCGCAGCCCGACTCGCCCACCAGGCCGAGGGTCTCGCCGGCGCGCAGCGAAAAGCTGACGTCGTCGACCGCCTTGACCGTCGCCACCACCTTGCGAAACATCACTCCCTCGGTCACCGGGAAGTGCATCCTGAGGTTCTTCACCTCGAGCAGCGGGTGCTGCGACGATGCCGGCGCCGCGCTCACGAGGCCACCTTCAGCACGCGCGCGAGCCGGTTCCGCTCGAAGCAGGCGGACCGGTGCCCGGGGCCGATTTCCTCGAGCGCGGGATCCTCGCGCGCGCAGCGCTCGGTCGCGAAGCTGCAGCGCGGGCGGTAGGCGCAGCCGGTGATCTCGCGCGTCAGGTCCGGCGGCTGGCCGTCGATCGGAATCAGCTTTTCGCCGCGCGGGCGGTCCATGCGCGGCACGCTGCGCAGCAGCCCCAGCGTGTAGGGGTGCATCGGCCGGTGGTAGATGTCGGCGGCGGTGCCGCTTTCGACGATCCTGCCGGCATACATCACGTTCACGCGGTCGGCATAGCGCGCCACCACCCCGAGGTTGTGGGTGATGACGATCAGCGCCACGCCGAAGCGCTTGGTGAGGTCCTTCATCAGCTCCAGGATCTGCGCCTGGATCGTGACGTCGAGCGCGGTGGTCGGCTCGTCGGCGATGATCAGCTTGGGCTTGCACGACATGGCGAGCGCGATCATGACTCGCTGGCGCATGCCGCCGCTCAGGTGGTGCGGATACTGATCCAGGCGCCGCCCCGGCTCCGAGATGCCGACCATGCCGAGCAGCTCGACCGCGCGCAGCCTGGCCTGCTCGTGGCTCAGCTTGAGATGGAACTGCATCGTCTCGCACAGCTGCAGCCCGATCGTCAGCACCGGGTTGAGCGATGTCATCGGCTCCTGGAACACCATTGCGATCTGGCCGCCGCGCACCGCGTGCAGCTTTTCGTCGCTCATCGCCAGCAGGTCCTCGCCGCGGAAGCGGATGCTGCCGCCGACCACGCGTCCGGGCGGATTCGGGATCAGGCGCAGGACCGAGAGCGCGCCGACCGACTTGCCGCAGCCCGACTCGCCGACGATGCCGACGGTCTCCCCCTCCTCCACCGTGTACGACACGCCGTCGACCGCGCGTACCGTTCCGGCCGAGGTCTCGAACTGCGTGCGGAGATTCTCTACTTCGAGCAGCGTTGCCATTCTGAGTCGTCTCTTTTCCTCGCCCTTCTGGACTGGGGCGTCGGGGCTGAACCGTAAGCGGCTTTTCGGTGCGCGTCAATCGCGCGTCAGTTCAATCGTCCCAGGCCTTTTCGGGAAGCGGCAGGCCGGAAAGGTCGTCGGCCGTGAGCCTGCCGTCGGGCTCGATGCCGAGCTCCTCGAGCAGCAGCATCAGCTGGCGCGCGTGCTGCGCCGGGTGCCACGCGCTGCGCTCGAGCACCTCGTGCACGCTGTGGCGGCCGAAATAGGTGTCCATCATCTGCCCGCAGCTACTGTCGGGGTAGCGTTGCCACCACTGTCGCACTGCAGCGCGCACGCCCGCGCCGTAGCGCGCGAGATCCTCGGTGGTGCGCAGCGCGTCGCCGGGCGGCTGCATGATCAGCTCGTAGCTCAGCTCGCGGCGCTCGCGCATCGCCTCGACGAACGCCTCGGGGATGCGGAACACGTGGTGCGCGAGCATGCGTATCGGCCGGTTGCGGTTGCGGAACGGCTGCTCCAGCTTGTCGGCCGGGATCTGTCGCACGTAGCGCGTCGCCGCCCCGAGCACCAGGTCGAGCTTGTCCACCAGCTGCTGCGGGCTGAGCTTGTCATGCAGGCGGATGTCGAGCTCGAGGAAGCGCACCACGTCGGCAAGCGACTGCGCGTAGACGAACTCGCTGCCGCGCGCGACGATCGGCACGCTGCGCGCGCCGAGCTCGCGCAGCGCCTCCATTCCCGCGGCATTGCCGTGCACGTTGATCGACTCGTAGTCGACCCCTTGCCGGGCGAGAAACTCCTTCGTCCTCAGGCAGCTCGTGCAGCCCGGCTGCCAGAACACCCTGACGCGCGCGGCCGTTTCCATGCTCCGCCCTCCTCCCGCCGTTCTCCGATTACGAATTATGATCCCATATGGCCGCAACCGACCCCATTCGCAGCGCGCACCGATTGTGCGCTGCACCCATGATGGACTGGACCGATCGCCACTGCCGCTATTTCCTGCGCCAGTGCGCGCCGCACGCGCGCTTGTACACCGAGATGATCACCACCGGCGCGCTGCTGCACGGCGACGCCGGGCGCCACCTCGCCTTCGATCCGGCCGAGCACCCCGTGGCGGCCCAGCTCGGCGGCAGCGAGCCCGACGAGCTCGCCGCCTGCGCCCGCCTGGTCGCGGCCGCGGGCTACGACGAGGTCAACCTCAACATCGGCTGCCCCAGCGAGCGCGTGCAGCGCGGCGCCTTCGGCGCCTGCCTGATGGCCGAGCCCGGGCTGGTGGCCGATTGCGTGCGCGCGATGCGCGAAGCGGTCTCGATCCCGGTGACGGTAAAGCACAGGGTCGGAATAGACAAAAGCCAGGACTATTCATTTGTTCAGCGTTTCGTCTCCGCGGTCGCCGATGCCGGCTGCGCCACGTTCATCGTTCACGCGCGCAACGCGGTTCTGAAGGGTCTTTCGCCGAAGGAAAACCGCGAGATCCCGCCGCTGCGCTACGAGGTGGTGCACCGGCTCAAGCGCGACTTCCCTGCCCTCGCCTTTGTGATCAA
>DATFMS010000280.1:0-2107 GCA_035266805.1 Burkholderiales bacterium | reverse complement strand
GCGCTTCGCCTGCCTGACCCTGCCGGGCGCGATCTTCATCCTGCTGTTCCTCGTGGCGCCCCTGATGTCGATCGTGGTGTTCAGCTTCTGGCGCACCGAGAGCTACAACCTCATCGCCGAGTGGAACCTGGATAATTATCGCGTCCTGCTGAGCGACCCGACCTACCTCACCTTTCTCTGGCGCTCCACGGTCATGGCCGTCGCCGTTTCGCTCATCAGCCTGGTCTATGCCTATCCGGTCGCCTACCTGATCGCCAAGCACGGCGGCCGCTACCGCTTGATCCTGGTGCTGCTGACCGCGGCCCCCTTCCTGACCGGCATCATCCTGCGCGTCACCGCGATCCAGCACATCCTGGGCCCGATCGGGCTGATCAACATGGCGCTCACCACCTTCGGCATGGAGCCGGTCGAGGTGCTGATGTATTCCAACGTCGCCTCGGCCATCGGACTGGTCTACCTCTGGGTGCCCTTCATGGTGCTGGCGATCTATCTCTCGCTGCTCAATTTCAACTTCGAGCTCCTCGAGGTCGCCAAGGTCTGCGGCGCGCGGCCTTGGCAGGCGTTCGTCGAGGTGACTTGGCCGCTCAACTGGATGGGCACCGCCATCGGTATCGTCCTGGTCTTCGTGCCGACCCTGGCATCGTCTGTCACGCCGCGCTTCCTGGGCGGCGTCGACGGCGCGCTCTACGGCACCATCCTGGCCCATCAGTTCGGCGCCACCGGCACCTGGGCGCTCGGCTCGGCCATGGGGGTGATCCTCTTCGCGCTGTCGCTCGTCGTCATTCTCGGCATCTGGCGCGCGGTCAACCTGCGGCGCAGCGGCTTCACCGGCGAGGAGGCCTGAGGGACAAGCCATGGCAGCGGTCAATCCGGGCGAAAGGATCTTGATCGTCGGGCAGTCGGTGATGCTGCTACTGCTCTACATCTTCCTCTACTTCCCGATCTTCTACGTGGTCTATCTCTCCTTCATGGAGAACAACGTCTGGCCCTTCCCGCCCGAGTTCACGCTCGACCACTATGCCCTGCTGGAAAGCATGAGCGATTTCCACGAGGGCCTGATCAACAGCACGCTGATCGGCCTCGGGACCGGCGCGCTTTCGGCCCTCTTCGCCTGCCTTGCCGTCGTCGGGCTGTTGAAATACCGTAGCCGCTTCCGCGCCGCGCTCATCGTGCTCTACATGTCGCCGCTCTTCGTCGCCCATATCCTGATCGGCATCTCGACCCTGATGTTCAATCGCGGCGTTCTCGACATGCCCGGCAACATTCCCTCGACGATCCTGGCCAATACGACCTACGGCGTCGCCTTCGCCTTTCTGGTGATCCTCGCGCAACTGCTGCGCTACGACTGGCGGCTCGACGAAGCGGCCATGGTGTTCGGCGCGCGCCCGGCGCGGACCTTCTGGGAGGTGACCCTGCCGAACACCTGGCCGGCCCTGCTCGGCGCCTTCCTGGTCAGCTTCATCCTGGCATTCAACAACCTGGACATCTCGTTCTACAACCTGGGCGCCATCCCGACGCTGCCGACCATCGCCTGGGGCACGCTGCGCCACGGCGTGAAGCCGGAGCTCTACGCCCTGGCCTCGATCGTCAACGCGCTGGTCTTCCTGATCCTCATCACGCTCTATTTCCTGCTGCGGACCGGGCTGGTGAAGCTCGGCCACCGCGACTAGGGACGGCGCGGTGCGGTTCGTCGTCGCGGTCGATCAGGGCACGACCGCCACCAAGGCCTATACCTTGGACGAGGCCGGCGCGTTCCATCCCGTTTGCGAGCTGGCGCATGAGCAGATCCTGCCGCGCCAGGGCTGGGTCGAGCACGACCCCGAAGCGCTGCTCGCGAACGTGCGCCAGGCCGTCGAACGGGGCCGGGCGTCGGGGGCCGGCGCACCGGCGGCCGTCGGGCTCGACAATCAGGGCGAGACGGTGGTCGCCTGGGACGCCCGCGACGGCCGCCCCTTGTGCAACGCCATCGTCTGGCAGGACACGCGCACGCGCGAGGCGATCGCGCGCCTCAAGGCCGCGGGCGCCGAGGCCGAGACGCTGGCCCGGGCGGGCCTGCCGCTCGACGCCTATTTCTCGGCCGCGAAGCTGCGCTGGATCCTCGACAACG
>DATFMS010000279.1:0-17205 GCA_035266805.1 Burkholderiales bacterium | reverse complement strand
GCACTCGTCGGCGCGTCTCGAGCGCTATCTGCAGCTGTGCGCCGAGCACAACATGCAGGTGTGCGTGCCGTCCAATGCCTCGCAGATCTTCCATCTGCTCAGGCGCCAGATGCTGCGGCCGTTCCGCAAGCCGCTGATCGTGATGACGCCGAAGTCCCTGCTGCGCAAGAAGGAGGCGTCGGTGCCGATCAAGGACCTGGCCAAGGGCTCTTTCCTCACCGTCGTGCCAGAGGTCGACGGTCTCGACCCCAAAGCCGTGACGCGCGTGATCGCGTGCTGCGGCAAGGTCTACTACGACCTCCTTGCCGCGCGGCGGGAGCGGCGCCTTGACCACGTCGCCATCATCCGCGTCGAGCAGCTGTATCCGTTCCCGCACAAGCCGTTCGCCGCGGAAATGAAGGGCTACCCGAATGCGCGCGAGGTCGTCTGGTGCCAGGAGGAGCCGCAGAACCAGGGCGCGTGGTACGAAACGGCGCACTACTTCGCGGAGAACATGCGCGGCGACCAGAAGCTGCACTACGCCGGCCGCCCGCCCTCGGCGGCGCCCGCAGGAGGCTACCTGACCAAACACAACGCGCGCCAGGCGGCGCTGGTCGACATGGCGTTCGGCAAGTTCAAGTAGCGATTCAGGCTGCAACCCCGGCGCGTTGCGCGCTGGTTTTTCGTTAACTCGGGCGAGGTCGAGCCGGACCCGGGGAAAAATCGAACGGGAGATCGAAGTGATTATCGAAGTCAAGGTGCCGCAATTGTCGGAGTCGGTCTCCGAGGCCACGCTGCTGGAGTGGCACAAGAAGGAAGGCGAAGCGGTGTCGCGGGACGAGAACCTGATCGACATCGAGACCGACAAGGTCGTGATGGAGCTGCCGGCGCCCGCCGACGGCGTGCTGACGAAGGTTCTCAAGGCGGACCGCGTCTCGGTCGTGGCCGGCGAGGTGATCGCCACCATCGACACCGATGCCAAGCCCGCGGCCGGCGCAGCGCCGAAGCCGGCGGCGGCTGCCGCCGCGGCGCCGGCCGCGCCGCACGCCGAAGCGCCCGCTGCGGCGCGGGGGGCGCCGGTGATGCCCGCGGCCGAGAAGCTGGCCGCGGAGCAGGGAATCGACACCGGCAGGATCCAGGGCAGCGGCCGCGGCGGCCGTGTAACCAAGGGCGACGTGCTCGAGCACGTCGGCAAGCCCGCTTCGTACGCCGGTGCGGCGCCTGCCCCGGCGGCCGCGCCGGCTTCGGCGCCCAAGAGCGCGCTGCCGCAGCCGTCGGCGCCGGTCAACGTCGAGCGCCTGCTCGCCAATCGCCCCGAGCAGCGGGTGCCGATGTCGCGCCTGCGCGCGCGCATCGCCGAGCGCCTGGTCGAGTCGCAGTCGACCGCGGCGATCCTGACGACCTTCAACGAGGTCAACATGCAGCCGGTGATGGACCTGCGCAAGAAGTACCAGGAGCGCTTCGAGAGGGAGCACGGCGTGCGCCTGGGCTTCATGTCGTTCTTCGTCAAGGCGGCGGTCGCGGCGCTGAAGAAGTACCCGGTGGTGAACGCCTCGATCGACGGCAACGACATCGTCTATCACGGCTATTTCGACATCGGCATCGCCGTGGGCAGCCCGCGCGGGCTGGTGGTTCCGATCGTGCGCGACTGCGACCAGCTGTCGTTCGCCGCGATCGAGAAGAAGATCGCCGAGTTCGGCAAGCGCGCCCAGGACGGCAAGCTCGGCATCGAAGAGCTCACCGGCGGCACCTTCTCGATCTCGAACGGCGGCGTATTCGGCTCGATGCTGTCGACGCCGATCATCAACCCGCCGCAGTCCGCCATTCTCGGGGTGCACGCGACCAAGGAGCGCGCGGTGGTCGAGAACGGCCAGATCGTGGTGCGGCCGATGAACTACCTGGCGCTGTCCTACGACCATCGCATCGTCGACGGCCGCGAGGCGGTGCTGTTCCTGGTCGCGATCAAGGACGCGCTGGAGGATCCCGCGCGCCTCGTGCTGGAGATCTAGTCCATGCAATCCTTCGACGTCGTCGTCATCGGCGCCGGACCGGCCGGCTACATCGCCGCGATCCGCGCCGCGCAACTGGGTCTTTCCACCGCCTGCATCGACAATTTCAAGGAGCCGGGCGGCAAGTACGCGCTGGGCGGCACCTGCCTCAACGTGGGCTGCATCCCGTCCAAGGCGCTGCTCGAGTCGTCGGAGAACTACGAGCGCGTGCAGCACAAGTTCAAGGTGCACGGCATCTCGGCAACCGGGGTCAAGCTCGACCTCGCGGCGATGCTCGAGCGCAAGGACCGCATCGTGAAGAAGATGACCGGCGGCATCGCCGGGCTGTTCAAGAAGAACAAGGTGACCTGGCTGCAGGGTCATGGCCGCCTGATGCAGGGCGGCACGACCTGGAAACTCGAGGTCAAGGGCGACAAGGGCGCCGAAACGGTCGAGGCGAAGAACGTAATCATCGCCACCGGCTCCAAGCCGCGTCACCTGCCCGGGGTGCCGGTCGACAACAAGCTGATATGCGACAACGAGGGCGCGCTCGCCTTCGACGCGGTGCCCGGGCGCCTGGGCGTGATCGGCGCCGGCGTGATCGGGCTCGAGCTCGGCAGCGTGTGGCGGCGCCTCGGCGCCAAGGTCAGGGTCCTCGAGGCGCTGCCCGATTTCCTCGGCGCCGCCGACCAGGCGATCGCGCAGGAGGCGTGGAAGATCTTCACCGCCGAGCAGGCCCTCGACATCGAGCTCGGGGTCAAGATAGGCGATATTAAGCAATCGAAGAAAGGCATTGTTGTTCAGTATATTACAACTGCAAATTCATCTAAAACATTCGATTGCGAGCGGCTCGTCATCTCGATCGGCCGGGTGCCCAACAGCGACGGCCTGGGGGCCGAGAACGTCGGCCTGAAGATCGACTCGCGCGGCTTCATCGAGGTCGACAAGAACTGCCGCACCGGGCTGCCGCGCGTATACGCGGTAGGCGACGTGGTGCGCGGGCCGATGCTCGCGCACAAGGGCGAGGACGAGGGCGTGATGGTGGCCGAGATCATCGCCGGCCAGCACGGGCACGTGAACTACGACGCCATCCCGTGGGTGATCTACACCGCGCCCGAGATCGCCTGGGTCGGCAAGACCGAGCGCCAGCTGAAGGAGCAGGGTGTGGCCTACCGCGCCGGCAAGTTCCCCTTCGCCTACAACGGGCGCGCCCTCGGGCGCGACGAGCCCGAGGGCTTCATCAAGATGCTCGCCGACGCCAAAACCGACCGCATCCTCGGTGTGCACGCGATCGGCGGCCAGGCCTCGGAGCTGATCGCCGAGGCGGTGGTGGCGATGGAGTTCGGCGCCAGCTCGGAAGACCTGGCGCGCATCTGCCACGCGCACCCGTCGATGTCCGAGGTGATGCGCGAGGCGGCGCTCGCCGTCGACAAGCGCAGTCTGAACGGCTGAACGGCTTGCGGCTGCGCCGAGCTCCCGCCGCGACCGTCCGCGGCATGCTCTGGATGATGCTCGCCGGTGCGATGTTCATCGTGCTCAACACGATGATGAAGCGCCTTGCCGGCCAGCTCGATCCCTGGATGGTGGGCCTGCTGCGCTACGCGATCGGCGCCGCGGTGATCGCCACGGCGACCTTGCGGCTCGGCCCGCGCGCGCTGTGGCCGCGCGCGCCGCGGCTGCAGTTCGTGCGCGGCCTGTTTCACGCCGGCGGCATGATCCTGTGGTTTGCCGCGCTGCCCAAGGTGAGCCTGACCGCGCTCACCGCGATCGCCTTCAGCGGCCCGATCTTCATCTGCCTCGGCGCGGTGCTGTTCCTGCGCGAGCGCATGACCGGCGCGCGCTGGGCCGCGGTGCTGGTGGGGTTCGGCGGCGTGTTGCTGGTGCTCAATCCCGGTGCCGGCGCCGGGTTCGCCGGCGTCTCGGCCGGCATGCTGCTGATGCTCGCTTCCCAGCCCGTTTTCGCCGGCTCCTACCTGGTGGCCAAGGCGCTCGCCGGGCGCGAGCGCTCGGAGGTGATCGTGCTGTGGCAGCACCTCTGGGTGGTGGTGCTGCTGGCGCCGCTTGCGCTGCCGCACTGGACTGCGCCCAACACGCTGCAGTGGGCGCTGTTCGTGGCGTGCGGCTTCTTCGGCGCCGGCGGGCACTACTGCATGATGCGCGCCTTCCGCGTGGCCGACATCTCGGCGGTGCAGACGGTCAAGTTCCTCGAGCTGGTGTGGGCGGCGATCCTCGGCTTCTTCGTCTTCGGCACCCTCCCGGCCGGGGCCACGGTGCTGGGCGGGGCGGTGATACTGGCCAGCACCCTGCTGCTGGCGCGCCACGAGTCGCGCGCGGCGCGGCCGCGGGAGCCGGCGGCGTGATGCTCCGGCGTGCGAGTGCCGACGACGTGGTCTCCGTCTACCGGGCGCAGCTCGCGAAGCGCGGCTTCGTCTCGGACCCGGCGCAGTGGCGCGCGGTCGAGCGGCTGCAGCGTCTGTACCAGGAGTGGTCGGCGTACAAGTCGCGCCGCAGCACCGCGCTGCGCCGCATGCTGATCAAGCCGCCGCTGCCCGAGGGCGTCTACCTGTGGGGCGGCGTCGGGCGCGGCAAGAGCTTCCTGATGGACGCGTTCTTCCTCTGCGCGCCGCTGGTGAGGAAGCGGCGCGTGCACTTCCATCACTTCATGCGCGAGATTCACCGCGAGCTCGACGAGCTCAAGGGCACCGAGGACCCGATCGCGGCGGCGGCCGAGCGCACCGCGCGGCGAAATCGGCTCATCTGCTTCGACGAGTTCCACATCGGCGACATCGCCGACGCGATGATCCTCGGGCGCTTCCTGGAGGAGGTGATGGAGCGCGGCGTGGTGCTGTGCATGACCTCGAACTACGCCCCCGACGCGCTGTACCCGGACGGCCTGCAGCGCGAGCGCTTCCTGCCGGCGATCGCGCTGCTCAAGGCGCGGATGGACGTGCTCGAGGTCGACAGCGGGGTCGACTACCGGCGGCGCAAGATGGAGCGGCTGCGCGCCTACCACGTCGGCCCCGCCGGCGAGCCGGCGCTCGAGCAGATCTTCCAGGCGCTCAAGGACGTGGAAGAGGAGCGCCATCCACTCGACGTCGAGGGACGCCAGATCGCCTACCGCAAGCGCGCCGGCGGGCTGGTCTGGTTCGACTTCAAGGCGCTGTGCGGCGGGCCGCGCTCGTACGCGGACTACGTCGACCTGGCCAAGCGCTTTCACACGGTATTGCTGTCCGGCGTGCCGCGCATGTCCGCGCGCAACGCCGATGCCGCGCGCCGCTTCACCTGGCTGCTCGACGTGTTCTACGATGACCGCGTGAAGCTTTTCGCCTCGGCCGAGGCGCGGCCGGAAGAGCTGTTCGTCGAGGGGGCGAACAGCGCCGAGTTCGCGCGCAGCGTCAGCCGGCTGCACGAGATGCAATCCGCCGAATACCTGCAAACCGGGCGCGCGCGGCGTTAAACTTCGCAGCGGAGGAAAAAATGGAAAAGTTCAAGGCGTTCAAAATCACCGAGGTGGAGAAGAAGGTCCAGGCCGGGTTCGTGGAGTTCACGCTGGACGAGCTCGACCCCGGCGAGGTGGTGGTGCGGGTCGCGTATTCCGACGTGAATTACAAGGATGCGCTGGCGGCGACCGGCAAGGGCCGCATACTGCTGAGGCCGGCGTGCATCGGCGGAATCGATTTTTCCGGCACCGTGGTGTCGTCGAGCGATGCGCGCTTCACCAAGGGCGACGCGGTGCTGGCGACGGGCTTCGACATCGGCGTCAAGCACCACGGCGGCTACGCCGAATATGCGCGCGTGCCGGCGGACTGGCTGGTGAAGGCGCCGCAGGGCCTGACGCTGTGGGAGGCGATGGCGTTCGGCACCGCGGGGTTCACCGCGGGCCTGGCGATCGTGCGCATGGAGCAGAACGGCCTCAAGCCGGCGAACGGGCCGGTGGTCGTCGACGGCGCGACCGGCGGGGTGGGGTCGATCGCGATCGATGCGCTGGCGCGGCTCGGCTACCAGGTGGTGGCGCTCACCGGCAAGGCGGGTGAGGCCGATTACCTGAAGAAGATCGGCGCCAGCGAGGTCAAACTGCGCAGCGAGCTCGACCTGTCGAAGATCCGGCCGCTCGACAAGGCGACCTGGGCGGGTGCGGTCGACAACCTCGGCGGCGAAGCGCTGGCCTGGATGGCGAGCACCATGAAGGTCGGCGGCTGCATCGCCTCGATCGGGCTCGCCGCGGGCACCGCGCTCAACACTACGGTGCTGCCGTTCATCCTGCGCGGAGTGAGCCTGCTCGGGGTCGACTCGGTGAACTGCCCGATGCCGCTGCGGCAGGAGGTCTGGCGCCGGCTCGCGGGCGACATGCGCCCGGCCCACCTCAAGGAGATCACGCGCACGATTCCATTCGCCGAACTGCCGTCCGTGTTCGATAAATTTATCTCGGCGCAAAACCGGGGCAGAGTGGTGGTCGATCTGAACGCCTAATATCTGACCGATCTATCCGGGAAGGAGGCAGGGATGGCCAGCTATCGCGATTTTCACCGCCGTTCGCTCGAGCAACGCGACGCTTTCTGGGCCGAGCAGGCAAAGCTGGTCGACTGGCACAAGCGGTTCGGCAGCGTGCTCGACTACTCGCGGCCGCCGTTCGCGAAGTGGTTTGTCGGCGGCGAGACGAACTTGTGCCACAACGCGATCGATCGCCACCTGGCGGCGCGAGCGGAACAGAAGGCGCTGGTCTACATCTCGACCGAGGTCGACCAGGAGCGAAGCTACACCTACCGCGAGCTGCACCAGGAGGTGCAGCGCGTGGCGGCGATGATGCAGTCGCTCGGGGTCAAGAAGGGCGACCGGGTGATCATCTACATGCCGATGATCCCGGAGGCTTGCTTCGCGATCCTCGCCTGCGCGCGCATCGGCGCGATTCACTCGGTCGTGTTCGGCGGCTTCGCCGCGGCGAGCCTCGCCGCGCGCATCGACGACGCGAAACCGAGCCTGATGATCACCGCCGACGGCGGCAGCCGCATGGGCAAGGCGGTACTGTACAAGTCGCTGGTCGACGAGTCGCTCAAGCTGGCGAAGTACCCGCCGCAGAAGGTGCTCATCTACCGGCGCGGCCTCGATCCGAAGATGCCGGTCGTAGCCGGACGCGACGTCGACTGGCAGGACCTCGCCGCGCGCTACGCCGGGGCGCAGGTGCCCTGCGCCTGGCTCGAGTCGAGCGAGCCGTCCTACATCCTCTACACCTCGGGAACCACCGGCCAGCCGAAGGGCGTGCAGCGCGACGTCGGCGGCTACGCGGTGGCGCTCGCCTCCTCGATGAAGCTGATCTATTGCGGCGAGCCGGGCGAGACGATGTTCACCACCTCGGACATCGGCTGGGTGGTCGGGCACTCGTACATCATCTACGGGCCGCTGATCGCGGGCATGACGACGATCATGTACGAGGGCGTGCCGATCCGCCCCGACGCCGGGATCTGGTGGAAGATCGTGCAGGACTACAAGGCGTCGGTGATGTTTTCCGCGCCGACCGCGATCCGGGTGCTGAAGAAGCAGGACCCGGCGTTTCTCAAGAAGTACGACGTGTCGTCGCTCAAGCACCTGTACCTCGCGGGCGAGCCGCTCGACGAGCCGACCCACGTCTGGATTTCCGAGGCGCTCGGCATCCCGGTCATCGACCACTACTGGCAGACCGAGACCGGATGGCCGATCCTGTCCGCGGTGCCGGGGGTGGAGAAGACGCCGATCAAGTTCGGCAGCCCGTCGTTCCCGGTCTACGGCTACGACCTGCAGCTGCTGCGCGAGTCCGACGCGAGCCCGGCGGCGCTAAACGAGAAGGCGGTGGTGACCATCGTACCGCCGCTGCCGCCGGGATGCATGACCACCATCTGGGGCGACGACGAGCGCTACGTCAAGACCTACTATTCGACCTTCAGCAACAAGCAGGTGTACGCGACCTTCGACTGGGGCATCCGCGACCAGGACGGCTACTATTTCATCCTCGGGCGCACCGACGACGTGATCAACGTCGCCGGCCACCGCCTCGGTACGCGCGAGATCGAAGAGGCGGTGAGCATGCACCCGAACATCGCCGAATGTGCTGTGGTCGGCGTGGTCGACTCGCTCAAAGGGCAGATGCCGCTCGCCTTTGCGGTTGCCAAAGGCGCCGTGGATGACAAGAAGAAGCTCGCCAAGGAAGTGATGGAGACCGTCGACAAGCAGCTCGGCGCGATCGCCCGCCCGCGCGCGGTGCACTTCGTGACGCTGCTGCCGAAGACGCGCTCGGGCAAGACGCTGCGGCGCTCGATCCAGGCCCTTGCCGAAGGCCGCGACCCGGGCGACCTCACCACCATCGAGGATCCGGGCGCGCTGGAACAGATTCGCGACGCACTGAAGGAAAACGCCCCGAAATGAAGACCCGACCCGAGCTGACTCTCGACGACTGCCGCAAGATGAGCGCGGCGGCGGAAGCCGAAGCCAGGCGCAACAACTGGAACGTCGTGATCGCCATCGTCGACGACGGCGGGCACCTGCTGCACCTGGTGCGCATGGACGGTGCGACGCCGGCGAACGCCGCGATCGCGGTGGAGAAGGCGCGCACCGCGGCCACCACGCGCCGCTCGAGCAAGTCGTGGGAGGAACGGGTCGCCGGCGGCCGGATGTCGATGCTCAAGATGCCCGTGCTGCCGGTTCAGGGAGCGCTGCCGATCATGGTCGAAGGCTGCTGCATCGGCGGCATCGGGGCCTCGGGGGTGCAGTCGCACGAGGACGAGCAGATCGTGCAGCTCGGCATCGACGCGCTGCTGAAGGGCTGACGCGTGGCCGACGCCAAAGCCACGTCGAAAGTCTTCATCGACAACGAGCGCACGAGAGTCGCCGAGTGGCGCTTCGCACCCGGGGCGGCAACCGGCTGGCACCGGCACGAATACGATTACGCGGTGGTGCCGATGCTCGACGGGCGCCTCAAGCTCGTCGAGGCCGGCGGCGAGCGCTTCTCCGAGCTGAAGAAGGGCGTGCCCTATTTCAGGAACGCCGGCGTCGAGCACGACGTGGTCAACGCCAACGACTACGAGTACCTGTTCGTCGAAATCGAATTCAAGCGCTGATCAGAAAAACGCGCGGGAACTGCCGGCGCGATCGTGCTGTCGCTCAAGGAGGGGGGTTCTTTCCATCCCTTCAAGAGGAGCGATATATGTCTGATCACACTGGAATTCGCGAGCAACAACAACCCGGCGCCGCGACGCGCAAATCCGCAGCGCAGGCGAAGCTGACATTTCCGATGAAGCCGGGCTCGCCGATCGCGCTGCCCGAGCTGCCTTACGCCGAGGATGCGCTGACACCGGTCATTTCGCGCGAGACGATCGGCTATCACTACGGCAAACACCACAAAAGTTACGTGGACAAGCTGAACGGCCTGATCGAGAAGACGCCGTACGCCGAGCTGCCGCTGGAGAAGATCATCCAGGCGACTGCGAAGGAGGCTTCCAAGGCCGCCATCTTCAACAACGCGGCGCAGGCCTGGAACCACTGGTTCTTCTGGCTCAGCATGAGCCCCGAAGGTGGCGGCAAGCCCGGCGGCAGGCTGGCGCGCAAGATCGAGGAGGAATTCGGCGATTTCGACAGCTTCGCCAACGAGCTCAAGCAGGCGGCGATGGGTCAGTTCGGCAGCGGCTGGGCCTGGGTCGTCTACGACAAGAGCAAGCTGAAGGTCACCAAGACCGCCAACGCCGATACCCCGATCGCGCACGGCATGACGCCGCTGCTGGCGATCGACGTCTGGGAGCACGCCTATTACCTGGATTTCCAGAACCGGCGCGCCGACTACGTCGAGGCGGTGATCGAGCGCCTGCTGGATTGGGAGTTCGCACAGCAGAACATGCCGGCCTGAGCGGCGCCAGGCCTCAGGCGGGGAGGGCGATCACCTTCTGCTCGCACAGCGCGGCAATCTGCGCCGGCGCGTAGCCGAGCGTTTGCAGCAGCTCGCGCGCGCCTTCGCCGACCGGCGGCGGGTCGCTGCGCTTGGGCAGGTGCTCGCCGTCGAGCGCTATCGGCAGGCCCGGAACATGGATCGTGCGGCCCGATGGCAGCCGCGTCGCGTGCAGCGCGCCGGAGGCGTTCAGGTGCGGGTCGGCGAGCAGGTCCCAGGGCTTGGCGATCGGCGCGAACGGCAGACCGATGCGCTCGAGCTTGGCTTCCAGCTCGGCCTTCGAGAAGCGCTTCATCGCCTCGCCCAGGCGCGGGATCAGCCAGGCGCGCTCGCGCACCCGGGCGCTGTTGGTCTCGAGGCGCGCGTCGGCCGCCAGTCCGGGCTCGCCGAACTCGCGGCAGAAGATCTCCCATTGCGTGTCGGTGACCACGCCGACGAACAGGCGGTCGCCGTCGCCGGTTTCGAAGATGTCGTATACGCCCCACGCCGGACGCTTGACCGACATCGGCGGCGGCGCCTCGCCGGTGATCTCGTACTGCGCCATGTGCTGCGCCACGAGGTAGGCGGTGGACTCGAACAGCGCGCTGGTGACGCGGGCGCCGCGGCCGGTCGATTCGCGCTCGCGCAGCGCGGCGAGCACGGCGACCGCGCCGAAGGTGCCGCCGAGAATGTCGACCACCGACGATCCGGCGCGCAGCGGCCGCTCCGGCAGCCCGGTCATGTAGGCCAGGCCGCCCATCATCTGCACCACTTCGTCGAGCGCCGGGCGGTGCTGGTAGGGGCCGTCGAGGAATCCCTTGAGCGAGCAGTAGACCAGGCGCGGATTGCGCGCCGCGAGCGCCTGGTAGCCGAAGCCGAGCTTGTCCAGCGCGCCGGGGCGGAAGTTTTCGGTCAGCACGTCGCTCGCGTCGAGCAGGCGCAGCACCAGGTCGCGGCCTTCGGCGTGCTTGAGGTCGATCGCGAGGCTCTTCTTGTTGCGGTTGAATACCGGGAAGAATCCAGACCCGGCGGCCTCCAGGCGGCGCGTGTTGTCGCCCTCGAGCGGCTCGACCTTGATTACTTCGGCGCCGAGATCGGCGAGCACCAGGCCGCAGCTCGGTCCCATCACCATGTGCGCGAACTCCACGACGCGCACGCCCTCGAGCGGAAGCCGGTTCATGCCGCGCGCTTGAAGCCTTTCGGCAGCCCCGCCTGCGGGGTGTGGCCGTAGACCGGCTCTTCCGGCAGCCCGTGCACCAGCGCTTCGCGCGCTGCCAGCAGGCGGGCGAAATCGATGCCGGTGGCAAGGCCCATGCTCTCGAACATGAACACCAGGTCCTCGGTGACGACGTTGCCGCTCGCGCCCGGCGCAAAAGGGCAGCCGCCCAGGCCGCCCAGCGAGCTGTCGAAGTGGCGCACGCCTTCCTCGTAGGCTGCGAGCGCGTTGGCCAGACCCAGCCCGCGCGTGTTGTGGAAGTGCGCGCCCTCGAGCTTGTCGCCGATCTCTTTCTTGACCCGGGCGAAGATGCGCCGCACCTGGGCCGGGTTGGCGTAGCCGACGGTGTCGGCGAGCGCGACGCAGTCGCAGAACTCGGCCAGCGCGGCGGCGATGCGCAGCACGTCGTCCTCGGGGACCTCGCCCTGCATGGTGCAGCCGAAGGCGGTCGACACCGCGCCCTCGATCTGCGGGCCGTTGGCGCCGCGCAGGGCCTGGCACTTGCGAACTTCCTCCACCATCTGCTCGGGCGTCATGCGCACGTTGGCGAGGCTGTGGGCGCGGCTGGCCGAGACCGGGAAAGTGATCTTGTGCGCGCCGGCCTGCAGCGCGCGCTCGAAGCCCTTCAGGTTCGGCGCCAGCGCCACCACCCGCAACCCCGCAATGCCGCGCGCATGGGCGACGATCTCGCCGGTGTCGGCCATGGCCGGAATCAGCTTCGGCGGCACGAACGAGCCGACCTCGATTTCTTCCAGCCCGGCGGCGGCAAGCGCGCTGATCCAGCGCTTTTTGGCCTCGGTCGGCATCATGTGATGGGCGTTCTGCAGCCCGTCGCGCGGGCCGACTTCGCAGATGTGAATGTCGCGCATGACGATCTCCCTTCAGGAGACTGATTCTAGCGCCCGCGCCGCGCCTCGATGACTTCGAGGGCGAAACCGCAGGCCGCGCCGCAGGCGGCGAAGGCGAGCATCGCCGAGAGCGATGCGCCCCAGCCGCCGAAGCGCGACGCCATCCAGGCCAGCAGGATCGGGGCGACGAACTGGCTGGCCTGCGAGGATTGCATCACCAGGCCGTTGCCGGTGCCGACGTGGCGCGGGGAACGGGCATGTACCGGCACACCGGAGAACACCGCGGCCGGGATCACGCCGGCGCAGGACGAGAACGCGAGCACGAGCAGAAAGCGCGGCAGGTTCGGCAGCACGTCGAGCAGCATGCCGACCGCGCACAGCGCCATGACGGCGAAGGCCGCGACCGTCATCGGGCCGCGGCGCACGCCGCGCGCCAGCAGCCAGCCGCCGGCCAGATTGCCGGGCACGTTGATCAGCACCATCAGCGCGGTGAGCAGGGCGGCGGTGGCGTCCGAGCCGCCGCGCTCGTCGACGACGAAGGTCGGCAGCCAGATCATCACCGAGGTCCACTGTGCGACATAGAAGGCGAACATCAGCGCCAGGGCGAGGCTGCCGGGCTCGGTGAGCGACTCGAGCGCCAGGCGCAGCGAGCCCACGCTGCCTGCGCGCGGCGCCACCGCGTAGCGCCAGACCAGCGCGAAGGCGAGCGCCGCGATGAGCGCCAGAGCGACCCACAGGCCGCGCCAGCCGGCGACCGCGATGACCAGCGGCGCGGCGAGCAGCGCCAGGCTGCCGCCGGCGGGCATGTAGGCGCTCCACAGCGACAGCGCCTTGGCGCGCGCGCGCGGCTCCGGCGCGGCGGCGCTCATCAGCGCCGCCCCGGCGACGGTGAACAGAATGAAGCCCGCGCCCTCGAGGAAGCGCCCGATCAGCAGCAGCGCGAAGCCCGCTGCGGCGGCGCCGAGGAAGCCGCCCGCAGAGAGGATCGCGAGCCCCAGCAGCGCGAGCCGCTTGGGACCGAAGCGGTCGGCGAGCACCCCGGCGAGCATTCCGGCCAGTCCGCCGACGACGTTGAACATCGTCGCGACGAATCCCGACTGCACCAGCGAGAGGCCGAGCTCGGCGCGCAGCACCGGCAGCGCGGGCGGCACCTTGCCGATGTAGGCGCCGGCGACCAGCCCGCCGGCGAACACCGCCCAGACGGCCGGCCAACGGGCGGCGGCGCGGGCGTCCAAGGCGCAGCGGTCAGGCCGCCGTGACCGGCAGCTTGAACTCCCGGATGCGCTTCTGCCACTCGGCGGGGCCGCTTTGATGCACCGAGCTGCCGCTTGCGTCAACCGCCACCGTGACCGGCATGTCGCGCACCTCGAACTCGTAGATCGCCTCCATGCCGAGGTCCTCGAATGCGAGCACGCGCGACTTGCGGATCGCCTTGGCGACCAGGTAAGCGGCGCCGCCCACGGCCATCAGGTACGCCGCCTTGTGCTTGCGAATCGCCTCGATCGCCACCGGGCCGCGCTCGGCCTTGCCGACCATCGCCACCAGCCCGGTCCTGGCGAGCATCGTTTCGGTGAACTTGTCCATCCGCGTCGAGGTGGTCGGGCCGGCCGGGCCGACCGCCTCGTCGCGCACCGGGTCGACCGGGCCGACGTAGTAGATCACGCGGTTGGTGAAGTCGACCGGCAGCGTTTCTCCCTTGGCGAGCATGTCCTGGATGCGCTTGTGCGCGGCGTCGCGCCCGGTGAGCAGCTTGCCCGACAGAAGCAGGCGCTCGCCGGGTTTCCAACCCACGACTTCTTCGCGCGTGAGCGTGTCGAGGTTCACCTTCTTGGAGCCCGCATCGGGCTTCCAGGTGACGTCCGGCCAGTCGGAGAGCTTGGGCTGCTCGAACTCCGCCGGCCCCGAGCCGTCGAGGACGAAGTGCGCATGGCGGGTGGCGGCGCAGTTCGGGATCATCGCCACCGGCTGGTTGGCGGCGTGGGTCGGGTAGGTGAGGATCTTGACGTCGAGCACGGTCGACAGTCCGCCCAGGCCTTGGGCGCCGATGCCGAGCGCGTTGACCTTGTCGTAAAGCTCTACGCGCAGCGCCTCGACTTTGTCCTGCGGACCGCGCGCCTTGAGCTCGGCCATGTCGATCGGCGCCATGAGGGACTCCTTGGCCATCAGCATCGCCTTCTCGGCGGTGCCGCCGATGCCGATGCCGAGCATTCCGGGCGGGCACCAGCCGGCGCCCATCGTCGGCACCGTTTGCAGCACCCAGTCCAGGATCGAGTCGGACGGGTTGAGCATGGCGAACTTCGACTTCGCCTCCGACCCGCCGCCCTTGGCCGCGATGTCGATCTCGACCGTGGCGCCGGGGACGACCTGCATGTGGATCACGGCCGGGGTGTTGTCGCGCGTGTTGCGGCGGCCGAAGGCCGGGTCCTCGAGCACCGACGCGCGCAGCTTGTTGTCCGGATCGAGATAAGCGCGCCGCACGCCCTCGTTGATCATGTCGGCGACGCCTATCTTCGCGTCCCAGCGCACCTCCATGCCGATGCGAATGAACACGTTGACGATGCCGGTGTCCTGGCAGATCGGGCGGTGCCCTTCGGCGCACATGCGCGAGTTGGTGAGGATCTGCGCGATCGCGTCCTTCGCCGCGGGTGATTGCTCGCGCTCGTAGGCGCGGCCCAGCGCACGGATGTAGTCGGCGGGGTGATAGTAGGAGATGAATTGCAGTGCGTCGGCGACGCTCTGGATCAGGTCTTCCTGGCGAATCGTGGCCATGGGTCGCGGCAAGAAAGGGTTGCGGAAGGAAAGGCAACCAAATGTAGCATAGCGCTGGATTCGGCCGACGGCCTTTACAGCGCATTGATTTGGTGATTCTATTTCCCCTCAACAAGACGCCTTCAAACCAAGGAGCTGAGCGATGTCCAACATCGAGACGGTTTTGCAGGAGAAGCGGGTATTTCCCCCCGCACCGGATTTCGTCAAGCAGGCGAACGTTTCGGGCATGCCGGCCTACCGCGCGATGTGCGCCGAGGCGGAGAAGGATTTCGAGGGCTTCTGGCGCAAGCACGCGATGAACGAGTTGCTGTGGCACAAGCCGTTCAGCAAGACGCTCGACGAATCCAACGCGCCGTTCTTCAAGTGGTTCCACGACGGCGAGCTCAACGCTTCCTACAACTGCCTCGACCGGCACCTCAAGACGCAGCCTGACAAGGTCGCGATCATCTTCGAGGCCGACGACGGCAAGGTGACCAGGATCACCTACAAGGAGCTCTATCACGACGTCTGCCGCTTTGCCAACGCCCTCAAGAGCCATGGCGTCAAGACGGGCGACCGGGTGCTGATCTACATGCCGATGTCGATCCAGGTCGTGGTCGCGATGCAGGCTTGCGCCCGAATCGGCGCCACGCACTCGGTCGTGTTCGGCGGCTTCTCGGCCAAGAGCCTTCAGGAGCGCATCATCGACGCGGGCGCGACCGAGGTCATCACCGCGGACGGGCAGTTTCGCGGCGGCAAGGAGATCCCGCTCAAGCCCGTGGTCGACGAGGCGTTCGCCATGGGCGGTTGCGAGGGAGTGAGGAACGTCATCGTCTACAAGCGCTCGGGAAGCAAGGTGCCGATGCAGGCGCCGCGCGACAAGTGGTGGGACGACGCGGTGAAAGGCCAGGCGGACAGCTGCGAGCCGACCTGGGTCAATGCCGAGCATCCGCTGTTCATCCTCTATACCTCGGGCTCGACAGGCAAGCCGAAGGGCATCCAGCACTCGACCGGCGGCTACCTGCTGTGGTGCATGCTCACCATGCGCTGGGTGTTCGATTACAAGCCGAGCGACGTTTTCTGGTGCACCGCCGACGTCGGCTGGGTGACTGGCCACAGCTACATCACCTACGGCCCGCTCGCGGTAGGGGCCACGGAGGTGATGTTCGAAGGCGTGCCGACCTACCCGGATGCGGGCCGGTTCTGGAAGATCATCCAGGACCACAAGGTGAACGTGTTCTACACCGCGCCGACGGCGATCCGTTCGTTGATCAAGGCCGGCGGCGAGCTGCCGAAGAAGTACGACCTGTCGTCGCTGCGCATCCTCGGCACGGTGGGAGAGCCGATCAACCCCGAGGCCTGGATGTGGTACCACGAGACCGTCGGCCGCGGGCGCTGCCCGATCGTCGACACCTGGTGGCAGACCGAGACCGGCGGCCACCTGATCTCGCCGCTGCCCGGCGCGACGCCGACCAAGCCCGGCTCGGCGACGCTGCCGCTGCCCGGGATCTTCGCCGACATCGTCGACGAGACCGGAAAACCGGTCGGCCGCGGCAAGGGCGGCATCCTGGTGATCAAGCGGCCCTGGCCGTCGATGGTGCGCACCATCTGGGGCGACCCGGAACGCTACAAGAAGACCTATTTCCCCGACGACTTCAAAGGCAAGCTCTATCTCGCCGGCGACGGCGCGAGCACCGACGAGGAGGGCTATTTCCGCATCGTCGGTCGCATCGACGACGTGCTGAACGTGTCGGGCCACCGCCTGGGCACGATGGAGATCGAGTCCGCGCTGGTGGCGAACTCGAAGCTGGTCGCCGAGGCGGCGGTGGTGGGGCGCCCGGACGACCTGACCGGCGAGGCGATCGTGGCGTTCGTGGTCACCAAGGGGCCGCGGCCGAGCGGCGAAGAGGCGAAGAAGGTCGCGCAGGAGCTGCGCAACTGGGTAGCGAAGGAGATCGGGCCGATCGCGCGGCCGAAAGAGATCCGCTTCGGCGACAACCTGCCGAAGACTCGCTCGGGAAAGATCATGCGTCGCCTGCTGCGCTCGCTCGCCAAGGGCGAAGAGATCACGCAGGACGTCTCGACGCTCGAGAACCCAGCGATCCTCGATCAGCTCAAGCAGGCCACCTGAGGCTACGCGCCAGGCGGCGGGGTTGCGGACGCCATCACCGCCTCGGCGTCGAGGTCGCGACGCAGCTCCCGGCGCACTTGCTGCCAGCGGAAGCGCACCGAGTTGCGCACGATTTGGTCGTCGAGCTGCTTGAGCTGGTCGACGATGGGCGCGCACTCGATGAGGGTGCGCGGGCTTTCCCTGAAGGCCGTCGCGTCGTCCGGCACCGCCGCCCAGTCGCATTGGGCGAGCCGCGCGCGCACGCGATCGGTGCCGGCAGCGTCGTTGCGTGCCTGGTTCGCGGCGAGAATGGCTTCCAGCGTTGCGCCCATCAGCAACGCAATCGACGCGTTGTCGGCGCGGCTGCGGCGGGCGAGCAATCCGCCTGCATAGACTGACAGATCTGACAGGCAGGCGAGCCACATCTG
>DATFMS010000278.1:0-5418 GCA_035266805.1 Burkholderiales bacterium | reverse complement strand
CCACCGGCAAGGACGCCATGGACGCCTCGCTGGCCACCGGCAAGACCGAGAACCTCGGGCCGACCGGCATGCAGGCCCGGGAGGAATGGTGGTATCCGATGTACATGAAGGAGCGCTGCCCGGGTCTGCCCGACTGGAAGGCCCTGAACGCCTGCGCCAAGGAGTTCTCGACTCCGGAGACCGCGCCACGCGGTCGCTATCTCGGTGGGCCGGTGACTTGGGGCGGCTACGACGACGAACGCGTCCAGGCGCTGGGCATGAACTTCGAGGTCGTGCACGCCGGCACCGACGCCGCGCTTTTCGCCGAGCTGGATTCGGCGATCCAGCGCAAGGCGCCGATCCTGCTGTGGATTTACACGCCGCACTGGGCGCCGATCAAATACAAGGGCGAGTGGGTCGAGTTTCCGCCCTACGAGCCGGCCTGCTACACCGATCCCTCCTGGGGCATCAATCCCAACATGGCCTACGACTGCGGCAAGCCGCGCGGCGACATCTGGAAGGTCGCGTGGAAGGGCCTGAAGGACAAATGGCCGGGCGCCTACAAGGCCGTCAAGAACTTCAAGGTCAATAATCAGGAGATGGGCCAGATGATCTCCGATATCGACCTCGACGGCAAAAAGCTCGACGACGTGGTCAACGCCTGGATGGACGCCAACCAGGCGCGCTGGAAGGCATGGATCGAATAGCGTCTCTGTTCTAACCTGCGCATAGCCGGGCCGGGTCGCCGCCGACGGATCCTTCGGGGCGGCCCGGCTTGACCTCAATGAACGACATGATGGACGGTGCCCGAAAGGCCCACGGTCCGTTGGGACGCGGCATGACGGGGAAGGGAACGCTCGCGCAGACCGGGGATTCGAGCGCGCCAGGCGACGCGGGGCAGGCGATGATCCTGTGTCGCGGCCTGTGGATGCTGTTCGGGCAGAACGCCTCCGCCGTCCTGCGCGCCAGCGACGGCGATCCCGACCCGAAGGTGCTTCAGGAGGCCGGCCTGATCGGCGCGGTTCGAGGCGCCAACTTCACCGTCACCAACGGCGAGATCTTCATCATCATGGGCCTGTCCGGGTCGGGCAAGTCGACGCTGGTGCGCTGCCTGACCCGCCTGATCACGCCGACCGCGGGCGAGGTGGTGTTCCAGGGCCGCGACCTTCTCAAGGCGCCGATGAAGGAGCTGATCGCGCTGCGCCGCCACAAGATGGGCATGGTGTTCCAGAACTTCGCCTTGCTGCCGCACCTCACGGTGCTCGGGAACGTCGCCTTCCCGCTCGAGGTGCAGGGCGTCGACCGAGCGACGCGCGAGCGCCGCGCGCAGGAGATCATCGACCTGGTCGGGCTCAAGGGGCGGGAGGCCTATTACCCGCGCGAGCTCTCGGGCGGGCAGCAGCAGCGCGTCGGCATCGCGCGCAGCCTGGCGGTCGAACCCGACGTGTGGTTTCTCGACGAGCCGTTCTCGGCGCTCGATCCCTTGATTCGCCGCGAGATGCAGGACGAATTCCTGCGCCTGCAGCAGTTGCTCAAGAAGACCATCGTGTTCATCACGCACGATTTCGACGAGGCGATCCGCCTGGCCGACCGGATCGCCATCATGAAGGACGGCAGGATCATCCAGATCGGTACGCCGGAGAGGCTCGTGACCAATCCGGCGACCGATTACGTCGCCGAATTCACCCGCGAGATCCCCCGCGCCAAGGTCCTCTCGGCCCGCGCGGTGATGCGCCCGCTGGACGATGGCGGCGCGGTGCGCGGTCGGATTCCCGCGGCGGCCAAGATCGAGGCGATCGCCGCCGAGGTCCTGGCGCAGGAGGACCCCTTCGCGGTCGTCGACGGCGACGGCCGGGCGATCGGCCAGATCGCGGGACCGGACGTGCTCCAGGTTCTGACCGCACGGCCGCAGCAATGAGCGTGCTGGCCGCAGCGCCGGCGTCGCGGACGCTGGAGACCCATCGCTGGACGATCGTCTGGATCGTCGCGCTGGGCGCGACCTTCGCCCTTTACCTGCTGAGCGACGATCTCGCCTGGCTGAGCCAGTACCCGCGCGCCTGGGAGATACCGCTGCGCTTCTGGATCAGCGACTTCATGAATTGGCTGATCAACGACGCGACCTTCGGCCTGTTCACGTTCCAGCAACTGACGAGAGCGGTTTCCTGGGTCGTGCAGCAGCCGTACGTGCTCGCCCGCAGCCTCTTGTCCGACGGCTTCCTCGAGGGGCAGGGCAGCCAGGCCGTGGTGATCTTCCCGCGGGTGCCCTGGCTCGCGCTGGTCGGGGTGACGGCCCTGATGGCGCTGCAGGCGCGGGACGGGAAGTTCGCCGTGCTGATCGGCGGCTGTTTCCTGTACCTCGCCGTGTTCGGACAGTGGGACAGCGCGATGGTGACGCTGTCCTCCATCGTGATCGCCGTGCCCTTCGGCGTCGCCGGCGGCCTGGCGCTGGGCATCCTGGGCGCACGCTCGAAGCGCTTCGAACTGGCCATCACGCCGCTGCTCGATCTCATGCAGACGGTGCCGGTCTTCGCCTATCTGGTGCCGATCCTGATCCTCTTCGGGTTCGGCCCGGTGAGCGCGATGATCGCGACCATCATCTACGCCATGCCGCCGATGGTCCGCGTCACCATGCTGGCCCTGAAGCTGGTGCCGGAAGAGATCACGGAATTCGGACACATGGCCGGCTGCACGCCGCGGCAATTGCTGTGGAAGGTGATGATCCCGTCGGCGCGCTCCAGCCTGATGGTCGGCGTCAACCAGGTCATCATGCTGTCGCTCAACATGGTGATCATCGCGTCCATGATCGGGGCCGGCGGCCTCGGCTTCGACGTCCTCAATGCGCTGAAGCGCCTGAAGATCGACGAGGGGATCGAGGCGGGCCTGGCGATCACCCTGCTGGCCATCGCGCTCGACCGCCTGAGCCAGGCCTTCGCCAACCGCCCACCGCCGGTGCACGAGGAGGTGCGCCGCAACTTTCTGCAGCGCCATCCCTATCTGGTGGCGGGCCTGGCGCTGATCGCCGTCACCTGGCTGGTGGGCCTAGTGGTGCCGACGATTCAGAACTATCCGGAGGGCATCCAGATCACCACCGGCGCCTTCTGGGGCGACGCGGTGCGCTGGATCAACCTGAATTTCTTCGATCAGCTCGAGGCGGTGAAGACCTTCCTGCTGCTCAACCTGATGATTCCGATCAAGCGCTTCCTGCTGGTCCTGCCCTGGCCCGCGGTGGTCGTCCTGGTGGCGCTCGGCGGGCTGCGGCTCGGCGGCTGGCGCCTCGCGCTGCTCACCGGCTCCCTGACCCTGTTCATGGCGGTGACTGGCCTGTGGGACAAATCGATGGTCACGGTCTACCTCTGCGGCCTTTCGGTCGTCATCGCCGCGCTCATCGGCATCCCGATCGGCATCCTGGGCGCGCGCAACGACCGCGCCCACCGGATCATCCAGGCCGTCATCGACACGCTGCAGACGCTGCCGTCCTTCGTCTACCTCATGCCCGTGGTCATGCTGTTCCGCGTCGGCGACTTCGCGGCGATGATCGCCGTCGTCCTCTACGCCGTGACGCCGGCCATCCGCTACACCGACCACGGCATCCGCAAGGTGCCCAACGAAATGATCGAGGCGGCGCTGGTCTCCGGCTGCACGCCGCGGCAGATGCTGTGGAAGGTGCAGCTCAAGATCGCCCTGCCGGAGATCATGCTGGGCATCAACCAGACCATCATGATGGCGCTGTCCATGCTGGTCATCACCGCCCTGGTCGGCACCCGCGAGCTGGGCCAGGAGGTCTACATCGCGCTGACCAAGGCCGACACCGGGCGGGGCATCGTCGCCGGCCTCTGCGTCGCCTTCATCGCCATCATCTCCGACCGTCTGATCGGCGCCTGGAGCCGCAAGCGCAAGGCGGAGCTGGGTCTGGACTGAGGACATCGCAATGGGTGCAACCAGGATGCGGCGCCGCGGCACCGCCATCGAACGTCGGGAGGCCGCCAGGCCATGAGCGAAACGCAATCGCCGCCGGCCCAGACACGCGCGGTCGTCATCGGCGGCGGGATCATCGGCTGCTCCACCGCCTACCATCTCGCCAGGCTGGGCTGGAGCGACGTCGTGCTGCTGGAGCGCGCCAAGCTGACCAGCGGCTCGACCTTTCACGCAGCCGGCCTGGTCGGGCAGCTGCGGTCCAACGCCAACATCACTCAGCTCCTGAAGTACAGCGTGGAGCTCTACGACCGGCTGGAGGCGGAGACCGGGCAGGCGACCGGCTGGCGGAAGAGCGGCTGCCTGCGGCTCGCCTGCAGCCGGGACCGCATGATCGACTACCGACGCCAGGCCACCACGGCGCGCAGCTTCGGGCTCGAGATGCACCTGGTCGACCGCAAGGAAGCGCTCGACCTCTGGCCGATCATGGATGCCAGCGACGTGGTCGGCGGCTGCTTCATGCCGACCGACGGCCAGGCAAACCCCTCCGACATCACCCAGGCGCTGGCCAAGGGTGCGCGCGATTCCGGCGTGCGCATCGTCGAGGGCTGCGATGTGACCGCGATCCGCTGCAAGGACGGACGCGCCGTCGGCGTCGCGACGACGCTGGGCGAGATCGCCTGCGAGGTCGTGATCAACTGCGCCGGGCAGTGGGCGCGCGAGGTCGGCGCCCTGGCCGGCGTCGACGTGCCGCTGGTCTCGGTCCAGCACCAGTATCTCATCACCGAGAAGATGGACGGTGTTGACCGCAGCATGCCGACGGTGCGCGACCCGGACCGGCTGCTCTATTTCAAGGAAGAGGTCGGCGGCGTCGTGATGGGCGGCTACGAGCGCAAGCCGAATCCCTGGGCCGAGGACGGCATCCCGGAGGGCTTCAACTTCACGCTGCTCAACCCGAACTGGGACCATTTCGAGCAGCTCATGCTGCCGGGCATCGAGCGCCTGCCGGCCCTCGCCGAAGCCGGGATCAAGGAGCTGATCAACGGGCCGGAATCCTTCACGCCGGACGGCAACTTCATCCTCGGCGCGGCGCCCGAGGTGGAGAACTTCTACGTCGGGGCCGGCTTCAACTCCTTCGGCATCGCTTCGGGCGGCGGCGCCGGTCGGGCGCTCGCCGAATGGATCGACGGCGGCGAGCCGCCGATGGACCTCTGGCCGGTGGACATCCGGCGTTTCGGCCCGCACCACGCCGACGTCGACTGGGTCCGGCGGCGCACCCTGGAGATGTACGGCAAGCACTACACCATGCCCTGGCCCTTCGAGGAGCACGAAAGCGGCCGGCCGTTGCGCGTCTCGCCGCTCTACGGGCGGCTCAAGGCGGAGGGCGCCTGCTTCGGCGAGAAGTTCGGCTGGGAGCGCCCCAACTGGTTCGCGCTCGACGGCGCGGAGCCGCGCGATCTCTACAGCTTCGGCCGGCAGAACTGGTTCGAGCCGGTGGGCGAGGAGCACCGCGCGGTGCGCGAGCGC
>DATFMS010000277.1:0-5337 GCA_035266805.1 Burkholderiales bacterium | reverse complement strand
AGGCGCAGGGCACCGGGCATTTCTTCCTGCTGCTCGATCCCGCGCGCCTGATCGGGCGCGAGGCCTACGACGGCGCGATGGCGCGATTTCGCCAGCTGATCAAGCAGACCCCCGCCGCCGACCCCGCCGCGCCGGTGCTGTTGCCGGGCGAGCGCGAGCTCGCGCGCCGCGCAAAAGCGTTGCAGGAAGGGGTTCAACTCCCGGCGGCGTTGATGGCAGAGCTGCGGGAACTCGCCTAGAAATCGGGGTCTGTCCCCGGTTTCTCAGCCGCCGGTTTCTCAGCCGAAATAGGCGCGGTGCACCGCGGCGTCGCGCGCCAGCGCCTCGGCGCTGCCCGAAGCGACCACGCGGCCTTGCGACAGCACGTAGCCGTGGTGCGCGATGGCGAGCGTCTGGTGCACGTTCTGCTCGACCAGGAACACGGTGATGCCCTGCTCGTTGATGCGCCGGATGATGCCGAAGTTCTCCTTCACCAGGCGCGGCGAGAGCCCGAGCGAGGGCTCGTCGATCAGCAGCAGCCTGGGCGCGCTCATCAGGCCGCGCCCGATCGAGACCATCGCCTGCTCGCCGCCCGACATGGTGCCCGCGAGCTGCGCCCGGCGCTCGGCGAGCCGCGGGAAGATCTCGTAGGCGCGCGCCAGGCGCTCGGTGACCGTCGCCGCGGAAGCCTCCTGGTAGGCGCCCAGGCGCAGGTTCTCCTCCACCGTCAGCTTGGGGAACACCTTGCGCCCCTCGGGGATGCAGGCGATGCCGGCCGCCACCACCTTGTGCGTCGGCAGGCCGGCGAGCTCGACCGCGCCGAAGCGGATCGAGCCCGCGCGCGGCGGCGTGAGGCCCAGAATGGCGCGGATCAGCGTCGTCTTGCCCGAGCCGTTGGAGCCGAGCAGGCAGGTGATGCTGCCGGGCGCGACCGTGAGCGTCACGCCTTCGAGCACGTCTGCCTTGTCGTAGGCGGCGTAGACCTGGTCGATCTCGAGCGGCGCCATCATTCGACTCCGAGGTAGGCTTCCTGCACCTGGCGGTCGGCTGCGACCTCGCGGTACGCCCCTTCCGCGATCTTGCGGCCGAAGTTGAGCACCACGCAGCGGTCGGTGATGCGCTCGATCACGCCCATCTCGTGCTCGATGATGACGATGCTAAGGCCGGCGATGCGGCCGCGGATCTCGAGGATGTCGTCCATCAGCTCGCGCGTTTCCTCCTCGGTCATGCCGGCCGAGGGCTCGTCGAGCAGCAGCAGCTGCGGCCGGCTGATCAGCGCGCGGCAGATCTCGATCCGGCGCCGGTCGATCATCGGCAGCGCGCCGACCGCGTCGAACATGCGCCCGGCGAGCGGCGCGTCGAACACCCGCACCAGCTCGCGCGCGTCCTCGAACGCGGTCTCGAACTGGCGCGCGAAGGCACGGCGCGAGAACAGGTTGAACCACAGCCCGTGCTCAAGGCGCCTGTGGTTGCCGACCATGATGTTGTCGAAGATCGACAACGGCAGGCACAGGCGCGAGCGCTGGAAGGTGCGCGCGATGCCCGCCTCGTACACCGCCTGCGCGCGCAGGTTGGTGATGTCGCGGCCGAGGAACTCCGCGCGCCCCGCGCTCGCCGCGTAGATGCCGGTGAGCACGTTGAACGAGGTCGTCTTGCCCGAGCCGTTGGGACCGATCAGGCCGACGATCTGGCCCCGCTCGACGCGCATGTCGAGCGCATCGAGCGCCACCAGGCCGCCGAAGTGGCGCGTCAGCCCCGACAGCGCCAGCACCGGCGCGCTCACCGCGGCCTCCAGCCCGGCAGGTAGTTGCGCAGCGGCCGCGGCAGCAGCCCCTCGGGGCGGTACAGCAGCACCACGATCACCATCGCCGCGTAGAGCAGGAAGCGGTACTCCTGGATCAGCTGCAGCTTCTCGGGCAGCACCACCACGATCGCGGCCGCGAGCGCCGCGCCCCAGGCGTTGCCGATGCCGCCGAGCAGGATGATCGACACCATCACCAGCGAGTCGCCGAAGGTGAAGTTGGTCGGCGCGATGAAGCCGAGCATCAGCGCGTAGAGCGCGCCGGCCGCGCCCGCCATGAAGTTGCCGAGCGTGAAGGCGACGATCTTCCAGCGCGCGATGTGGATGCCGAAGCAGGCCGAGGCGGTTTCGTCGAGGCGGATAGCGTCCAGGCTGACCCCGATCCACGAGCGCTCGAGCCGGCGCGTGACCGCGAACGCGAGCACCGCGAGCGCGAGCGCCGTCAGCACGTAGTGCATGTAGAACGAGAACTCGATCCCGGCGACGCTGAAGTTGTCGTTGAAGGTCATGCCCAGCAGCTTCATGCTGGGCAGCTTCAGGCCCTGCGGCCCGCCCAGGGTGTCGTTGACCTCGAGGAAGGTCCTGAACAGCAGGCCGAAGGCGATGGTAACCACCGCCGCGTAGTGGCCGCGGGTGCGCAGCACCGGCAGGATCAGGATCGAGCCGACCAGCGCCGCGACCGCGCCGCCGGCGGCGAGCACCAGCAGGTGCGGCAGCGAGGTGTGCGCGGAAAGCACCGCGGCGGTGTAGCAGCCGGTGCCGAGGAACGCGGCGGCGGCGAAGTTCATCACCCCGGAGTAGCCGAACTGGATGGTGAGGCCGAGGCAGACCGTGAAATACACCAGCACCGTACCGACCATCAACAGCGGAAAGTGATCGTCGTGGAAGAAGGCGACGAACACCAGCAGCGCCACGATCGTCACCCGGTTCATGGCGGGCTCGCGCATCTCGAACGCGCGCGCCGCCGGCGCCAGCCAGCCGGTGCGGCGCGCCACCAGCACCGCGACCAGCGCGGCGGCGAGCACGCCCACCACCTCCCACTCGTTCTCCGCCCACATGAAGGCGACCGCGAACGCGGTGACGAGCGCCGCGGCGACGATGCCCGGCCAGAGCGGCGCGCGCGGTGCGGCGCTCACACCCGCTCGCTCGTGCGCTCGGCGATCAGCCCGGTCGGGCGCCACGCCATGATCGCGATCACCACGGCGAAGGCGAACACGTCCTTGTAGGCGCTGGCGAAGGGCAGCGCCACCGCGCCAACGGTCTGCAGCGCGGCGAACAGGAAACCGCCCAGGATCGCGCCGTAGATGTTCCCCAGCCCGCCGACGATCGCGGCGCTGAAGCCGATCACCCCCAGCCACAGGCCCATGCCGAAATTGATCTCGTTGTAGTAGAGGCCGTTCATCACCCCGGCGAACGCCGCCGCCGCCGAGCCGATGCCGAAGGTGACCAGCACCACCAGGGTGAAATTGATGCCCATGGTCCTGGCGGTCTCCTCGTCCTGCGCCACGGCGCGGATCGCGAGGCCGAGCTTGGTGCGGTTGATGAGGACGTGGATCGCGATGATCACGGCCAGGCCGCCGAGGAACAGCAGCACGCTGTCCAGGCGCAGGTTGAAGCTGCCGAGCGCGACCGCGTCGGTCGGCAGCAGGCGCGGGAAGCGCTTGGGATTGGCGCCGTCGGGGTAGAACAGGCGCACCGATTCGCGCAGCACGGTGCCGAGCATCAGCGTCACCAGCAGGATGTTGAGCGGCGGCGCCGACTTGAGCGGCAGCACCAGGTACTTGGCGATCAGCGCGCCGAGCAGCGCCATCGCGCCGCAGGCGACCACGATCACCGCCGCGACCTGCAGCCAGGGGTTGTCGGCGCCGAGCAGCTCGAGGCCGAGGTAGGTCGAGTAGCCGGTGAAGGCGCCGACCGTGAGCACGTCGCCGTGGCTGAACTGGATCACGTCGAGCACGCCGAAGAACAGCGTGAAGCCGACCGCGACCAGGGCGTACATCATGCCCAGCATCAGGCCGTTGGCGACGAATTGGGCGAGCAGTCCTGCGTCCATGGCAAAAGCAAGGGGACGAGCGGCTGCCCGCCCGCCCCCGGCGTCAAACGCTGCGGCGGATTACTTGGCGAGCTTGCGCTTGCCGCTCGCGTACTCGCTGTCCTCCCACACCACCCACTTGCCGTCCTGCGCCACGTACTTGGTGATCGCGGCGACCGTGTTCTGGCCGTGGCCGTCGAAGCTGATCGGGCCGACGATCGATTTCACGTTCTTCACGTGCGCCAGCGCCGCGGTGACCTTCTTGCGGTTCGGCCCGACCCTTTCGATGGTGTCGAGGATCAGGTTCATCGCCGCGAAGGCGAACGCGCCGTAGGCCTCGGGGCCCTCCGGGTAGCCGGCCTCGGCGTACTTCGCGGTGAAGAACTTGCCCCCCGGCAGCTTGTCGAGCGGCGCGCCCTCGCGGAACGCGAGCGTGCCCTCGGCGAGCGGGCCGAGGCCCTGGAGGAACGCATCGGAGACGATACCCGAGGTGCCGATGAACTGCGCCTTGATGCCGAGCTTGTCCATCTGCGAGCGGATGCGCACCCCGATCGGGGTCAGGCCGCCGAAGTAGATCGCGTCCGGATTGAGCGACTTGATCTGCGTCAGCTCGGCATTGAAGTCCTGCTGGTCGGCGGTGACGCCGAAGGTGCCGACGATCCTGCCGCCGTACTTCTTCACGTACTCGCTGAAGTACTTGAGGTGGCCCTTGCCGTAGTCGGTGGTGTCGTGGATCACGGCGAAGGTCTTGTAGCCCTGGCCGGTGGAGAACTTCGCGTTGACGTCGTTCTGGTTGATCATCGTGCCGTTGACCCGATGAACTTCCTTGTAGTCGTTGCCGTAGGTGATGTCGGGCAGCACCGCGCCCCACACGATCACCGGCAGGCCGAACTTGTGGTAGGTGTCGACCGTGCCGATCGCCACCGCCGAGCAGTAGTGCGTCGCGCCGGCGATCACCGCGCGGTCGGAGGCCGCCTTGGTCGCGACCTGCACGCCGACGTTCGGCTTGCACTCGTCGTCGAGCACCATCATCTCGTAGTGGTACTTGGCCTTGGGGTCGGCGTTGCGCAGCCTGACCGCGAGGTCGGCCGAATTGCGCCCGCCGATGCCGTTGGCCGACACGCCGCCGGTGAGCGGGCCGATAAACACCACCTTGACCGTCTTCTTGGCCGCCTGCGCGCTGCCTGCGGCGAGGCCGAGCGCAAGCGCGGTTGCGATCAACGCCTGTACGAGCTTATTCGTCATTTGGAACCCCCCTTGGGATATCTCCGGCGCGAGCTCCCCGAACGGGGGTCGCCTTGCCGCGAGTGCCGGACAGCTTGCCCCAGCGGTTGCGGAGGGTCAAGCAGCGAACCGCAAACCAAGTCCGGCCCGCATTCTTCGCTCGCGCTGCGGCAGATTGCATGGAAACCGGGGACAGACCCCGATATATTCGGCCAATCGGGGATCCGTCCCCGGCCTTTCCCGGAGGTAGCAATGCAGCAAGTCCTACGTGCATGTAGCGTGCTCGCCGCGGCCGCCACGC
>DATFMS010000276.1:0-3871 GCA_035266805.1 Burkholderiales bacterium | reverse complement strand
GATGGTGATGCCGGGGGACAACATCAAGATGGTGGTGACGTTGATTGCGCCGATCGCGATGGAGCAGGGCTTGCGCTTTGCCATCCGCGAGGGCGGCAAGACCGTCGGCGCCGGCGTCGTCGCCAAGGTCATCGAGTAAGGGAACTCATAGGCCAATAGCTCAACTGGCAGAGCGTCGGTCTCCAAAACCGAAGGTTGGGGGTTCGATTCCCTCTTGGCCTGCCAAACATTACGGACACTGCTGAAGCGATGCTGGACAAGATCAAGCTGGTAACTGCGGTAGCCCTCGTGGCGCTAGGCGTCTGGGGCTACTACTGGCTCGGCGAGGGCGCCGTGCTGCTGCGTGTCCTGTCGGTCTTCGGCGGCATTCTGGCCGGCTGCGCGGTTGCATGGTTCACCGCGCCCGGGCGCCAGTTCGTCGCCTTTGCGCGCGAGGCCATCGTGGAGGCCAAGAAGGTGGTTTGGCCGACGCGCAAGGAGACGGTGCAGACCACCGCTGCCGTGTTCGCCTTCGCCGTGGCGATGGCGGTGTTTCTATGGATCAGCGACAAGGGACTCGAATGGGTCCTGTACGACGTGATCCTCGGATGGAAGAAGACCTAAAGTGGCCAGAATCGAGCAGGTCGACATGAGCAAACGCTGGTACGTGGTGCACGCCTATTCCGGCTTCGAGAAGTCGGTGCAGCGCGCGCTGGAAGACCGTATTTCGCGCGCCGGAATGCAGGACAAGTTCGGCCGCATCCTCGTCCCGGTGGAGGAAGTAGTCGAAATGAAGGGCGGCCAGAAGCACATGTCCGAGCGCAAGTTCTTCCCCGGCTACGTGCTGGTCGAGATGGAGATGAACGACGACACCTGGCACCTGGTCAAGAACACCAACAAGGTGACCGGCTTCGTCGGCGGCACGGCGACCAAGCCCGCTCCGATTTCGGAGAAAGAGGTCGCCGCGATCATGCAGCAGATGCGCGAAGGGGTGGAGAAGCCCAAGCCGAAGGTGCTGTTCGAAAACGGCGAGATGGTGCGCGTCAAGGATGGTCCGTTCACCGATTTCCAGGGCACGGTGGAGGACGTGAACTACGAGAAATCCCGCCTGCGGGTGGCGGTCACGATTTTCGGTCGCTCGACTCCAGTTGAGCTGGAGTTCGGGCAAGTTGAGAAGGCATAACGGGGAGAGCGCTGCGGCGCTCGTTCAGACCCGATAGGAGAGAAGCATGGCGAAGAAGATTGTCGGCTACGTAAAGCTTCAGGTGCCGGCGGGCAAGGCGAATCCCTCGCCTCCCATCGGTCCGGCGCTCGGCCAGCGCGGCCTGAACATCATGGAATTCTGCAAGGCCTTCAACGCGCAGACGCAGAAGGTCGAGCCTGGCCTGCCACTGCCGGTGGTGATCACGGCCTTTGCGGACAAGAGCTTCACCTTCATCATCAAGACGCCGCCGACCACGGTGCTGATCAAGAAGGCGGCCGGGATCGAAAGCGGAAGCCCGCGGCCGCATACTGACAAGGTCGGCAAGATCACCCGCAAGCAGGTCGAGGAGATCGCGAAGGCCAAGACCCCCGACCTCACCGCCGCGGATCTCGAGGCCGCGATGCGAACCGTCGCCGGTAGCGCGCGCTCGATGGGCATCGTCGTGGAGGGCATGTAAATGGCCATCAGCAAGCGCAAGCAGGCCCTTGCGGGCAAGGTCGATCGCGTCCTCGCCTACCCGGCGATCGACGCGTTGAAACTGGTCAAGGACACCGCGACGGCGAAGTTCGACGAGTCGGTGGACGTGGCGGTGAACCTGGGCATCGACGCCAAGAAGACCGACCAGTCGGTGCGCGGATCGGTCGTGCTGCCCTCGGGCACCGGCAAGTCGGTGCGGGTGGCGGTGTTCGCGCAAGGCGACAGGGCGCAGGCGGCGAAGGCCGCGGGCGCCGACATCGTCGGCTTCGAGGACCTGGCCGAGACCATCAAGGGCGGCAAGATCGAGTTCGACGTCGTGATCGCGGCGCCGGACGCGATGCGCGTGGTCGGTCAGCTCGGACAGATCCTGGGACCGCGCGGCCTGATGCCCAACCCGAAAGTCGGCACGGTGACGCCGGACGTTGCCGCGGCGGTAAAGAACGCGAAGGCGGGCCAGGTGCAGTTCCGCGCCGACAAGTCCGGGACCGTGCAGTGCACGATCGGACGCGCGTCGTTCACGCCCGAGCAGCTGCGCGACAACCTCGCCGCGCTGGTCGAGGCGCTGAATCGCGCCAAGCCTTCGAGCGCCAAGGGCGTGTATTTGAGGAAGCTGTCGGTGTCGAGCACGATGGGCGTGGGGGTCAAGGTGGACCCTGCGTCGATCGTGGCGCAACCGCAGCAGTGAAACGAGGACTTTGGGCTGCCGGCCGTTCGCAGGAACGGCCGGTTGCTGTCAAAGACCGTAGGGGCCGCAAGGGTGTTTGACCGAAGCGGCTTAAACGAGCAGCAACGCCCTACGCAGACGGCGCACCCGAAGCAGGAATCAAGGGTTCCTGATTCAAGGTCGCCATGGGGGCCGAACCGCGAGGGACGGCCGTTTGATCAACGCAAGGAGGTAGACCTTGAGTCTTAGTCTGGAGCAAAAGCAGGCGGTCGTAAGCGAGATCGCCGCGCAGCTCGGCAACGCGCAGGCGTTGATCGTCGCGGAATATCGCGGCCTCAACGTCGAGAGCGTGACTGGCCTGCGCGCCGCCGCGAGGAAGTCGGGCGTCTACTTGCGCGTGCTGAAGAATTCCCTCGCACGGCGTGCCGTAAAGGGTACCCCGTTCGAGAAGCTGGCCGAGCAGATGAGCGGTCCGCTGATGTACGGCATCGCGCAGGATCCGGTTGCTGGCGCAAAAGTGCTGGCCGAGTTTGCCAAGACGAACGAGTTCTTCGTCATCAAGGGCGGGGCAATGCCGAACAACGTGATGTCCGCCAAGGACGTTACGGCGCTCGCGTTGCTGCCGAGCCGTGACGAGCTGCTGGCCATGCTCATGGGCACGATGCAGGCGCCGGTCGCCAAGCTCGTGCGGACCATGAACGAGGTGCCGGGCAAGTTCGTGCGCACGCTGGCCGCGGTACGCGACCACAAGGAGAAGGCTGCGGCCTGATCCGAACCGACCAAACATTCAGGAACCCTAAACATTCAGGAGTTGAAGATGGAACGAGCACAAATTCTCGAGGCAATTTCGGGCATGACCGTCCTGGAGCTGTCTCAGCTCATCAAGGACATGGAAGAGAAGTTCGGCGTCTCGGCCGCGGCCGCTGTTGCCGTTGCCGCACCAGCTGCCGGCGCCGCGGGCGGTGCCGCCGCTGCGGAAGAGCAGACCGAGTTCACCGTGACGCTGACCGGAATCGGCGAGAACAAGGTCAACGTCATCAAGGCGGTGCGCGAGCTGACCGGCCTGGGGCTGAAAGAGGCCAAGGACCTGGTAGACGGTGCGCCCAAGGCGGTGAAGGAGGGCGTAACCAAGGCCGACGCCGACGCGATGGCGAAGAAGCTGACCGACGCTGGCGCGAAGGTCGAGATCAAGTAAGGCCAGGTGCGAGGCCGGCGGTCCGGAGCTTCCGGGCCGCCGGGCTCTCTTATCCGGCCACACTTACTAGTACACAAGACACGAGACAGAGACAGAGTGCAAAACCAAGACGCTGCGAACCGTCGGCCCGCTGCGTCTTCGCTTTGTCCTTTGCCGCAATAGCGTTCCTTCACTGGGAGCCTTCATGACCTATTCCCTCACCGAGCGTAAACGCATCCGCAAGAGCTTCGCGAAACGCGCAAGCGTTCTCAACGTGCCCTTCCTGATCGCGACGCAGCTCGAGTCCTATACCGCGTTCCTGCAGGCGAGCATTGCGCCCGAAAAGCGCAAGAGCGAGGGCCTGCAGGCCGCG
>DATFMS010000275.1:0-5217 GCA_035266805.1 Burkholderiales bacterium | reverse complement strand
CGCGGTTAGCGATTGATGATGCCTTGAGGCCGCGCTTTTGTAAAGCCTCAGCTTTGCGCGCTAAGACGCTGACATATCGATGTTTTTAGGGTGCGAAACTGGCACCGCGCGAGCGCTGTCCGGGCCGCATCAGGCGACCTCATCCGAGGCCGCCGCGGCCTCGGCCGGGCGGAATATGCGCACTGCCTTCACGGCCCGGCCCTGCGAGTGCACGATCTCCATCGGCACGCCGGAAATCTTGATCGAGACATCGGCTTCCGGAATGTCCTGCAAGTGCTCGAGGATCAGGCCATTGAGTGTCTTTGGCCCGTCCGTGGGCAAGCTCAGGCCCAGGGCCCGATTCACCTCGCGCACCGCCATCGCGCCGTCGGCCGCAGCGCTGCCGTCGTCGTCCCAACGCAGCACGGGCGCTGCGGACGGCACGGTAGTGGTGAACTTGCCGATGATTTCCTCGATGATGTCGCCGAGCGTGACCAGCCCCATCAGTTCGCCGTACTCGTCGACTACCAGCGCGAAGTTTTCGCGGTTTTCCTGGAAGTATTGCAGTTGGGTGAATACCGGCGTCGCCGCGGGCACGAAGTAGGGCTCGGCGACCAGCTCCTCGAGCGCGGTCTTGTCGAACGCGCCCGCGTCCAGGGGGCCGAGCACCTTGCGCAGGTGCAACACGCCCGCGACCTCGCCCTGGCTGGAACGGAACACCGGCAAGCGCCGGTGGTAGGCGGTTGCGAGCTGTCGCTTGATCGTATCCATGTCGTCGTCGAGCTTCAACGATTCGATGCGCGCACGCGGCACCATGATGTCCTGCACCGTTATGTTGCCGAGGTCGAACAGGTTGAGCAGGATGCTCACGTGTTTCTTGGGCATGAAGCTCGAAGACTCGAGCACCAAGGTGCGGATCTCCTCCGGCGCGAGCTTCTGTACGTCGGTGTTCTCTTCGGGCCGTACGCCGAACAGCAATAACAGCGGGCGGACGAACAGATTGACGAACCATACCAGCGGATCGAGCAGCCGCTGCATGGGCCCGATGACGTAGGCAAGCGGCAGGCCCACGCGCTCGGGGTAGGTGGCGCCCACCACCTTGGGCGTAATCTCGGAGAAGACGATGATCAGAAACGAGATCACGAACGTGCTCACCGCGTAGGTCGTCCTGTCCTCGCCGAGCAAGCGCACCGCCACGACGCTGGCAACAGTGGTTGCGCCGGTGATCGCAAGGGTGTTGCCGATCAGAATGCCGCCGAGCAGACGGTCCGTGCGTTTGAGCAGCGCCGCTGCGCGGCGCGCGCCGCCGTGGCCCTGCGCCACGAGGTGCTTTAGCCGGTAGCGGTTGAGCGCCATCATGGTCGTTTCGGCGATCGAAAAGAACCCCGACAGCACCAGCAGCACGACCAGGACCGCAAGCTCCGCCGATAAGGGAATGTCTTCCATGGCCGCCGCTAGGCTGCGCCGCGCCCCAGTACGACCTCGAGCACGAAGCGGCTGCCGATGTAGGCGAGCAGCAGCAGCACGAAGCCGGCGAGTGTCCAGCGCAGGGCGGTGCGGCCGCGCCAGCCATAGAAATGACGTCCCACCAGGAGCGCGGCGAAGGTGAGCCACGACACCACCGCGAACACCGACTTGTGGTCGAACCGGATCGGGCGGCCGAACAGCGATTCGGAAAAGATGACCCCGGTCGCAAGCGTCAGGGTAAGCAGCACGAATGCTGCGCCGATGAGCCGGAACAGCAGCCGCTCGAGCGTCAGCAGCGGCGGTAGCGAGGCGAACGGACCGCGCAACGGACCCAGCGGCTCGCCGATCGCCATCGCTCCCCTGCGCGCGCCGTGCAGGCGGCGCTCCACCACCGCCATCAGCAGCGCGTGCAGGATGGCGATGGTGAACAGGCTGTAGGCCAGCATCGCGAGCACGAGGTGCAGCTTGAACTCGAACGAGGCCGCATGCGTCGTGGCGTAGCCCGGGAAGATGGCTGGCAGGGGGGCGGTGAGCGCGGCGAGGGCGAGCACCGGCGCCTGCATGCCCTCGAGGTTGTAGAAGAAGCTTTCGGCCCAGTAGAACAGAACCGCCAGCCAGAGCATCGCCGACAGCGCGTGGGCAAAGCCGAAGCGCGGCTGGGCGGGCGCCACGACGTCGGCGTAGAGCAGCCAGCCGTGCAGCACAAGCGGGACCAGCAGTGCTGCCCGTTCCCACCCCCTCAGGCCGCCCGCCGGCTCCTCCGTCGGCGTCGTCGTCGCCGGCCCGGTCGACCAGCGCGTCCTCCAGAAGTGCAGGGCGAGCCCGACGTACACGGCGCAGGTCAGCGCGTGCAGTAGAATGTACGACATCGTTTCAGTTTATCACCGCGTGCCGCGTTGCCGCGGCGCCTCTCTTCCCGGCGCAGCCATAACATGCTCGACAACCTGACAACGCGGCTCGCGCGCATCGTCAAGACGTTGCGGGGCGAAGCTCGCCTCACCGAGTCCAATATCCAGGACGCGCTGCGCGAGGTGCGCGTCGCGCTGCTCGAGGCCGACTGCGCGGTCCCGGTGGTCAAGGACTTCATCGCCGCAGTGCGCGAGAAGGCGCTCGGCCAGGAAGTGATCGGCAGCCTGACCCCGGGCCAGGCGCTGGTGGGCGTGGTGCATCGTCAGCTGACCCACCTGATGGGCGATGCCAATGTCGGGCTCGACCTAGCCGCGCAGCCGCCTGCAGTGATACTGATGGCGGGCCTGCAGGGCTCAGGCAAGACGACCACCACGGGCAAGCTCGCGCGCTTGCTGAAGGAACAGAAAAAGAAAGTCCTGGTCGTTTCCTGCGACGTGTACCGGCCGGCGGCAATCGACCAGCTCGAGGCGGTTGCGGCGCAGGCCGGAGTCGACTTTCTGGCGACTGCGGCCGACGAGGCGCCGGCGAATATCGCGCGCCGCGCGCTGGAGCACGCCAAGACGCACTACCACGACGTGCTGATCGTGGATACCGCGGGGCGCCTGACGATCGACGAGGCGATGATGAAAGAGATCGCCGCGCTGCATACGCTCCTGGCCCCGGTCGAGACGTTGTTCATCGTCGATGCCATGCAGGGGCAGGACGCGGTGAATGTCGCCAAGGCATTCAACGAGGCGTTGCCGTTGACCGGCGTGATTCTGACCAAACTGGACGGCGACGCGCGCGGCGGCGCCGCGCTGTCGGTGCGGCAGGTAACCGGGAGACCGGTGAAGTTCGTCGGCGTAGGCGAGAAGCTTGCCGGACTCGAGCCTTTCCATCCCGAGCGCATGGCTTCGCGCATTCTTGGCATGGGAGATATCGTTTCCCTGGTCGAGGAGGCGCACAAGGGCGTCGATCTCGAGGAAGCCAAGCGCGTCGCCGACAAGATCAAGAAAGGCAAGGGCTTCGATCTCGAGGATTTCAAAGCTCAAATCCAGCAGATGAAGAAGATGGGCGGAATGTCCGCGCTGATCGACAAGCTGCCGGCGCAATTGACCGGCCAGGTCAACCCCGCGCAGTTGCAGGACGACCGCCAGATGCGCCGCATAGAGGGCATCATCAACTCGATGACGCCACAGGAACGCGCCAAGCCCGAGCTGCTCAAGGCCTCCCGCAAGCGCCGGATCGCCGCCGGCGCCGGGGTGTCGGTCCAGGAGGTGAACCGTCTTCTGAATCAGTTCGAGCAGATGCAGAAGATGATGAAGATGATGAAAGGCGGCAACCTCGCGCGCATGATGCGCAACATGAAGGGCGCCCTGCCCGGGATCCGGTAACGGCCGCGCGCCGGGCTTTCCAAAACCCTGATTTTTACCGTATAATCCGCGCCTTTTCGCAGTTCGACGGGGATACCCAATGGTGGTGATTCGACTGGCGCGCGGCGGCGCCAACAAGCGGCCTTTTTATCACATGGTGGTGGCCGATTCGCGCCGGGCGCGAGACGGGCGCTTCATCGAGAGCGTGGGCTTCTACGATCCCAAGGCGCCCGAGGGCCGGGAGGCCCTGCGCGTCAATGTGGAGCGCGTGAAGCATTGGCAGGGCAAGGGCGCGCAGCTTTCGCCCACCGTCGTGCGGCTCGTGAAGCAGTTTGGCAAGAAGGCCGCCTGAGCAATTGATTGAAATGGGCCGCGTCGCCGGGAATTACGGCGTGCGCGGCTGGATCCGGGTGGCGCCTTACAGCGCCGAGGCGGGCGCCCTCGGAGCGCATGCGAAGTGGTGGATCGGGGACGTGACGTACAGCGTCGAGGCAAGCCGGGTCCACTCAGGCAACTTGCTCGCCAAGCTCGAGGGCATCGAGACCCGGGAGCAGGCACTGGCGCTGAAGGGCAGCATAGTCAGGCTACCGCGCGCGGCACTCGCGGAGCCGGAGGCGGGACAGTATTACTGGGCCGATCTGGTGGGCCTCGAGGTGGTGAATGCCCAGGGGTCGGTGCTGGGGGTCGTGCAGGGGCTGTTCTCGAACGGCGCCCACGACGTGATGGAACTGGCGGGCGACAAGAGCACGCGGCTGGTGCCTTTCGTGCCGGCGGTGGTGAGGAAAGTCGATCTCGAGGGCAGGCGCATTGAGGTGGAGTGGGGCGCGGAGTGGTGATCCGCTTCGACGTGGTGACGCTGTTCCCCGAGGCGCTGGTGGCGGTGACGCAGTCGGGAATAACGCGGCGCGCGCTGGAGAAAGGGCTGTGGCGCCTCGAGACGTGGAACCCGCGCGATTTCACCACGGACAATTACCGGACGGTCGATGACCGACCGTACGGCGGCGGGCCGGGCATGGTGATGCTGGCCGAGCCGTTGGACAAGGCGCTCGACGCGGTGGCAGCGTCGCAGGGCGCGGCGAAAGGCAGGGTCATCTTCCTTTCGCCGCAGGGCAGGAGGCTCGACCACCGCAGGGTGATCGAACTGTCGCAGGAGCGGGCGCTGACGTTGCTTTGCGGCCGCTACGAGGGCGTCGACGAGCGGCTGCTTGGGCGGCGAGTCGACGAAGAGCTTTCGCTCGGAGATTTTGTGCTCTCGGGCGGCGAGCTGGCGGCGATGGCGTTGATCGACGCGGTGGTGAGGCAGCTGCCGGGGGCGCTCGGCGACGGAGAATCGGCGCTCGAGGAGTCCTTTGCGCAAGGACTGCTCGATTGCCCGCAGTACACGCGGCCGGATGTTTATGCCGGCGAGCGCGTGCCGGAGGTGCTGCTGTCGGGGCACCATGAACAGATCCGGCGCTGGAGGTTGAAGCAGGCGCTGGGACGGACCTGGCTCAGAAGGCCCGATCTCCTC
>DATFMS010000274.1:0-3612 GCA_035266805.1 Burkholderiales bacterium | reverse complement strand
CAGGCGCCCGACCAGGAGTCGCTGCTGATCACCGAGGCCGCGCCGGTCGCCTCCAACGACGAGGACGTCGAGGAGCAGGCCGAGGCCGCGCTGTCGACCGTCGACTCCGAGTTCGGGCGCACCACCGACCCGGTGCGCATGTACATGCGCGAAATGGGCTCGGTCGAGCTGCTTACGCGCGAGGGCGAGATCGAGATCGCCAAGCGCATCGAGGAAGGCCTGCGCCACATGGTCCAGGCGATCAGCGCCTGCCCGACCACGATCCACGAGGTGCTCGACCTGGCGGAAAAAGTCGAGAAGGAAGAGATGCGCATCGACGAAGTCGTCGATGGCCTGATCGACCCCAACGCCAAGGACGAGTTCGATCCGAAGAGGGCCGAGTCCGAGCAGGAAGAGGACGAGACCATCGAGGAGGAGATCGAGGAAGAAGAGGACGACGACGGCGCCGCGGCCCGCGCCAGCCTGCTGCAGCTGCGCACCGACGCGCTGGAGAAGTTCGCCCGCATCCGGCGCCTGAACGAGAAGATGAAGCGCGCGCTCGAGAACAAGGGCGTGCGCGACAAGGACTACGTGCGCGCCCGCGAGCAGACTACCGCCGAGCTGATGACGATCCGCTTCACCGCGCGCACCGTCGAGCGTCTGTGCGACAGCGTCCGCGGCCTGGTCGACGATATCCGCTCGCGCGAGCGCGAGATCCACAACATCTGCACCGACAAGGCGAATATGCCGCGCCAGCACTTCATCAAGGTGTTCGCCGGAACCGAGGGCTCCAAGCGCTGGCTGACCAACGAGCTGAACGCGGGGCATCCCTGGAGCGAGGCGCTGGTTCGCTTCGAGCCGGCGGTTCTCGAGCTGCTCGGCAAGATGCAGGGCGTGCAGCAGAAGATCGGCATCCCGATCCGCGACCTGAAGGATATCAACAAGCAGATGTCGACCGGCGAGGCCAAGGCCCGCCGCGCCAAGCGCGAGATGACCGAAGCCAACCTGCGCCTGGTGATCTCGATCGCGAAGAAATACACCAACCGCGGGCTGCAGTTCCTGGACCTGATCCAGGAAGGCAACATCGGCCTGATGAAGGCGGTCGACAAGTTCGAGTACCGCCGCGGCTACAAGTTCTCGACCTACGCCACGTGGTGGATCCGGCAGGCAATCACGCGCTCGATCGCCGACCAGGCGCGCACCATCCGCATCCCGGTGCACATGATCGAGACGATCAACAAGATGAATCGCATCAGCCGCCAGATCCTGCAGGAGACCGGGCAGGAGCCGGACCCGGCGACGCTGGCGGCCAAGATGGAGATGCCCGAGGAGAAGATCCGCAAGATCCTCAAGATCTCGAAGGAGCCGATCTCGATGGAGACGCCGATCGGCGACGACGATGACTCGCATCTGGGCGATTTCATCGAGGACCAGGCGACCATGGCGCCTTCCGACGCGGCGACCTACTCGTCGCTGCGCGACGTCACCAAGGACGTGCTGGACACCCTCACGCCGCGCGAAGCGAAGGTGTTGCGGATGCGCTTCGGCATCGAGATGTCCACCGACCACACGCTGGAAGAAGTCGGCAAGCAGTTCGACGTCACGCGTGAGCGCATTAGGCAGATCGAAGCCAAGGCGCTGAGGAAGTTGCGTCATCCGTCGCGCTCCGAGCGACTGAAGAGCTTCCTCGACCAGGAAGGCTGATCGAAAGCGTGACGAAGCGCGTCGATTATTACTTCTCGCCTTCGTCGCCGTGGACCTACCTGGGTCACGACCGCTTCGCCGACATCGCGCGACGCTACGCGGTGGAGATCGCGGTCAAGCCGGTGGACTACGGCGTGATCTTTCCGCAATCGGGCGGGCTGCCGCTCGGCAAGCGGGCGCCGCAGCGCCAGGCCTACCGCCTGATGGAGCTCAGGCGCTGGAAGGAATACGTCGGCGTGCCGGTCAACGTGCAGCCGAAATTCTTCCCGGTCGACGCCAACCCGGCGGCGCTGGCGATCGTCGCCGCCGCGCCGTCGGGCGCCGAGGCACAGATGCGGCTCGCGGGCGCGTTCATGCACGCGCTGTGGGCCGAGGAGCAGAACATCGCCGATGCCGCGACGCTGAGCACTGCCGCCGCGGCCGCCGGCCTCGAGGGCGACAAGCTGCTTGCCAACGTCTCTGCCGCAAAGGCGCAGTACGACGCCTACACCCAGGAGGCGCTCGCGCGCGGCGTGTTCGGCGCCCCGACCTATGCCTACGGCGACGAGCTGTTCTGGGGTCAGGACCGGCTCGATTTCCTCGAGCGCGCGCTGGCCAAGTAAAGTATCGTTCGCGCTCCGTGGGCCGGTAGCTCAGCCGGTCAGAGCAGGGGACTCATAATCCCTTGGTCCTTGGTTCGAATCCAAGCCGGCCCACCACATCCCGACTCGCGCGCGGTGTCCAGGCGCGGGGATTTCCGGTAAAATCCGCGCCTTCCCAAAGGGGTGGTAGCTCAGCTGGGAGAGCGTCGCGTTCGCAATGCGAAGGTCGGGAGTTCGATCCTCCTCCACTCCACCAAAGCCCTGAAGGCCCGCCGCGCGCGGGCCTTTTCGTTTGGCTCAGCCGCGCGTGGTGACGCTGCCGCGGTCGATGACGAAGATGCGGTCGACCATGCGCTCGGAGTGCTGCAGGTCGGATTCGGACAGGATCACCGACATGCCTTCGAGCTTCAAGCTACCGACCACCTCGACCAGGCGGTGCGCGAGCGCGGGGGCGACGCCCTCGAAGGGCTCGTCCAGAAGCAGCAGCTTGTCGCCGCACATCAGCGCGCGGCCGATCGCCACCATCTTCTGCTGGCCGCCGGAGAGCTGGGTGCTTTTGCGCGTCGCGAAACCGCGGATCTCGGGGATCAGGCGGTAGACTTTTTCCAGCCGCGCGGCGGCGTCGGACAGCTTCGCCGCCCAGGCCGGCAGCAGCAGGTTCTCCTCCACCGTCAGGTCCGGGATCAGGCGCCGGTCCTCGGGCATGTAGCCGATTCCCATGCGGGTGCGGCGCCAGGTCGGCGCCGCGAGCAGGTCGGCGCCGTCGAAGCCGATCGCGCCGCCCGAGACCTTGAGGATGCCCATGATGCTCTTCATGAGCGTGGTCTTGCCGGCGCCGTTGCGCCCGATCAGGCCCGCCATGGTGCCGGTGGGCAACTCGAGCGAGACCCGGCGCAGGATCTGCACCGACTGGATCGAGACGTCGAGGTTGTCGATCTTAAGCACGGTGTTTCGCCTGCGCTTCGTCGAGCCGGTGCAGCTCGCCGCCGACCACGAAGCGCTTGACCTCGGGGTCCTCGAGCGCGACGCCGGGCGGCGCGTCGGCGATGATGCGCCCGTCGTAGAACGCCAGCACGCGCTCGGCGAAGCGGCTCACCACCTCCATGTCGTGCTCGACGAACAGCACGGTCGCGCCCTCGGCGCGCACGGCCGTCATGATCATCTCCATGATCGCGAACTTCTCCTCCGCCGAGACGCCGCTGGTGGGCTCGTCGAGCAGCAGGATCCTGGGTTTGGCGACCATGGTGAGCGCGATGTCGAGCAGCTTCCTCACCCCGCCGGGGAGCACCTGCGCGTTCTTGTCGCGGTACTCGGCCAGGCCGAAGCGCTCGAGGATGCGCTCGGCGAC
>DATFMS010000273.1:0-11815 GCA_035266805.1 Burkholderiales bacterium | reverse complement strand
TCAATAGCGGCCAATACGCCAAGGCCGCGAGCGCGGCGCTGGGCCGCAAGGTCAGCATCGGCGCGGCCCGCATGTCGCTGGTGAACGGGCCGGAGTTGAGATTCGAGCGCGTGCGCATCGGCGACATCGTGGTCGAGTCGGTGCGTGTATTTCCCTCGCTGCGCTCGCTGTTCAGCGACAAGAAGATCATGGGCCGGGTCGAGCTGATCGGCGCGCTGGTGCCGGAGAACGAGCTCGGCGCCGTCCTGACCGGCAAGATCGGGAGCGACGAGTACAGCGTCACGCGCGTCGAGGCGAAGCAGCTCAGGATGCGCGGCCCGCTCCCGCTTCCTCCGCTCGACGCCGAGGCGATCCTCAACGGCGATGGAACGTTCAAGTCGATCGTGCTGCACGGCCCCGACAAGCTGGAAGTCAAGCTAATGCCGGTCGGCGCGTCAGTGACGCTCGAAGGCAGGGCAGACAGCCTGACGCTGCCCTTCGCGCGCCAGGTCACGCTGACCGACTTCTCCCTGAAGGGAGTCGCCACGCGGGAGAGGCTGACGCTGAGCGAATGGGAGGGCGAGCTGCTCGACGGCATCCTCTCGGGAAGCGCAAGCATCACCTGGGGCCCATCCTGGCTGGCCGAAGGCGAGCTCAAGTTCAAGAATGTCAACGCGGCGGTATTCGCGCCGGCGCTGCTGTCGGAAGGCAAAGCCACCGGCAGCGGACGTTACGCCATGCGGGGCGCGGTGCCGGCGAAGCTCGGCGCCGACGCCCGGATAGAGGGCGACTTCACGATCAGCAAGGGCGTGCTCGGCAGCTTCGACCTTTCGCGCTCGATCCGGACCGCCGGCAAGGAGACCCAGGGCAGGACGCTGTTCGCCGAGCTCACCGGCAGGGGCGTCTACGACAGGGGCGCGGTCGCGCTGCGCAACGTCAACGTCGCCGCGGGTGCGCTGAACGCCGGCGCGACGGCGGATATCGAGCGCAGCGGCGCGCTTTCGGGGCGCATCGTGGCCGACGTCAGGACCGCGGGCCACGTGCTGCGATCGACGATCAATCTGGGCGGTACGGTGAAGCAGCCGGAGGTCAAGAAGTAGCGGATGGCCACGATCCTCAAGCTCCGCGGCGCGCGCGCGCTGTCGGAGTTCCGACTCGCGAAGCTCCTTCCCGCTCTGCAACAGGTCCACTCCGGCGTGCGCCGGGTGGACGCCGAATTCTGGCATTTCGCCGAGGTCGCGGCCGAGCCGGGCGCCGCCGAGCGGGCGCTGCTCGAGCGCCTGCTGCGCTACGGCGAGCCCGCGCCGGCCGAGCCTCCGCGCGGCGCGCTGTTCCTCGCCGTGCCGCGGCTCGGCACCATTTCGCCCTGGTCGTCCAAGGCGACCGACATCGCGCGCAACTGCGGCCTGGCCGAGGTGCTGCGGATCGAGCGCGGCATCGCCTACCGCCTCGAAATGGAGGGCGGAGCGCAGCGCGCCGCGCTCGCCGCGCTGCTGCACGACCGCATGACCGAGACGGTGCTGGGCTCGCTCGACGAGGCCGAGCAGCTGTTCCGCCACGTCGCGCCGCGGCCGCTCAAGCACGTGGCGCGCAGCGCGCTGGGCGAGGCCAACTTGCGGCTCGGCCTGGCGCTGTCGGAGGAGGAGATCGACTATCTCACCGCAGCCTTCGACGCGCTCGAGCGCGACCCGAGCGATGCCGAGCTGACGATGTTCGCCCAGGCCAACTCGGAGCACTGCCGGCACAAGATCTTCAACGCCGACTGGATCATCGACGGGCAGAAGCAGGAGCATTCGCTGTTCGCCATGATCCGGCATACGCACGCCGCGAATCCGCAGGGCACGATCGTGGCCTACGCCGACAACGCGGCGGTGATCGAGGGCGCCGAAACGCAGCGGTTCTACCCGACGAGGAATGTTTACGGCAGAAACCGCGAGCTGACCCACGCGGTCATCAAGTGCGAGACGCACAACCACCCGACTGCCATCTCGCCGTTCCCGGGCGCGGCGACCGGTTCCGGCGGCGAGATCCGCGACGAGGGCGCGACCGGCCGCGGCGCCAAGCCCAAGGCGGGCCTGGTCGGCTACTCGGTATCGAACCTGCGCATCCCCGGCGCGCTGCAGCCCTGGGAGGGCGACGATCCCGGCAAGCCCGAGCGCATCGTCTCGGCGCTGGCGATCATGCTCGAGGGGCCGATCGGGGCGGCGTCGTTCAACAACGAGTTCGGACGCCCCAACCTCGCGGGCTACTTCCGCAGCTTCGAGCTGAAGGCCGGCGGCGTGCAGCGCGGCTACCACAAGCCGATCATGCTCGCGGGCGGAATCGGCAACATCGCCGCCGCGCACACGCAGAAGGCCGGACTGCCCGAGGGCACGCTGCTGCTGCAGCTCGGCGGCCCGGGCATGCTGATCGGCATGGGCGGCGGCGCCGCGTCGTCGATGGGCGCGGGCGCCAACACCGCGGACCTCGACTTCGACTCGGTGCAGCGCGGCAACGCCGAGATCGAGCGCCGTGCGCAGGAGGTGATCGACCGCTGCTGGCAGCTCGGCGGCGACAACCCGATCCTGTCGATCCACGACGTCGGCGCCGGCGGGCTGTCGAACGCGCTGCCCGAGATCGTGCATTCGGCCGGGCGCGGGGCGCGGCTCGACCTGCGCGCCGCGCCCTCCGAGGACTCGGGCATGTCGCCGCGCGAGATCTGGTGCAACGAGGCGCAGGAGCGCTATGTGATCGCGATCGCGCCGCAGTCGCTTGCGCGCTTTCGCGCCCTGGCCGAGCGCGAGCGCTGCCCCTTCGCGGTGCTCGGCGCCGCGAGCGCCGACGGCAGGCTGGTGGTCGCCGACTCGCTGCTGAAAGCAGACGCGGTCGACGTCGACCTCGGGGTGATCCTCGGCAAGCCGCCGAAGATGCTGCGCGACGTCAGGCGCGCCGCGCCGCGGACCGAGCCTTTCGCGCTCGACGGCATCGCGCTCGAAGAGGCGGCCTGGCGCGTGCTGCGCCACCCGTCGGTGGCGAGCAAGACTTTCCTCATCTCGATCGGCGACCGCAGCGTCGGCGGGCTGTGCGCGCGCGACCCCTTGGTCGGCCCCTGGCAGGTACCGGTGGCCGACTGCGCGGTCACGCTGCTCGACTACGAAGGCTACGCGGGCGAGGCGTACGCAATCGGCGAGCGCGCGCCGCTGGCGCTGATCGACGCGCCGGCCTCGGGGCGCATGGCGGTGGGCGAGGCGATCACCAACCTCGCCGCGGCGCGCATCGAGCGGCTCGACCGGGTCAAGCTCTCGGCCAACTGGATGGCCGCCGCCGGCTATCCGGGCGAGGACGCGGCGCTGTACGACACGGTGCGCGCGGTCGCGATGGAGCTCTGCCCGGCGCTCGGCGTCGCGATCCCGGTGGGAAAGGATTCGCTGTCGATGCGCACCGCCTGGGACGGCAAGGAGGTGGTGGCGCCGCTTTCGCTGGTGGTGACCGCGTTCGCGCCGGTGTCCGATGCGCGCGGCACCCTCACGCCGCGGCTGCGCACCGACGCGGGCGAGACCGAGCTGCTGCTCGTCGACCTCGGCCGGCGGCAGAACCGCCTCGGCGGCTCGATCCTGGCGCAGGTGCATTCGCGCCTGGGCGAGCGCGGCCCCGACCTGGAGGAGCCGAAGCTGCTCGCCGGCCTGTTCGCCGCGGTCCAGCGCCTGGCGCGCGAAGGCCTGCTGCTCGCCTACCACGACCGCTCCGACGGCGGGCTGTTCGCGACCGTGTGCGAGATGGCCTTTGCCGGCCACTGCGGCGTGACGCTGAACCTGGACGAGATCTGCTACGACCCCTGGATGGGCGACGTCGACGGGCTGGAGCGCCGGCCCGAGCTGCTCGCCGGGCGCTTCAACGACCACCTGCTCGGCGCGCTGTTCGCCGAGGAGCTCGGCGCGGTGCTGCAGATCCGCGCCGCCGAGCGCAAGCGCGTGATGGACGTGCTGCGCGCGGAAGGGGTGCACCAGTGCGCCTACGTGATAGGTTTCCCGAACGAGCGCGACGAGCTGCGCCTGACGCGCAACGCGAAGGCCCTTTTCGCGCACAAGCGCGCCGATCTGCAGCGGGCCTGGAGCGAAACGACCTGGCGCATGCAGGCGCTGCGCGACAACCCCGAGTGCGCGCAGGAGGAGTTCGACGCCCTGCTCGACGCCGGCGATCCGGGTCTGTCGATCGCGCTCTCCTTCGAGCCGAAGGAGGTGTTCGTCGCCACGGGCGCGCGGCCGCGCGTCGCGATCCTTCGCGAGCAGGGGGTCAACGGCCAGGTCGAGCTCGCCGCGGCCTTCGACCGCGCCGGGTTCGAGGCGCTCGACGTGCACATGTCGGACATTCTCGCCGGACGCGTGGGCCTGGCCGGCTTCAAGGGCGTCGCCGCCGGCGGCGGGTTCTCCTACGGCGACGTGCTCGGCGGCGGCCAGGGCTGGGCCAAGTCGATCCTGTTCCACGCCCGGGCGCGCGCCGAGTTCGAGGCCTTCTTCGCGCGGGCGGACAGCTTCGCGCTCGGATTATGCAACGGCTGCCAGATGATGGCGGCGCTGAAGGAGCTGATCCCGGGCGCCGCGCACTGGCCGGCGTTCGTGCGCAACCGCTCGGAGCAGTTCGAGGCGCGCTTCGTGATGGCCGAGATCGTCGACAGCCCGTCGCTCGTGTTCGCGGGCATGGCCGGCAGCCGCATCCCGGTGGCGACCGCGCACGGCGAGGGGCGCGCCCGGTTCGATCGTGCGGACGACCTCGGCCAGGCAATCGTCGCCATGCGCCACGTGGATAATCGGGGCGCTGCCACCGAGCGCTATCCGGCCAACCCGAACGGCTCGCCGCAGGGAATCACCGGGCTCACCACCGCCGACGGCCGCTTCACGATCGTCATGCCGCACCCGGAGCGCGTGTTCCGCAGCGTGCAGATGTCCTGGGCGCCCGACGGCGCGCCCGAGGACTCGCCCTGGATGCGCATGTTCCGCAACGCCAGGCGCTGGGTCGGATGAAGCTCGACGCGCCGCTCTACACCGAGCAGGAGCTCGACGCGCTCGAGCGCGAAAACCCGCGCCAGGCGCTGCGCATCGCGCGCGAGCAGGCGATGCTCAGGAAACAGCTGGAGAGCGCCGTTCCGGCCGGAGCGAAGTTGCCGGCAGCGGATGAAGTCAAAGAAGCTCTTCAAGAAGCCAGAAGCATTCTCATGCGCGACGGCGGCGACCTGGACTTCGTCGCACTGGAAGGCGAGGCGGTGGTGGTGCGGCTCAAGGGCGCCTGCGCCGGCTGCCCGCGCGCGGCGCTCGATCTCAAGGGCGTGGTCGAGGCGCTGCTGCGGCGGCGTTTTCCGGCGATCCGGGAAGTCAGGAACCTCTACTGAGGCGCATGGCGCACGACCACGTCCATACCCATTCCCGCCTCGGCGCCGCGGTCGCCTTGACGCTCGGCTACGCGCTGGTCGAGGCCGCGGGCGGCTGGTGGAGCGGCTCGCTCGCGCTGCTGGCCGACGCCGGCCATATGGCGGGCGACGGCGCGGCGCTGGGGCTGGCGGCGCTGGCGGCGTGGGCCGCGCGCCGGCCGGCCTCGGAGCGGCATTCGTTCGGTCTCGGCCGCGCCGAGATGTTCGCCGCGCTCGCCAACAGCCTGGCGATGCTCGCGATCGTGGCGCTGCTCGCGTACGAGGCGCTGGCGCGGCTGTCGCAGCCGGTCCCGGTGCACGGCGGCGCGGTGAGCGCGGTGGCGGCGGCCGGCCTGGCGGTCAATCTCTGGGTCGCATGGCTGCTTTCGGGCGGACCGCGCAACATGAACACGCGCGGTGCGCTGCTGCACGTGCTGGGCGACATCCTCGGTTCGGTGGCGGCGCTCGCCTCCGGAGTGGTGATCGTCGCCACCGGCTGGACGCCGATCGATCCGCTGCTTTCGCTGTTCATCGCCGCGCTGCTGGTGGTCTCGAGCCTGCGGCTGCTGCGCGAGGCGGTGCACGCGCTGATGGAGGGCGTGCCGCCGGAGCTCTCGCTGCCCGAGGTGGGCACGGCGATGGCGGCCGTGCCCGGCGTGGTGTCGGTGCACGACCTTCACATCTGGATGCTCTCCGGCGAGCGGGTGTCGCTCTCGGCGCACGTGGTGGTCGCCGACCTGGCGCGCTGGGAGGACACGCTGCGCGCGCTGCAGCACGTGGCCGCGGAGCGCTTCCGCATCGACCACGTCACGCTGCAGCCCGAGCCGCAGCAGCGCGTCCTGCGGCGCATCGACGCGCCGCGCTGAAGCCGCTCAGGCCGCCTTGGAGACCGACGGCAGTCCCGCGAGCGCCATCGCCAGCTCGCCTTCGTCGTACTTCTGGTCGACCAGCTTGCCCGAGAAGTAGTCCATGTAGGCCTGCATGTCGAAGTGGCCGTGGCCGCAGAGGTTGAACAGGATCGTCTGCGACTTGCCTTCGGCCTTGCAACGCAACGCCTCGTCGATCGCGCCCTTGACCGCGTGGTTGGCCTCCGGCGCCGGCAGGATGCCTTCGGCGCGGGCGAACTGGATCCCGGCGGCGAACACCTCCTTCTGTTGGTAGGCGCGCGCCTCGAGCAGGCCCAGCTCCTTGCAGTGCGACACCAGCGGCGACATGCCGTGGTAGCGCAGGCCCCCGGCGTGAAACCCCGGCGGGGTGAAGGTCGAGCCGAGGGTGTGCATCTTGACCAGCGGCGTGAGGTGCCCGGTGTCGCCGAAATCGTAGGCGTACTGTCCGCGCGTCAGGCTGGGGCAGGCCGCCGGCTCGATGGCGACGATGCGGCGCTTCCTGCCGCCGCGCAGCTGCGCGCCGAGGAACGGAAACACCAGGCCGGCGAAGTTCGAGCCGCCGCCGGTGCAGCCGACCAGCACGTCGGGGTCGTCGCCGGCCATCTCGAGCTGCGCCATCGCCTCCAGGCCGACCACGGTCTGGTGCGTCAGGACGTGGTTCAGCACCGAGCCCAGGGCGTACTTGGTGTCGTCGTGGGTGGCGGCGACCTCGACCGCCTCGGAGATGGCGATGCCGAGGCTGCCCGGATGGTCCTTCGCCTTCTCCAGGATCGCGCGCCCGGACTGCGTCTCGGCCGAGGGAGAGGGAATGCAGCTCGCGCCGTAGGTCTCCATCAGCGCGCGGCGATAGGGCTTCTGGTTGTACGACACGCGCACCATGAAGACCTTGATTTCGATTCCGAACAGCGCGCCGGCGAAGGCGAGCGCCGAGCCCCACTGTCCGGCTCCGGTCTCGGTGGTGATCTTCTTGATCCCGGCCTGCTTGTTGTAGAACGCCTGCGCCACCGCGGTGTTCGGCTTGTGGCTGCCGGCGGGCGAGACGCCTTCGTACTTGTAGTAGATCTTGGCCGGCGTCTGCAGCACCTGTTCCAGCCTGCGCGCGCGATAAAGCGGCGAGGGGCGCCACTGGCGGTAGATGTCGCGCACCGGGCCGGGGATCTCGATCTCGCGCTCGGCGCTGACCTCCTGCATGATCAGCTCCATCGGAAACAGCGGCGCCAGGTCGTCGGGTCCGACCGGCTGCTTGGTGCCGGGGTGCAGCACCGCCGGCGGCGGCGAGGGCAGGTCCGCCACGATGTTGTACCAGTGTTTCGGAATCCGGGTCTCGTCTAGCAGGTACTTCACGCTGTCGCTCATGTAAGGCCTCCCTGTTTGCCGCAATCCTAGCCTAAAGAAACAGGTTCAGCACGCCGTCGAGGCCGGCGTGGTCGAGCGCGAAGTCGGCGAAGTCGCGCGCCACCGGCTTGCCGCGGAAGGCGACCGACATTCCCGCTTCCGCCATCAGCGGCAGGTCGTTGGCGCCGTCGCCGATGGCGAGCGTCTGCGCGCGGCGCGCGCCGATCGCGCGCGCGACTTCGTGCAGGCGCTCGGCCTTGGCGCGGGCGTTGACGATCCTGCCGACGAGCCCGCCGGTAAGTTTCTCATTCTGGATTTCGAGGTTGTTGGACAACGTGTAGTCGAGACCCAGCCGCGCGCGCAGGCGCTCGGTGAAGAACGAGAACCCGCCCGAGACCAGCAGCAGCTTGATTCCGGCCGCCTTGCAGCCGGCGACCAGCTGCTCGGCGCCGGGCGACAAGCGCAGCTTCTCGTCGTAGACGCGCTCGAGCGCCGCCTCCTCGACCCCGGTGAGCAGCGCCACGCGCCGGCGCAGGCTCTCGCTGAAGTCGAGCTCGCCGCGCATCGCCGCCTCGGTGATGGCGGCGATCTCGGCTCTGCGGCCGGCCGCGTCGCCGAGCTCGTCGATGCACTCGATCGTGATCAGGGTCGAGTCCATGTCGATCGCCGCCAGCTTCAGATCGGCGAGCTTGAGGTCCGGTGGAACCCAGGCGAAATCCAGGCCGCGCGCCGCGCACCACGCGCCGACCGTGCCGCGCTCGCCCGCGCCGCCAAACCTGAAGGCAGTTTCCCCGACTTGCCTGATTTGGCTTTCACCATTCAGGCGCGCAAGCTCTTGCGCCTGCGCCGCGGTCATCCCCGGTCCCTGCACCACCAGGTTCATGCCGCCAGCTCGCGCAGCACGTCCTTGACCGCCTGCGCGCGCTCGCGCCAGCCGGGCATCTTGGCCTCCAGCCGCAGCCGGTCCTGGCCGGCCAGGCGCGCGCCGCGCCGGCGCTGGACGAAGTCGATTACCTTCTGCGCCTCGATCGGCGGCCGCGCGACGAACTGCAGCTGCAATGCCTCGTGCGTGGCGTCGATGCGCGCCACGCCCACCGGCCGCGCGGCGAGCCGCAGCGCGTGGCACTCGAGCAGCACGCGCGCGGGCTCGGGCAGGGCGCCGAAGCGGTCCACCAGCTCCTCGCGCATGGCGTCGAGCTCATCGGGCGAATCGCAGTTCGACAGCCGCTTGTACAGCGTCAGGCGCTCGTGCACGTCGCTGCAGTAGTCCGCCGGCAGCAGCGCCGGCAGGTGCAGGTTGACCTCGGTCGAGACGTCGAGCGCATCCTCGAATTCCGCGCCCTTGCCCGCCTTCAGGCTGCGTACCGCGCTTTCCAGCATGCGGGCGTAGAGCGAAAAGCCGATCTCCTGGATCTCGCCCGACTGCGACTCGCCCAGCACCTCTCCGGCGCCGCGGATCTCGAGGTCGTGCATCGCGAGGTAGAACCCGGAGCCGAGCTCCTCCATCATCTGGATCGCCTCGAGCCGCTTGCTGGCCTGGGCGCCGATCGCCTCCTCGTCCGGCGTCAGCAGGTAGGCGTAGGCCTGGTGGTGCGAGCGGCCGACGCGTCCGCGCAGCTGGTGCAGCTGCGCCAGGCCGAACTTGTCGGCGCGATTTATGACGATGGTGTTGGCGGTCGGGATGTCGATCCCGGTCTCGATGATCGTGGTGCAAAGCAGGACGTTGTGGCGCTGGGCGGTGAAGTCGCGCATCACGCGCTCGAGCTCGCGCTCGCGCATCTGGCCGTGCGCCACCGCGATGCGCGCCTCGGGCAGCAGCCGCGCCAGGCGCTCGTGCATGCGCTCGATCGACTCGACCTCGTTGTGCAGGAAGTAGACCTGGCCGCCGCGCTTCAGCTCCCTCAATACGGCTTCGCGGATGCGGCCCTCCGACCAGGGGGCGACGAAGGTCTTGATCGCGAGCCGCTTCTGCGGTGCGGTGGCAATGACCGAGAAGTCGCGGATGCCCTCGAGCGACATCGCCAGCGTCCGCGGGATCGGCGTCGCGGTCAGGGTCAGCACGTCGACCTCGGCGCGCAGCGCCTTGAGCGCTTCCTTCTGCCGCACGCCGAAGCGGTGCTCCTCGTCGATGATCACCAGCCCCAGGCGCGCGAACTTGACGCCCTTGGAGAGCAGCTTGTGGGTGCCGATGACGATGTCGATTTCACCGGCTTCGACTTTCTTCACAACTTCACTTGCTTGTTTAGTCGTCTTGAACCGCGATAGCTCGGCGACCCGGACCGGCCAGTCGGCGAAGCGGTCGGAGAAGGTGTGGAAATGCTGCTCGACCAGCAGCGTGGTCGGGCACAGGACCGCCACCTGCCTGCGGTCGGCGACCGCGAGGAATGCCGCGCGCAACGCCACCTCCGTCTTGCCGAAGCCGACGTCGCCGCAGATCAGGCGGTCCATCGGCTTGCCCGCGGCCATGTCCTTGACCACCGCCGCGATCGCCGCCGCCTGGTCGGCGGTCTCCTCGAAGCCGAAGCCGTCGGCAAAGGCGTCCAGGTCGTGCGGGTTGAGGCCGAAGGCGTGGCCCTCGCGCGCCGCGCGTCTGGCGTACAGCGCGAGCAGCTCGGCCGCGGTATCGCGCACCTGCTTAGCGGCGCGCGCGCGCGCGCGGTCCCACTGCCCGCTGCCGAGCTTGTACAGCGGCGCGGCTTCGGCCTGCGCCCCCGAGTAGCGGCTGATCACCGCCAGCTGCGAGACCGGGACGTAGAGCTTGTCGCCGCCTTCGTACTCGAGCAGCAGGAACTCGTTGCGGCCGTCGCCGAGGTCGAGCTCGACCAGGCCCTGGTAGCGGCCGATGCCGTGCTGGGCGTGCACGACCGGGTCGCCGATGTTGAGCTCGGACAGGTCGCGCAGAACGCCCTCGACCGAGGTCGCCTTGTCCTTGCCGCGCCCGCGGCGGCGCACGGTGCCGGCGTAGAGCTCGGTCTCGGTGACCACCGCCCAGCCCTCGGCGGGCAGCGCGAAGCCCTGGGCGAGCGGCGCTACGGTGAGCGCGAGGGGTGCCTTGCTCTTTAGAAAAGAATCAAAATCAGGAACGAATTCGGGACCAACACCGTATTCCGCCAGATAGGCTGTCATGGTTTCGCGGCGGCCGGCGGACTCGGCGGCGAGCAGCACGCGCAGCCCGCATTGCGCGAGCCAGGCCTTGAGGGCCTGCAGCGGGTCGGCGGCGCGGCGCTCGACCGCGAGCGCGGGCAGCGGCGCCGCCGCCAAAGGCTGCTCGAGCGCCCCGGGCCCGGCCTCGCGCAGCAGGTCGACGCGAGCGAAGTCGCGCGCGCGCAGATAGAACTCCTCGGCCGGCACGAACAGCTGCGCCGGCGCGAGCAGCGGCCGCTCGGGGTCGCCGCCGAGCAGCTTGAAGCGCGACTGCGCGTCGCGCCAGAACTCGTCGATCGCCGCCGCGACGTCGTGGTGCAGCGCCAGCGTCGCGCCCGGCGGCAGGTAGTCGAACAGCGTCGCCGCGGCGTCGAAGAACAGCGGCAGGTAGTACTCGACCCCGGCCGCGGGGACGCCGTTCGAGACATCGCGGTAGAGCGCCTTCTTCGACGGGTCGCCCTCGAACAGCTCGCGGAAGCGGCTGCGAAAGCGCGCGCGGCCCGCCTCGTCGAGCGGGAACTCGCGCGCCGGCAGCAGGCGCACCTGCTGCACCGGGTAGAGCGTGCGCTGGCTGTCGACGTCGAAGGTGCGGATGGTGTCGATGCGCTCGTCGTCGAGGTCCAGCCGCAGCGGCAGCGCGCTGCCCATCGGGTAGAGGTCGATGATGCCGCCGCGGATGCAGTATTCGCCCGGCGCCACCACCTGCGTCACGTGCTGGTAGCCGGCGACCAGCAGCTGGCGGCGCAGCGCGTCGCTGTCCAGCCGCTCGCCGACCTCGAGGAAGAAGGTGTGCGCGGCGAGGTAGGACGGTGGGCACAGGCGCACCAGCGCGGTCGATGCCGGCACCACTGCGAGGTCGAACTCGCCGCGCTGGATGCGGTACAGGGTGGCGAGACGCTCCGAGACCAGGTCCTGGTGCGGCGAGAACTGGTCGTAGGGCAGCGTCTCCCAGTCCGGCAGCAGGCACACGCGCAAGCTCGGCGCGAACCATGCCAGCTCCTCGGTCAGGCGCTGCGCGTCGAGCGCGGTGGCCGACACCACCGCCAGCGGGCGCTCGCCGGCCGCCAGGCGCGCCAGCGCCAACGCG
>DATFMS010000272.1:0-18080 GCA_035266805.1 Burkholderiales bacterium | reverse complement strand
TGTAGCTTTGCTCTGCCATGTTCGACCCTCAACTCTTGATGACTTCCGGCGCATCACTGTAAAGCTTTTTCACCATTGCCGCGCGGCGCTCGAGCACCGCGCGCTGGTTCATGTAGCCCTTGTCGGTGATCTCGTTGGCGTCGATCGACGGCGGCTCGCTCATTGTGAGCAGGCGCACCGGACGAGTCGAGCTGCCCGCGTCCTGCGCGAGCGCGCGCAGCGCCTGCGCCAGGCGCTCGCGCAGCGCCTCGGGCGCAAGGTCCGCGGCTGCGGCCGGGTTGAGGAACACCAGCGCCCCGATTTCATCGCGATCATGGCCGGTGATGACGGCGTCCTGGAGCAGCGGGTTGGCCGCGGCGATCAGCTTCACGCGCACCGCGCCGACGTGGACCCAGGTTCCGGTGGCCAGCTTGAAGTCCTCGGCGATGCGGCCGTCGAACTCGATACCCTTGGCCGGATCGTCCGGGTCGGCGAGCTTCACCGCGTCGCCGATGCGGTAGTAGCCCTCTTCGTCGAACGCGGCGCGGGTCAGGTCGTCGCGCCGGTAGTAGCCCGGGGTGACGTTGGCGCCCCTGACGCGCACCTCGAGCTTGCCGGCGGAGGGCACCAGCTTGAGCTCGCAGCCGGCGACCGGCAGGCCGATGACGCCGGCGCGGTCCATGTGGAAGTGCACCGAGGTGGCGAGCGGCGAGGTCTCGGTCGAGCCCCAGGCCGAGAGCATTGCCAGCCGGCCGCCCTTTTCCTGCAGCGCGAGCTGCTCGATTCGCTGCCAGAGATTCTGCGGCAGGGCGGCGGCGGCGTAGAACAGCACATCCAGATCGCGAAAGAAATTGGCGCGCAGCGCGGCGTCGCTCTCGAGGTAGGGCAGCAGCAGGTCGTAGCCGCGCGGCACGTTGAAGTACATCGTCCCGGCCACCTCCTTCAGGTTGCGCACCGTGGTCTCGACCAGCCCGGGCACCGGCTTGCCGCCGTCGACGTAGAGCGTGCCGCCGTTTCTCAGCACCATATTGAAATTGTGGTTGCCGCCGAAGGTGTGATTCCACGGCAGCCAGTCGATCACCACCGGTGGCCGGTCCTCGGCGAACGGCCAGGCCTGCGCCAGCATCTGCTGGTTGGCGCACAGCATGCGCTGGGTGTTGATGACGCCCTTCGGCACGCCGGTCGAGCCGGAGGTGAACAGGATCTTGGCCACCGTATCCGGCCCGATCGCAGCGAAGGCATCGTCGACGCGCTGCGTCGGCTCGCTCGCGAGCAATTCGGCCACCGGCGTCGCCGTGGCGCCCACTGCGCCGAGCGCGGCGCCGAACTTGGCGGGGTCGGCGGCGTACACCAGACCGGGCCGCACCAGCTCGAAGATATGCCTGAGCTTGGCGAAGTCCTTCGACATCAGCGAATAGGCGGGCGAGACGGGCGCCACCGGCACGCCCACGTGCATCGCGCCGAGCGCGAGCAGCGCGTGGTCGACGCCGTTGTCCGACAGGATCGCTACCGGGCGCCCGGCGCCGAGCCCGCGCTCGAGCAGCGACTGGCCGATGCGCCTCGCCGCTGCGAGCGTCTCGCGGTAGCTCAGCTTGCGCCACGCGTCGCCCGCCCGCTCGGCGAGGAAAGTCCGCTCCGGCGCCGTCGCGGCCCAGTGCGCCAGCCATTCGCCCACGGCGCGCGCGTACGGCGCGAGCGCCTGCGGCGAGCGCAGCAGCAGCGTGCCGTCGGAGCGCCGTTCGGACAGGACCTGCGCCGGCGCGAAGCGCAGGTCGGAATGCAGTCGCGTCCCCATCGCGTTTCCTCCCCTGATTGCGCCCCTATTCTAGCCGCACGGCGCGCCGTTCCTGCGCGCGGCCGAGCGCCGTCGAGAGCGCGAGCCAGCCGAGCGCCGCCGGAACGGCGCAGGCGGCGATCGCCGCCAGCTTGAGGCCGAGCCCCTGCAGGCTGTCGAACAGCCAGCCGTAGAGCGCGTCCGAACCGCGGAACACGACCACGTCGACCAGGTTCTTCGCCTTGTACTTGGCCTCGCGCGACACTACCGTGTAGAACACCTGCCGCGCCGGGTTGGCGATGGCGAAATTCATCGTCCGCTGCAGCGCCTGGAAGACCACCACCGCGGCCAGCCCGGGCGCCAGAGCGAGAACGGCGAAGGCGACGACGTAGACCGCGGGCAGCGCGGCCGCCGCGGGCGCGACGCCGAAGCGCTTGAGGAAGCGCCCGGTGAAGAAAGCCTGCGTCGCCAGGGTCAGCAGCCCGACCGCGAGATCGATGCCGGCGAACAGCCGCGTCTGCTGCGCCGCGCCGTGCAGCGTGGTGGAAACGATGTGCGCCTGCTGGAAATAAAGGAACGTGCCGCCGAAGGAGAGCAGGCTGACCCAGGCGGCGATGCCGAGCAGGTAGGGCGAGCGGGCGACTTCGGCCAGCCCGGCGAACGCGCTGCCGCCGATGCGCGCCGGCGCGGCAGCCGGGGTGCGGGTCGCCGCGCCCGCCGCCTTTTCCAGGCGGGACACGCACAACACGGCGAGTTCGAGGAACACCGCGGCGACGAGAAGGAGATTCACCGGCCCGAGCGGCACCGAAAGCCCGATCGTCACCACCGGCCCGAGCAGCGCGCCGGCGGTGCCGCCGGCGCCGATGAAGCCGAACAGGCGCTTGCCCTGCTCGCTCGAGAAGAGGTCGGCCATGAACGACCAGAACACGACCACCGCGAACAGGTTGAAGACGCTGACCCAGACGAAGAACACGCGCGCCAGCTCGACTTCGGCGACGTGTAGCGTCAGAAGCAGCCAGAACAGGGCCAGGTTGGCGACGAAGAAGTGATAGACCAGCGGAATGAAGCGCGCGCGCGGCAGGCGCGCGACCAGCGCGCCGTAGAGGGGCTGGGCCAGGAGCAGCACGACGAAGGTCGCGGTGAACAGCCAGGGCAGGTTGCGCACCCCGCCGGCGATTCCCATCTGGTCGCGCAGCGGGCGCAGCACGTAGTAGCCGGCGAGCAGCGAGAAGAAATAGGCGAACGACCACAGCAGCGCGCGCAACTCTTCGGGCTTGACTGCGACCGCGCGCGCGACCAGGCGGTGCAGGGCGGCCGTCACGGGCTCAGAAGGTGACGACCTGCCGCAGCACCCGCGCGTCGGCGAGCGCGTCCATCGCCTCGTTGATTTCGTCCAGCGCGAGGGTGCGCGTGACGAGCCGGTCCACCGGCAGCCTGCCTTGCCGGTAGAGCTCGGCGAAGGCGGGGATGTCGCGGCTCGGCAGGCACGAGCCGATGTAGCTGCCGGCGACGGTGCGCGCTTCGGCGACCAGGCGCGAAAGCGGGAAGCTGAACTTGCGCTGCGCTTCGGGCAGGCTGACTGTCACCGTGCGCCCGCCGCGGCGCGTGAGATCGAGCGCCAGCTCGAAGCCCTCGACCGTTCCGCTCGCATCGAGGGCAACATCAAGGTTCTTTTCAATCGATTCTTCACTTGTGAAGAAGGCGGTTGCGCCCACCGCCAGCGCGAGCTCACCCTTGTTCGCGTTGCGGTCGACCGCGACGATGCGCGTCGCACCGGCCAGGCGCGCGCCCATGATCGCGGCCAGGCCCACGCCGCCCAGGCCGACCACCGCCACGCTTTCGCCCGGCGCGATGCGCGCCGAGTACAGCGCCGTGCCGGCGCCGCACATCACCGCGCAGCCGAACAGGCTCGCCTCGACGAAGCCGAGCCCGGGCGGGATCTTGACCAGCGATTTTTCCGACACCAGCGCATACTCGGCGAATGCCGCGAGGCCCATGTGGTGGTGCAGCGGCGCTCCGCCGAGCGACAGGCGCGGACCGCCGGTGATCAGGCGCCCCTCGCGGTTGGCCTGCGTGCCGCGGGCGCAGAGGTAGGACTTGCCCTCGACGCAGCGCTCGCAGACGCCGCACTGGGTGAGGAAGATCAGCGCCACGTGGTCGCCCTCGGCCGCCGACTCGACGCCGGCGCCGGTTTTCGCCACCACCCCGGCGGCCTCGTGCCCGGGCACGATCGGCAGCGGCCAGGCGCGGTCGCCGTTGACCACCGACAGGTCCGAATGGCAGAGGCTCGCGGCCTCGATCCGGACCAGCACCTCGCCCGCCGCGGGCGGCGGCAGCTCGACGGTCTCGATCGCCAGCGGCCGGCTCGCGGCGTAGGGGCGGGCGGCGCCGGCCTGCCTGAGCACCGCGGCGCGGAGTTTCATAGGTCTTTGGTCTTCAGCAGCGCGTTGCAGCTCGCCAGGCTGCCGCGGTGGGTGTCGCGGATGCGGCCGAGCGCCTCGACGCCCGCCTGGTCGGGCACGCGCGGCAGCGCGGCTTCGATCTCGCGCACCGACCAGCCGAGGCCGCGGCAGAGGAACTCGAGCCGCTCGCGCCGGCCCTGCAGCGCGATCGCCTTGTCGAGGAACTCGCCGGTGGCGTGGCTGTAGGGCTCGCCGGCGCGCTTGAGCAGCTCGCCGAGCAGGACGCAGTTGTGCGCCTCGTCGCCCTGGACCTTGCGCAGCGCCTTCCAGGCTTCGCCGTCGCGCGGGTACTCGCCGAGGAACTCGAGCAGCGCCCTGGCACCCGCGCGCTCGGCCTCGAGCATGTGGTTGAGGAACGCGCACCACTCGGCGCGCGCGAAGGCGGGCGCGGCGCCGCTCATGCGAGGTGGACGTACTCGTAGTCGATCGGCAGGTTATTGATGCCGCGGTCGGGCGGCGCGATCCAGGCCGCCATCTTGCCGGGCTCGGCCACCTTCTGCATGAGGGACTTGACGAAGGCCTTGTCGTCCGGCGACGGCACCCATTCGTAGAGGCGTCGCTCGTACTCTTCCTTCGGCAGCAGCTTGCCGCCCGGGTCGACCGGCAGGCCGACCCAGGAGCCGATCGCGCGGCGGAAGCGCGACGAGGGCAGGGTGAGGCGGAAATCGTGCCCGGCGCGCTCGATGGCGCGGTTCCAGCGCTTGAGGCCGATCTCGCAGTCCTTGAGGTAGGACTCGCGCATCACCTCGTTCAGGGCGTTGAGCATCGGCACGTCCTGCGCGCCCTCCGGCGTGTCGAGCTTGAGGCTGACGTCGCGCAGCACGTGGTCCTCGTACTGCGACTCGTCGGGCCGGCCCTTGAGTCCGTTGGCAAAGCTGGCCGCCGCGTTCGAGCTGATCTCGGAGCCGAACAGGTCGAGCGACGACGAGCACCAGAAGTTGATGTATTTCTGCAGCAGCGGCAGATCGACCGCGCCGCGCGCGCGCACCTTGGCCGGGTCGTCGCTGCCGAGCTCCTTCATCACCTCGAGCGTGCGCTTGACCACGCGCCCGATGCCGGTCTCGCCGACGAACATGTGGTGCGCTTCCTCGGTCAGCATGAAGCGGCAGGTGCGCGACAGCGGGTCGAACGCGCTCTCGGCGAAGCTCTTGAGCTGGTACTTGCCGTCGCGGTCGGTGAAGTAGGTGAAGCAGTACAGCGACAGCCAGTCCGAGATCGGCTCGTTGAAGGTGGTCAGGATCCTCGGCTTGTCGGCGTCGCCCGAGTGGCGCGCGAGCAGCTCCTCGGCCTCCTCGCGGCCGTCGCGGCCGAAGTAGGCGTGAAGGAGATACACCATCGCCCACAGGTGGCGGCCTTCCTCGACGTTGATCTGGAACAGGTTCCTCAGGTCGTAGAGCGAAGGGCAGAGGTGCCCGAGCAGGCGCTGCTGCTCGACCGACGCCGGCTCGGTGTCGCCCTGGGTCACGATCAGGCGCCTGAGCGTCGAGCGGTGCTCGCCCGGCACCTGCTGCCACACCGGCTGGCCCATCTGGTCGCCGAAGCCGATCGTGCGTTGCGGCTGCTGATCGGCGAGGAAAATGCCCCAGCGGTAGTCGGGCATCTTGACCGCGCCGTAGCTGGCCCAGCCCTTGGCGTCGACCGAGGTGGCGGTGCGCAGGTAGACGTCGGCTTTCTCGAAGTCGCTCGGCCCCATCTCGTGCCACCACTCGAGGAAGTGCGGCTGCCAGTGCTCGAGCGCGCGCTGCAGCGTCTTGTCGTGGGCGAGGTCGACGTTGTTGGGAATCTTCTCGGCGTAATTGATGGCCATATCCTGGTTCCTAGCTGAATCTTACGTATTCGAAATTGACCGGTTGCTTGTTGATGCCGTTGAGCGGCGGCGCGATCCAGTTGGCGTACTTGCCCGGCTCGGTGACGCGGCCCATCAGCGAGTGCACGAAGGCGCGGTCCTCCCCGGTCGGCAGCCAGCCGCCGTGGAGGTGGGTCCATTCTGCCTCCGAAACGACCTTGCCCGCAGGATCGACGTGCAGCGCGTTGAACAGGCCGATGCGGCGGTTGAAGCCCTTGTGCGGCAGCTTGAAACGGAACGACACGCCGGCCTTGTCGGGGATGCGGTTCCAGCGCTCGATCGCCTTCTGCACGTCGGCGATCCAGTCGTCGCGCAGGCGCTCGTTGAGGGCGGTGAGCGCCGGCACGTGGCGGACGATGATGCGGTCCTCGGCCACGTCGGGCACCTCGTACTCGGCGCTCTCGAGCCGGTGGTCGTCGCCGATGTGGGTCTCGTCGAAGCGTCCCTTGAGGCCCTGGGTGTAGAACGAAGCGGCGTTGGAGCTGATCTCGGAGCCGTACAGGTCGCTGGTCACGCTGAAGTGGAAGTTGAGGTACTTCTGCAGCGTGGGCAGGTCGATCACGCCGAGGCCGCGCAGCTTCGCCGCGTCGTCGGTCCTGTGCTGGTTCATGACGTCGCAGGTGCGCTGGATGATGCGCGCGATGCCCGTTTCGCCGACGAACAGGTGATGCGCCTCCTCGGTCAGCATGAAGCGGCAGGTGCGCGACAGCGGGTCGAAGGCCGACTCGGCGAGCGCCGCGAGCTGGTACTTGCCGTCGCGGTCGGTGAGGAAGGTGAACATGAAGAACGACAGCCAGTCGGGCGTCTTCTCGTTGAACGCGGTCAGGATCCTCGGGTTGTCGGCGTCGCCCGAGCGGCGCTCGAGCAATGCCTCGGCTTCCTCGCGCCCGTCGCGGCCGAAGTAGGCGTGCAAGAGGTACACCATGGCCCACAGGTGGCGGCCTTCCTCGACGTTGACCTGGAACAGGTTCCTCAGGTCGTACAGCGACGGGCAGGTGAGGCCCAGGTGGCGTTGCTGCTCGACCGACGCCGGCTCGGTGTCGCCCTGGGTGACGATGATGCGGCGCAGGGTCGAGCGGTATTCGCCCGGCACGTCCTGCCACGCGGCGTCGCCCTTGTGCACGCCGAAGTTGACCTGGCGCTCGGCCTGCGCGGGCGCGAGGAAGATGCCCCAGCGGTAGTCGGGCATCCTGACGTAGTCGTAGTGCGCCCAGCCCTTGGGCTCGACGCTGACCGCGGTGCGCAGGTAGACGTCCATGGCCTGCGACTTCTCGGGACCCATCTCGCCCCACCACTTGAGGTATTCGGGCTGCCAGTGCTCGAGCGCGCGCTGCAGCGACTTGTTGCCCGACAGCTCGACGTTGTTCGGGATGCGCTCGTTGTAGTCGATGGCGGGCATGGCTAGACCCTCTCCCAGTTGAATTTCGGCTTGGCGCCGCTGCCGTAGACCTTGAGCGCGCCCTGCTCGCCGACCGCGTTGGGGCGGATGAAGATCCAGTTCTGCCACGCGGTGAGGCGGCCGAAGATGCGCGTCGCCATGTTCTCCCGCCCGGAAAAGCGCAGGCTCGCTTCCATGCCGGTCAGGGCGTCGGGCGAAAGGCTCGCGCGCTCCTCGATCGCCAGCCGGACCTCGTCCTCCCAGTCCAGGTCGTCGGGCGCCGCGGTCACCAGGCCGAGCTCGAGCGCGTCGTGCGCGTCGAGCTTCTCGCCGATCGCCTGGCGCGCCGCCTCGACCGGCGCGGACTCCTCGCAGAAGCGCGCCTCGATGCGCGAAGCGCCGCTCGCCATCGGCCAGAGGCCGAAATTGGCCTGCGATAGCGCGAGGTGCGGCGCGCCCGTTTCCTCTTCCGGCAGGTGCAGCATGTAGCCGCGGTCGGCCGCGAACAGCAGCTCGGCGAGCGTGCCGGCGAAGCACGAGCCCTGGTCGACGATGGCGAACATCGAGCGGCTCGAGACGTCCAGCCGCGCCAGGGTGCGGCGTAGCATGCCGATCGTCTCGCGCACGAACCAGTGCTTGGCGTTCGCTTGCAGCGCCGCGTCGAGCGCGAGCACCGCCTCCGCGCTGCCGCGGGTCTTGAGCAGCCAGAGCCCGATCTCGAGCTCGTTGTGGCGCAGGTTGAGGATCGCGTCGTCGAGCTCGCGCGCGACCTTGAGCGGCCACCAGTCCGCGCCCGCGGCGAGCATCTGCTCGGGCGTTTGCGGCTGCGCGCCCTCGGGCGCGGCGACGGTGAGGGTGGCGGTGCGGGCGGCGCGGTTGAGGTGCACCTCGACGCAGGAATAATGCAGGCCGGACTCGTCTTCGCGCCGCGCGAGGGCTTTCAGCTCGACGCCCTGGCCGCCGGGGCGGTCCGAGAGCTGCGCCAGCTCGAGCGCGCGCGCCTTCACCATCTCGGCGAACTGCTGCGGCTTGGCGACATGGTCGACCAGCTTCCAGTCCTTGGCGCGGTCGGCGCGCACGCCCTCGGCGGTGGTGCAGAACACGTCGGCCAGGTCGCGCCGCACCTTCCTCTTGTCGACCAGGCGGGTGAGGCCGCCGGTGCCCGGCAGCACGCCGAGCAGCGGCACCTCGGGCAGGCTCACGGTGGTCGAGCGGTCGTCGACCAGCGCGATCTCGTCGCAGGCGAGCGCCACCTCGTAGCCGCCGCCCGCGGTGGTGCCGTTGAGCGCGGCGAGGAACTTGAGGCCCGAGTGCGCGCTCGAGTCCTCGATGCCGTTGCGGGTCTCGTTGGTGAACTTGCAGAAGTTCACCTTCCAGGAATGCGCGCTCAGGCCCAGCATGTAGATGTTGGCGCCGGAGCAGAACATGCGCGGCTTGCCGCTGGTGAGCACGACGCACTTCACCTCGGGATGCTCGAAGCGGATGCGGTTGAGCGCGTCGTGCAGCTCGATGTCGACGCCGAGGTCGTAGGAGTTGAGCTTGAGCTTGTAGCCGGGCGCGATGCCCTTGTCTTCGGCGACGTCGAGCGTCAGCGTAGCCAGCGGCCCGTCGACGCCGAGCTTCCAGTGGTTGTAGCGCTCGGGATGGGTGTCGAAGCCGACGCGAATGCGGCCGGCGGGGATCGGTGCGTTCATTTCTCCTCCTTGGAGACGAGGTTTCGCAGCTGGGCGAGGCTCTGCCTGACGGGCTTGCCCGAGGTGTCGAGGACGGCGTCGGCGCGCGCGTAGAGCCGGTCGCGGTCGGCGAGCAGGCGCCTGATTTCGTCGAGCGCCGCCGAGCGGCCCTTGAACGGGCGCATGTCGCCCTGCGAGATGACGCGCGACATGTGCTCCTCGGGCGAGGCCCTGAGCCAGACGCAGTAGCAGCGCTCGCGCAGCAGGTCGTAGTTGTCCTGGTCGGTCACCAGGCTGCCGCCGGTGGCGATCACGGCGCGGTCGTGCTGGCGCAGCACGCGCTCGAGCGCGCGGCGCTCGAAGCGGCGGTAGGCGTCGTGGCCGTAGATCGAGAACACCGCGCCCAGGTCCGAGCCGGCCTCGCGCTCGACCTCGCGGTCGAGCTCGACGAACGGCACGCCGAGGGTTTCGGCCAGCCGCGCGCCGAGCGAGGACTTGCCCGCGCCGCGCAGGCCGAGCAGCGCGACGCGCCGCTTGCGCGGGCTGCCGAACTGCGCCAGCAGCAGGCGGTGCGCCGCGGCGACCTTCTCCGGCGGCAGCGCCGCGGCGAAGCGCGCCAGCAGCGCCAGCTCGGCGGGCATGTCGCCGTTCTCGCGCGCCAAGTCTTCGACCGGAACCTGCATCGCCTGCGCCACCTTGCGCAGCAGCAGGACCGAGATGTTGCCGTGGCCGGACTCGAGCTGGGCCAGATAGCGCTCGGACACGCCCGAGGCGAGCGCCAGCGACTTGCGCGTGACGCCCTGTTCGAGCCGCCAGGCGCGCACCCGCTCGCCGAGGTGGGCGAGGTAGGCGAGCTCGGCGGCTTCGAGCTGCTGCGGCGGCGTGAGGGACGCACCCATGGCATTGATCCGGGTTAATGAACTATACTGCTTGACCGGAATTCTATGGTGCAATATAGTTACTGTCAAATGCCACTCAAAATAAACATCCTGGTGGGGACCATGACGGGCACCGCGCAGCTCGTGGCGCAGGAGCTCGAGCTGGCCTGGGACGACGGCGAAGTGCAGGTCGAGACCTTGCTGATGGACCAGCTCGACAGCTCGGTGTTCGCGCGCGGGGGCGTCTATCTGATCTGCACCTCGACCTACGGCCAGGGCGACGTGCCGGACAACGCCAAGGCGCTCTACGACGACCTCAAGGCCAGGCGCCCCGACCTGTCGCAGCTGCGCTACGGTGTGTTCGGCCTGGGCGACCGGACCTACGCCGAGACCTTCAATTTCGGCGGCCAGCGCTTCGACGAGCTGCTGGCGGAGCTCGGCGCGCAGCGCATCGGCGAGCGCGTCAAGCACGACGCTTCCTCTGGCGTGCTGCCCGAGGAGATGGCGAGCGAATGGGGCGAAGAGTGGCTTAAACTTGCCAAGGCGGCCGCCGGGGCGGCCTGAGGCGCACGGCTGGGAGGAGGGGAATATGGAGTTGTCCAGGGCTGACCATTCGGTCTCGCCGCCGCGGGTCGACATCCCGCGCGAGTACAACGCGGCCGAAGACCTGATCGGGCGCAACCTCGCTGCGGGGCGCGCGGGCAAGACCGCCTACATCGACGACGCGGGCACGTACAGCTACGGCGAGCTGGCGCAGCGGGTGAACCGCTTCGCCTCGGCGCTGGCGACGCTGGGGGTCGACATGGAGCAGCGCGTGCTGCTGGCGATGCTCGACACGATCGACTGGCCGACCGCGTTCCTCGGCGCGATCCGCGCCGGCGTGGTGCCGGTGGCGGCCAACACGCTGCTCACCCCCAAGGATTACCAATTCATGCTCGAGGACAGCCGCGCGCGCGTGCTGTTCGTGTCGGAGGCGCTGCTGCCGCAGTTCGAACCGCTCATTGGCAAGCTGCCGCACCTCAGGCACGTCGTGGTCTCGGGCAAGGACGCCAAGGGCAGGCTCGCGTTCCGCGACCTGCTCGCCAAGGGCAAGGACGAGTTTGCGGCCGCCCGCACCACCTGCGACGACGCCTGCTTCTGGCTCTATTCCTCGGGCTCGACCGGCACCCCCAAGGGCACGGTGCACGTGCACTCGAGCATGATCCTCACCGCCGAGCTCTACGCGCGACCGGTTCTCGGCATCCGCGAGGACGACGTCGTGTTCTCCGCGGCCAAGCTGTTCTTCGCCTACGGCCTGGGCAACGGGCTGTCGTTCCCGCTCGCGGTCGGCGCCACCACGCTGCTGATGGCCGAGCGGCCGACGCCGGCCGCGGTGTTCAAGCGCATCGTCGACAAGAAGCCGACCATCTTCTACGGCGTGCCGACGCTGTACGCGGCGATGCTGGCCGACCCGGCGCTGCCGAAGAAGGGCGAGCACCGGCTGCGCGCCTGCACCTCGGCGGGCGAAGCGCTGCCGCCGCGCATCGCGCAGACCTTCAAGGAGAAGACCGGGGTCGAGATCCTCGACGGCATCGGCTCGACCGAGATGCTGCACATCTTCCTCTCCAACCGCCCGGACGACATCCGCTACGGCACCACTGGCAAGCCGGTGCCGGGATACGAGCTCAGGCTGGTCGACGAGGCGGGCAACCCGGTCAAGCAGGGCGAGCTCGGCGAGCTCCAGATCCGCGGCGACACCGGCGCGGCGCAGTACTGGAACAGCCGCGCCAAGAGCCGCGCCACCTTCGTCGGCGAGTGGACCAAGAGCGGCGACAAGTACAGCCAGGACGCCGACGGCTACTACGTCTACGGCGGGCGCTCGGACGACATGCTCAAGGTCTCCGGCATCTACGTCTCGCCGGCCGAGGTCGAGGCGGCGCTGGTGTCGCACGACGCGGTGCTCGAGGCCGCGGTGGTGGGCCACGAGGACGAAAGCAAGCTGGTCAAGCCCAAGGCCTACGTGGTGCTCAAGCAGGGACAGTCGGCGAGCGATGCACTCGCGCAGTCGCTGCAGCAGCACGTCAAGGACAAGCTCGCGCCGTACAAGTACCCGCGCTGGATCGAGTTCATCGGCGAGCTGCCCAAGACCGCGACCGGCAAGATCCAGCGCTTCAAGCTGCGCGGGTGAGCTCGCCGCTCTGGTAGTCGCGGATCGCCTGCTCGATCTCCTCGCGGCTGTTCATCACGAACGGGCCGTACTGCACCACCGGCTCGCCGAGCGGCCGCCCCGCGAGCAGGAGAAACCTCGCACCCTCGCCGCCGGCCAGCACCTCGACCGTGTCGCCCGCGCCCAGCACGCCGGCGCCATGCGTGCGCAGCTCGCGCCCGCCGACCGACACGCTGCCCTCGAAAGGATAGACGAACGCGTTGTGCCCGGCGGGCACCGGGTGGGAGAAGCTCGTGCCCGCGGGCAGCTCGACATCCAGATACAGCGGCTCGGTGGCGTGGCCCTGGATCGGGCCGGGCGTCGACCGGCCGTCGTGCACCAGGGTGCCGGCAATCACCTTCACCCGCCCGCCGCCCGCCAGCGCGAGCGCCGGAATCTCCCCGGGCTGGATGTCGCGGTAGCCGGCCGGCTTCATCTTCTCGCGCGCCGGCAGGTTGATCCAGAGCTGGAAGCCGCGCATGCGGCCCTGCTCCTGCTGCGGCATCTCCGAGTGCACGATGCCGCGCCCCGCGGTCATCCACTGCACGCCGCCGCTCTTGAGGTCGCCGCGGTTGCCGAGGTGATCCTCGTGCAGCATGTGGCCGTCGATCAGGTAGGTCGCGGTCTCGAAGCCGCGGTGCGGATGGGCCGGGAAGCCGGCGATGTAGTCGTCGGCTTCGTCGGAGGAGAATTCGTCCAGCATCAGGAACGGGTCGAGGCGCAGGTTCTGCTGCGCGCCGAGGCTGCGGCGCAGCTTCACCCCCGCTCCGTCCGAGGCGGGTACCGATTCGATTACGCGCTGCAGGGTTCTGGCGGTCATGGCGTTCTCCTTCAGGCTGCGAGCGCAAGGCCGCCGGCGATGCGCTCGATTTCGGATTGTGCCCGCGAGAGCACCGCCTGGCGACTTGCGTCGCCCATCGCCAGGCCCTCGGCGTAGACGAACTCGACGTCTTCGATGCCGAGGAAGCGCAGGAAGGTGCGCACGTAGCCGGTCTGCGTATCGGCTGCGGTGCCCGCGTATTGGCCGCCGCGCGCGGCGAACACATAGGCCCGCTTGCCGGTGAGCAGCCCGAGCGGACCGTTCTCGGTGTAGCGGAAGGTCACGCCGGCGCGCGCCACGTGGTCGAAGTAGGCCTTGAGCACCGAGGGCACGCCAAAGTTGTACATCGGCAGCCCGAGCACGATCACGTCGGCGCGCTTCAATTCACCGATCAGCAGGTCGGAATACGCGACGACGGCCTTCTGGGCCGGGTCGCGCGCCTCGTCTTTCGCCAGGAAGGCGCCGAAGCGCTGCGCGTCAAGGTGCGGCACCGGCTCGCGCGCGAGGTCGCGCAGCAGCAGCGTGGCGCCTGGGTTGGCGGCGCGCCACAGATCGACGAAGCGCGCGGCGAGGCGGCTCGACTGGCCATCGCCGGCGTACAGGCTTGCGTTCAGTTGCAGTAGCGTTTTCATGGGGGGTCCTCTGAAAATTGACTTGAGGACGCTATTTAATATTGACTGAATGGATCAAAAAGTAGAAAAATACGGTTAATATGATCGATAATGTCGATATATGATCACGCTCGAGCAGTGGCGCGCGCTCGTTGCAGTGGTCGATTCCGGGGGCTACGCGCGGGCCGCCGACAAGCTGAACAAGACCCAATCTTCAGTGACTTACGCGGTGCAGAAGCTCGAGTCGCTGCTCGGGGTCAAGGCCTTCGAGATCAGCGGCCGCAGGGCCCGCCTCACCCCGGTGGGCGAAGTGCTGGTGCGCCGTGCGCGCGCCCTGCTCGACGAGGCGGGCGCGATCGAGCGCTCCGCGCGCCGCCTGTCCGCCGGCTGGGAGCCCGAGATCGCGCTCGCGGCGGAAATCGTCTTCCCGCGCTGGCTGTTGTTCAAGTCGCTCGAGCGCTTTGCGCGGGAGAGCCCGCATACCCGCATCGAGGTGATCGAGTCCGTGCTCGGCGGCACGCAGGAGGCGCTGACGCAGCGCCAGGTCGACTTCGCCGTTGCCGGCATGATTCCTCCCGGGTTCGCCGGCGACCCCCTGCTGCGGCTGCGCTTCCTGCTGGTGGCGCGCGCAGACCACGCCCTGCACCGGCTCGGGCGCGAGCCGACCCTGCAGGACCTGCGTGCGCATCGCCAGCTGGTGGTGCGCGAATCGGGTGCGCTGCGCGCGACGCGCCCCTGGCTCGAGGCAGCGCAGCGCTGGACCGTGAGCCACATGGCGACTTCGCTCGAGGCGGTGCGCGCGGGCTACGGCTACGCCTGGTTTCCGCAGGAGATGATCCGCGCCGAGCTCGCCGCGGGCTCGCTCAAGGCCCTGCCGCTGCGCGAAGGCGGCGAGCGCTACGCGCAGCTTTACCTGGTGTACGCCGATCGCGACGGCGCCGGCCCCGGCGTGCTGCGCCTGGCCGACATCGTGCGCGAGACGGTGAAGAGCGAATGCGTGTCGCGCGGGGAGTCGAGCGGGTAAAATCGGTCGAAACCGATCTAGGAGACGCGCGCCAGATGGCCACCGAACCTCGCACCACCGAACTGAACCTGGACCTCGCGGGGTTGTTCCTCGAGGAGACTTTCACCGACCGGCGCGTGGGCACGCTGCGCCGGCTGACGCCGGTCAAGAGCGACGGCACCCCGGACACGGCGCGCAAGCTGATCTACGTCGGCGAAACGCAGGTGATGACGCCGATGGGCGCGCTGCCGATCGCGTTCGAGATCGACGCCGCCTCGCTCGACGAGGCGGCGGGCAAGTTCGGCAGCCTGGCGAAGGTCGCGATCGAGCGCACCGTGCGCGAGCTGCAGGAGATGCGGCGCGAGGCTGCGTCGCAGATCGTCGTTCCGCAGGGTGGGCTGCCGCCCGGCGCGCTCGGCGGCGGCGGCAAGATCCAGATGCCCTGAGTGCCCGTGGCGCCCGCCGACCGCTACGGCCTGCCGCTGTCGACGACCGCCGCGGCGCGCGATGACTACGTCGCGGGCGTCGATTGCATCCTGAGCGCGAACGCCGGCGCCGAGGAGCACCTCGGCCGCGCGCTGGCGGCCGATTCCGCCTTCGCCCTGGCGCAGATCGCGCTGGCTCGCGCGCTGCTGCTCGCCGCCAGAGTGCCGCAGGCGCGCGAGCACGCGGCGCGCGCGCGAGAGCTCGCCGCCGGCGCCACGCCGCGCGAGCAGAGCCACGTCAACGCGCTCGCGCTCGCGATCGAGGGCAATCCGGCCGGCTCGCTGGAGGCGATCCGCGAGCACGTCGCCGAGCATCCGCGCGACGCGATGGTGCTCGCTCCGGCGGCCGGCGTGTTCGGCCTGATCGGCTTCAGCGGCCGCCAGGCGCGCGAGTCGGAGCTGTACGAATTGTTCTCGGCGCTTGCCCCGCACTACGGCGACGACTGGTGGTTCGGCTCGGCGCTCGCCTTCGCCGCCTGCGAGTGCGGGCGGCTCGACGAGGCGGGGTCGCTGATCGAGCGCAGCATGGCGGCCAAGCCGCGCAACCCGCACGGCGCTCACATCAAGGTGCACGTTCTGTACGAGCGCGGCGAGCACCGCGCCGCGCTCGACTACCTCGAGGACTGGATGCCGGCCTACCCGCGGCAGGGCCTGATGCACTGCCACCTGTCGTGGCACGTGGCGCTCGCGGCGCTCGCGCTCGGCGACCGCGAGCGCGCCTGGCGCGCCTACCGCGAGGGCGTGCATCCGGTCGGCGGCGCCTGGGGGCCGCCGCTCAACGTCGCGACCGACGCGCCGTCGTTCCTCTGGCGCGCCGAGCTCGCCGGCGAGCCGCACCATGGCGCGCTGTGGAGCGAGGCGCGCGATTACGCGCTGCAGAACTTTCCCAAGGCCGGCGTCCCGTTCGCCGACGTGCACGTCGCGCTCGCCTGCGCCGCCAGCGGCGACGGCGAGAACCTCGAGCGCGTGATCAGGCAATTGCGCGAGCGCGAAGCCGCCGGCAGGCTGCCGCCCGGCCCGGTCGTGCCGAAGCTCGCCGAGGCCTTCGCCGCCTACGCCAGGAGCGACCTGAGCCGCGCTATCGAGCTGCTCGAGGCCGCGCTGCCGGAGACGGTGCGCATCGGCGGCAGCCGTGCGCAGCGCGACGTGGTCGAGTTCACCCTGCGCGCGGCCTGCGTGCAGGCGGGGCGCACGCCGCCCGAGAGGCGCAGCGCCACGGCCTAGCGCGAGCGAGCGGTCTTCACGAACTCGATCGCGGCCTGGAACAGCGGCAGGTCCTTCTCGTACTCGGCCGCCTCGGCGCGGTCGATCTGGATCCACTCCCTCGTGCTCGCCATGCCGCCGGGCTGGAACGGCATCACGTTGTCGCGCGAGAACTGCAGCTCGGTCGCGGTGGCGACCGGCAGGCGCAGCCCCACGCCGCGGCCGCTGATGCAGGCGAACATCCGGTCGTTGACGAAATAGGCGTCGAGATCGTTGATCTTCTTTGCGCTGACGCCCGGGAGCTTCAGCAGCACGGCGTCGATCTGTGCCTTGCGGCTGGACTCGGGGCTATCGCTCTTCATGGCTGATGTCCGCAATCGGGTGAGAAATGCAAAACATATACAGATCCGCGCCGCGGCCGTCTATTAGTTCCTGGAGCGAGCCGTCGATAGGGGAAATACTGTGCTCGCAGGCAAACGCAGGTCCGGCGAAAAAACGCCGGAGCGGGTGCCGGCTGATCCTCCTCCGGGTCGGCACCCCGATCGATTCCCCTGGCGCACCCTGCCTGCGCCAGGGGTCTTTATCTCCCCCACCAGCCGGAAATCTTCGCAGCGCCGTGAAGTTCTGCTCGCGCCGCTCGCGTTCCCGAGCCACTTTCTCATGGGGTTGTGCTTCGGCTACCTGCGCACGCGCTCGCGGAGCCTCTATCCGGGCATGCTGCTGCACGCCGCCTGGAACGCCTTCGTGCTGATGGCGGAATTCCAGTCGTGATGCTGTAATCTCGTCCCCACGCACGTGCGGGGAGGGGACGACCATGGACTCCGTTTTGTCAGGTGGCTGTCAATGTGGGGAGGTGCGCTACGAAGTGAAGGGCAAGCCGCTGCGCACCTACGCCTGCCATTGCTCGATCTGCCAGAAACAGTCTGGCAGCGCCTTCGGGTTGTCGGCGCAGTTTCCGGGCGGCAGCTTGACCGTCACGCAAGGGCGCCTGGCGCATTTCGTCCGTGACGGACGCGGCAGAAAATTCCGCTGCTACTTCTGCCCGGGCTGCGGCACGCGGATCTATCATCAAATGTTCACCGAGGAGGGTGACCTGCCGCGGATCGGTCTGAAGGTTGGAACGCTGGACGACCGTAGCTGGTGCAGCCCCGGTTGCCACGTCTGGGCCGAAAACGCGCAACCCTGGGTCAAGTTCTCGGATTCGGATGTGGTATTTGCGCAGCAACCGAAGCCCGAGGAGATGCCGGTCTTCAAGGGATAGCCGAATGGGCGCGAACATGGATATGCCGGCGGCGCAGCTCGACGATGCGCTGGCGAGGACCGAGCACTTCGACGTGCTGATCGCCGGCGCCGGGATCTCCGGCGTGGGCGGCGCCTACCACCTGAGGCAGCAGTGCCCGGGCAAGTCGTTCGTGGTGCTCGAGGCGCAGGACGGCTTCGGCGGCACCTGGCGCACGCATCGCTTTCCCGGCATCCGCTCGGACAGCGACCTCTACACCTTCGGCTACCGCTTCAAGCCGTGGACCGGGGCGCCGATCGCCACCGCGGCGAAGATCCTCGCCTACATGGGCGAGGTGATCGAGGACAACGGCCTCGCGCGCCACATCCGCTACCGGCACCGCATCGCATCGGCCTCGTGGTCGAGCGAGGACAAGCGCTGGACGATCGAGGCCGAGCGGACCGACACGGGAGAGCGCGCGCGCTTCACGGCGCAGTTCCTGTGGATGTGCCAGGGCTACTACCGCCACGCCGAGGGCTACACGCCGCAGTGGCCTGGCATGAA
>DATFMS010000271.1:0-7083 GCA_035266805.1 Burkholderiales bacterium | reverse complement strand
AAACGGTGCGCCGCGTTACGACCTCGCGCCGATGTGAAATGAACGCCTCGAGTATCGACTTCAAGTCGAGCACCTTCGGCTGTCCGTCCACCAGCGCGACCATGTTCATGCCGAAGGTGTCCTGCAGCTGGGTCAGCTTGTACAGGTTATTGAGCACGACCTCGGGAATCTCACCGCGCTTGAGCTCTATGACCACTCGCATGCCGGACTTGTCGGACTCGTCGCGGATGTCGGATATGCCGTCGATCCTCTTGTCCATCACCAGCTCGGCGACCTTTTCGAGCAGGGTCTTCTTGTTTACCTGATAGGGGAGCTCGTCGACGATGATCGCCTGCCGGTCGCCCCTGCCGATGTCCTCGAAGTGCGTGCGACCACGCATCACGATGCGTCCGCGTCCCGTGCGGTAGCCCTCGTGCACGCCGGACAGCCCGTGGATGATGCCGGCGGTCGGAAAATCCGGCGCCGGCATCAGCTTGATCAACTCCTCGATTGCGCACTGGGGATGGTGCAGCACATGCAAGCAGGCTTCTATTACCTCGGCGAGGTTATGCGGCGGAATGTTGGTCGCCATGCCGACCGCGATGCCGGAGGAACCGTTGATCAGCAGGTTCGGGATCCGCGACGGCAGGATCAGCGGTTCTTCTTCCGAACCGTCGTAGTTCGGACCGAAGTCGACCGTTTCCTTGTCGATATCGGCCAGCAATTCGTGGCCGATCTTCGCCATGCGGATTTCGGTGTAGCGCATGGCCGCGGCATTGTCGCCGTCGATCGAGCCGAAGTTTCCCTGGCCATCGACCAGCGTATAGCGCAGCGAAAAGTCCTGCGCCATGCGCACGATCGTGTCGTACACGGCCGAATCGCCGTGCGGGTGGAACTTGCCGATGACGTCGCCGACGATGCGCGCCGACTTCTTGTAGGGTCGATTCCAGTCGTTCGAAAGCTCGTGCATCGCGTACAGGACGCGCCGATGCACCGGCTTGAGCCCGTCCCGCACGTCGGGCAGCGCGCGCCCCACGATGACGCTCATCGCGTAGTCGAGATACGACCGGCGCATCTCCTCTTCGAGGCTGACCGGGAGCGTTTCCTTGGCGAATTGATCCATAGAGGGGCTGCGAGAAAAACATGAAATTTTAGCATGCAGACGCCTGCTCTTCGCTTGTCGCGACACGCTTTTCCGCCTCCGGGGCGGGCACGCTTCGGCGCCGCCTTGTCGCCGCGCTCGCGCTATGCCTAAAATGCGACGAATCGCCCGCGATGTCCGCGTCCTTGCGTCGCGGCGGGTCAGCCAGAACAAAACGGAGGGAGGTCCGCTCGACGGGCCTTTCTGTGCCAGAAACCACGACTACGCTGATCCTTCCACGCTGGCTGGTACCGGTCGAGCCGGCAGGCTCGGTGCTCGAACAGCACGCGGTGGCGGTGCGCGACGGACGCATCGAGGCCGTGCTGCCCGTCGAGGCCGCCCGGCGGCGCTTTGCCCAGTATCCGGCGCTTGCCCTTCCCGAACACGCGCTGATTCCCGGCCTGGTGAACGCTCATACGCATGCGGCGATGTCGCTGATGCGGGGCATCGCGGACGACATGCCGCTGATGCGTTGGCTGCAGGAACACATCTGGCCGGCCGAAGCCAGGCACGTATCGCCGCAATTCGTGAGGGATGGGACCTTGCTCGCCTGCGCCGAGATGCTGCGCGGCGGGATCACCTGCTTCAACGACATGTACTACTTCCCGGAGGCGGCTCTGGAAGCGGCGCACGAGGCGAAGATGCGCGCGTCGCTGGGGGCGATCGTGATCGACTTTCCGTCGGCCTACGCGGCGGACGCCGACGATTATCTGCGCAAGGGTCTTGCCCTGCGCGATCGTTACGCAGACGAGCCGCTGCTCAGCTTCTGCCTGGCGCCGCATGCGCCGTACACGGTTTCGGACGAGAGCTTCGGCAAGGTCGCGAAGCTTGCGGCGGAGCTCGACCTGCCGGTGCACCTGCACCTGCACGAGACCGCGGACGAGGTCTCGCGCTCCGAGCATGAGCACGGCGCTCGGCCGCTCGAGCGCCTGCGCCGCCTCGGACTTCTCAGTCCCGCTCTCATCGCCGTGCACGCGGTGCACGTCTCCGAAGCGGAAATTGCCCTGCTCGCGCGCCACGGCTGCTCCGTGGTGCACTGTCCGTCATCGAACCTGAAGCTCGCCAGCGGCTTCGCGCCGGTCGCCGCACTGCTGAAAGCCGGCGTCAACGTCGCGCTCGGCACCGACGGCGCGGCGAGCAACAACCGCCTCGACATGTTCCAGGAAATGCGCACCGCCGCGCTGCTCGCAAAGGCTGTCGCGGGCGATGCCGAGGCGATGCCGGCGCACGCCGCGTTGCGCGCCGCGACGCTGGGCGGCGCTAGCGCGCTTGGGCTGGAATCCCGCATCGGAACGATCGCGGAAGGCAAGCAAGCCGATCTCGCCGCCGTGCGCATCAGCGGGCCCGAGCTGCAGCCGTGCTACGACGTCGTATCGCATCTCATTTACGCCGCCGGCCGCGAGCACGTCAGCCACGTCTGGGTGGCGGGACAGCCGGTCCTGCGCGAAGGAGTGCTGCACAACCCGGCCTTCGCCGACTTGGACTCGCGCTGCGAAATGTGGCAAAATTCACTGTCTTGAGCCTGTACTTGCTCCCCTGAATAGTGGGCCCCCTCCCAATCCTGCACATTTCTGACATGCGGGAACTGTTCTCGCGGCCTGCTCACTCCGGAGAAATGTTCATATGACCAAGACGACTTGGATGTCGATTGTCGTCGCCGCAGGCCTGGCCCTGTCGGCGACATCGTTCACTGCGGCCGCGCAATCGGACAGCGGCTACTGGACCTCCTCTGCCGCCGGTGGCATTGTCTGGAAGGCTGGCGCCGGGCTGTGCTGGCGCGCAGGCTACTGGACGCCCGCGATGGCGACCGCCGAATGCGATCCGGATTTGGTGAAGATGCCGAAGCCGATGGCCGCGCCGGCGCCGAAGCCTGCGCCTGCGCCGATGCCCGCCCCCGCGCCGATGCCCGCACCGCCCCCGATGGCCGCGCCGGCGCCGAAGCCCGCCCCTGCGCCGATGCCCGCGCCCGTGGTGGTCGAGCGCAAGGTCACGCTCAAGTCCGACGTGCTGTTCGACTTCAACAAGTCGGTGCTCACGCCGGCAGACAGGGCGAAGCTGGACGATCTGGCGAGCAAGGTCTCGGCGCTGAATCTCGAGGTCGTGATCGCCATTGGCCATACCGACCCGCTCGGCAGCTCCGAGTACAACCAGAAGCTTTCGGTGCGCCGCGCCGATGCCGTGAAAGCCTTCCTGGTGCCCAAGGGGGTTGATCCCAACCGCATTTACACCGAGGGCAAGGGCGAGACGCAACAGGTTAAAGACTGCCCGAAGAGCATGAGCAGGCCGGCGAGGATCAAGTGTCTGGCACCGAACCGGCGCGTGGAGATCGAGGTGATCGGCACGCAGAGCAACTGACGTCGCAGCGCAACGGAAAGCCCTGCCCAAGCAGGGCTTTTTTTTGCCGGCGCGCCGTAGCATGCTGGCGAACACATCCCGGATCAGAGCCCCATCAAAAATCAAATGAGCGCGACCCCGAACGCCGACCCGGCCGAGTTGGAGAAATTCAGCGAGCTCGCCCATCGCTGGTGGGATCCGGCGAGCGAGTTCCGCCCGTTGCACGAGATCAACCCGTTGCGCCTGGAGTGGATCGACCGCCATGCGCGGCTGTCCGGCAAGGCGGTGCTCGACGTCGGCTGCGGCGGCGGCATCCTCGCCGAGGCGATGGCCGCCCGTAACGCACAGGTGACCGGCATCGACCTCGCCGACAAGGCGCTGAGGGTCGCGCAGCTCCACCTGCGCGAAAGCAGGCTGCCGGTGCATTACGAGATGACATCGGCGGAGGACTACGCCGAAACGCACCCGGGCGCGTTCGATGTCGTGACCTGCATGGAAATGCTGGAGCACGTGCCCGACCCGGCCAGCACCGTCGCGGCCTGCGCGCGGATGATCGCGCCGGGCGGTCGGGCGTTTTTCTCCACCATCAACCGCAACCCCAAGTCCTACCTGTTCGCGGTCGTCGGTGCCGAGTATGTTCTCAAGCTGCTGCCGAAGGGCACGCACGACTATTCACGCTTCATCAAGCCGCACGAGCTTGCGCAATGGTGTCGCGCCGCCGGGCTTGTGCCCCAGGAAGTGATTGGAATGACGTATAACCCGTTTACCCGCGGCTACGCCCTCGGTCGCGACTGCAGCGTCAATTACCTCGTTCGCTGCGTGCGCAATGATTGAGCCGTCGGCGCGGCGCGCGACGCGCGCCGTGTTGTTCGATTTCGACGGCACGCTGGCCGACACCGCCGCGGACCTGGGCGCGGCGGTCAACCGCCTGCGCGCCGAGCGCGGATTCCCGGCCCTGTCGGTCGACGATGTGCGCCCCTACGCCTCCAGCGGCGCGCGCGGCCTGCTCCGCGTGGGCCTCGGACTGATGCCGGAGGACCAGGCGTACGAGAGCATGCGCGAGGCGTTCCTTAAGCATTACGACGCGCACATATGCGTCGACACCAGGCTGTTTCCGGGAATCACGGAGCTGCTCGGGGCGCTCGGCGCTCGTGGCCTCGCCTGGGGAATCGTCACCAACAAGGCCACCCGCTTCACCGCGCCGCTGGTAACGGCGCTGGGCGTCGCGCCGGACTGCGTGGTTTGCGGAGATACGACGCCGCACTCCAAACCGCATCCCGCGCCGCTGCTGCACGCCGCCGGCGCGCTGGCGCTGGCGCCCGCGCAATGCTGCTACGTGGGCGACGACCTGCGCGACGTGCAGGCCGCGCACGCCGCCGGCATGCGCGCCATCGCGGTCGAGTATGGCTACCACGGCATCGACAACGGCGGCCCGCGCAGCTGGGGGGCGGACGCCGTGATCGCCCATCCGCTCGACCTCGTCGCACTGCTCTGAGCCGCCGCGAGCGGCTTGAAAAACCCCTCCTCCGCCCCGATATGAGACAATGAAGCGCGCAGTAACACGATCACGGGGGGCGACTTGGTCTCGACGTGGGTCGCGAAGCAGCGCAGGGCATGCCGAGGACCAGATCACCTCGCAAATCCAGTCTGGAAACACACAAACGCCAACGACGAGCGTTTCGCTCTAGCCGCCTAACACCGGCTAGACGCTGCACTAGCTTGCTGATGGGCTAGGCCCCGAAAGGGGTGCAGCGTCATTTACATCAGCCTCTCTGCGCGGTCTGGCCGCTTGGCCACGCGGATCCGTCGAAGCGGCTGGCTGAGCGTCAGCCTGCCGGTCGGCGGGCGCGAGGCGAGATCCAAATGACCAGGCTAAGCATGTAGTCCTGACTGTGTAGGGCTTGCGGACGCGGGTTCGATTCCCGCCGCCTCCACCACCTAGCCGATCGCTCGCGTCGCGTTTCCCGGAACGGGAAGTGGACGCGGAGATAAATGTCTGCGCGAACTGCGGGATTCCTTCATTGCGCGCGCCGGGCAGCCATGGCAGGTTCTGACTCCAAGGGGGGAATTCGCGGCGCCATGGAGCCGACCGACAATGCGATCGAATCGAGCGAGCGTCTGCTCAGCTATCTCGAGCAGCGGACCGGACGCAAGCTCAGGTCGCTGCGCGCGATCGATGAATACGTCGATACGATCACGCCGTCGTCGAACGGCGCGACCGCGCGCATGAACCAATCCAGCCTGCGGCTCACGGCGGGGATGAGCGTCATGGCGCTGATGTTCCTGTTCTATTACTTCATGGACGTCGGGCTGCAGATTTCTTCGCTGCATTCCGCGGTGCTTACGCCCGCCACCATCGTTTCGCCCCTCGAATTCCGGCAACAGCCGGACAAGCGCGTCGAGTCGCGCGCCGACGCGGCGGTCCGCGCCTAGAACTCGTATTCGACCTGCATGCGGAAGCTGTCGTTCGGGGCGCCTGAGGACGCCTTCAACAATAGCGCCGCGTTGTACCGAATCGCCTTGTGCACGCCCACCGGGATCTTGCCGAACACGGCGGGACCGAAGCGATGCGACTGCTGCTCGGACGGATTCCAGTTGTCCCAGGGGCCGACGTCGCCGAAGCCCTGCAAGCCGAACTCGAACGCCTGCGCCCAGCGATACTTCGCCTGCCACTGGTAGCCGAACTCCATCGGCCCGCTCTCGCTTGCGCGGTAGTGCCGCCCGAACAGAAGGTTGCCGTTCAGCTGCAGCTTGCCGAAATCGGTCTGCAACAGGGGGCCGAATCTGACTTCGTATCCTTCGCTGTGGTCCTGCGGCCGCTCGAGCTCGACCACGAATCCGGCATCGACCGGATATTGCCCGGTTTCCGTGAGCTGGAACTTGTTTTCCCATTCCCAGGCGTCGAAATGCACCGCGCCCGAGCCGCTGCTCTCGTACTTGGCGTAGAACTCGGTAAACCAATGCGGCGTCGCACCGTAGCCGAAGCCGAGCGAAGCCGCGCTTTGCTGATCGGCATCGTGCGTATTGGCGCGCCCCGCCTTGAAATCGATTTCCCGTTCGCCGTATTCGACAGCCGGGGTATAGACGTAGTCCGCAGGACCTGCAGCGCACAGTGTGGAAAGAGAAAGCGCGGCGGCGCCGACAGCGAAGGCAATGCCCCGATACATTCAAAGCTCCAGATCGTGATTCACTCGGCGACGATCACGCCGGTGGTGGTCCGTGGATGGAAGTCGCCGAAGAACGGGTAGCGCCCCGGCTCGAGCGGCCCGATATAGACGATGCCGCTTGAATTTCCCGGGATGAGCTTCTCCCGATGCAGCTCGTAGCTCTCGAACTCCTCGGCGCCGGGGTCCTGATTGACGATCGTGAGCCTGATCCGCTTCCCGGCCGGGACTCGAAGCTCGGCCGGTTCGAAGCGATGGTCGCGAATGGAGAGACGGAACTCGGCGTCCGCCGCGAGGCAAAGAGACGGCAGAAGCAGCAGGGCGATGAGGATTCGGCGCATGATGGAAGAATTATAAACGATAATCATTATTATTTACAAAAACAAATTCATTCTCATATCGCGCTGATTTTAAAGAGGCTTTGGTTCGCCGAGGGCGAACCCTTGGGCGAACTCGACGTTCAGC
>DATFMS010000270.1:0-9529 GCA_035266805.1 Burkholderiales bacterium | reverse complement strand
CGCTGCAGGCCTTCGGAGTGCCGGCGCATGCGCTTCACCTGGAAATCACGGAAAGCGCGGTGCTCGGCGAGCAGGCCGCGGTGCGCTCGAACCTCGCCGCCTTGACGGCCCTTGGGACGCCTCTCGAGCTGGACGACTTCGGCATCGGGTACTCTTCGCTCGCGCACCTGAAGAATCTGCCGGTCGCCGCCGTGAAGCTTGACCGCGCCTTCATCATGTCGGTCCACGAAAGCGCGAGCGCCCAGGCGGTGGTTCGCGCGGCGATAGACATGGCGCATGCGCTCGGCAAGTCGGTGGTCGCCGAAGGCGTGGAGCGCCCCGAGCAGCTCGCGCTGCTGGTGCAGATGGGCTGCGACGTCATGCAGGGCTACCACCTCAGCGCACCGGTCCCCGCCGAGAGCTTCGCCGCACTGGTGCGCCAGCGCGCGGCGGGACTTCCCTTCGCGCAGGACTCCCGCCCGGCCGTCTAGCGGAAGGCTACAATCGGGCGATGGAATCCGGATACGCCGCGTGCTGATCGACTTCTTCCTCAAGCTCAAGAGCCACCGCCTCCCGGTCTCGATCAAGGAGTACCTGACGCTGCTGGAGGCGATCCAGAAAGGCGTCATCGGCCCTTCGGTGGACGACTTCTACTACCTGTCGCGCACCGCGCTGGTGAAGGACGAGGCGAATTTCGACAAGTTCGACCGCGCCTTCGGCGAGTTCTGGCAGGGCGTCGAGACGATTCCCGGCATCGAGGCCAAGATTCCGCTCGAGTGGCTGCTGAAGCAGGTCGAGCTGACGCTGTCGGAAGAAGAGAAGAAGCAGATCGAGGCGCTCGGCGGCTGGGAAAAGCTGATGGAGACGCTGAAAGCAAGGCTGGAAGAGCAGAAGGGCCGCCACCAGGGCGGCAACAAGTGGATCGGCACCGGCGGCACCTCCCCCTTCGGCGCCTACGGCTACAACCCCGAGGGCATCCGCATCGGCCAGGACAGGAGCCGCAACCGCAGCGCAGTCAAGGTGTGGGATCAGCGCGAATACCGCAACCTCGACGACTCGGTCGAGCTCGGCACGCGCAACATCAAGGTGGCGCTGAGAAGGCTGAGGAAATTCGCCCGCGAAGGCGCGCCGGACGAGTTCGATCTCGAGAACACCATCGCCTCGACCGCAAGAAAGGCCTACCTCGACATCCACATGCGGCCCGAGCGCCACAACACCGTCAAGGTGCTGATGCTGCTCGACATCGGCGGCACCATGGACGACCACGTCAAGATGTGCGAGGAGCTGTTCTCGGCCTCCAAGACCGAGTTCAAGCACTTCGAGCACTTCTACTTCCACAACTGCCTGTACGACTTCGTCTGGAAGGACAACCGGCGCCGCCACGCCGAGCGCACCCGCACCTGGGACCTGCTGCACAAGTACGGCCACGACTACAAGGTGATCTTCGTCGGCGACGCCACCATGAGCCCGTACGAGATCCTGCAGCCCGGCGGCTCGATCGAGTACTTCAACGAGGAGCCGGGCGCGATGTGGATCAAGCGCGTCACCGACATCTACTCCAAGTGCATCTGGCTCAACCCGGAGCCGGAGGAGATCTGGCCCTACCGGCAGTCGATCCAGGTGATGAAGGAGCTGATGGGCGGACGCATGTACCCCACCACCATCGCCGGGCTCGAGCGCGCGATGAAAGTGCTGGCCAAGTAGCCTAGTCTGCGACTTCCACCCTGTTGCGCCCTGCGCGCTTGGCGTCGTACAGCGCGCCGTCGGCGCGATTGATGAGTTGCTCGACCGATTCGCCCTGGCGGTATTCAGCCAAACCGGCGGAAATCGTGAGCTTGAGACCCGGGGCGACCATGCCCCACGCGTGCCCCGCAGCGGCTGCGCGCGCGCGTTCCACCGCGCCGTCAGCGCCCGCTCTGCCGCTCGCGGTCAGGATCATCATGAATTCCTCGCCGCCATAGCGGCCGAACACGTCGGTCTTGCGCATGGTCGCCTGGGCCAGCGCCGCGAAATCCCGCAGCACCGCGTCACCCGTCGCATGGCCGTAGCTGTCGTTGACGTTCTTGAAGTTGTCCAGGTCGAGCATCGCCACGCAGAACGGCACGCGCGTGCGCTGCGACCGGCTGAGTTCCTCTCCCAGTCGCGCCACCAGCGAACGCCGGTTGAACGCCTTGGTGAGCTCGTCGTAGTGCACCAGTTCCTGGATCTGACCGAGCGCCGCAGCAAGCTCGCGCCGGTTCTCGCTCAGGCGCCTGCGCAGGCCGTTGGCATATATGCTCAGCAGCAGGCTGCGGCTCAGGATCACCGACAGGAAAAGCCACGACAGGGTGAGCTCGAACGTGTTCGCGGCGGCAACGCCGAGCCGGCCCTGGCCCAGGTACAGCACCGCGCCAGTCCCCGCCATCGCCAGGGTCCACACTGCCGCCGCCTGGCGCAGTTTCAGCCAGAGCATGCCAAAGGCGAACACGGTGAACAAATTGACGAGGTAGGGAAAAGTGATCTGGGGCGCCATTGCCACGACGAGCAGTTGCGCCAGTACGCCCCACAGCACGCTCGGCGTCATCATGCTCGGATCGCGCCAATTCAGGTTCCACCCGGGGGCCACCAGCAAGGCGTAAGCAAGGCAAAAGGCGAAGCCGGCGCCGCCGTAAGCCAGCGCGACCTGCAACGAAACCGTTCCTGCGCCGGCGTACAGGGCGAGAAACAAGGTGTCGACCGCGTAGCTCAGTGCGATCGCCCCGATCCAGCGCAGGCGCTGGCTCTGAGCCCGGTCCTGCGCCTGCCTCGCCCTGTCGGCTCGCTCCAGCTCTGCGTCGATTTCGACCATTGGCGGCCCCTTCAACCCTATCCGTTTGTCCCGTATACAATAGCTCAAGCCATGTCGACCCTGCACCACTACCTGCTGCCCGTCGAGCAGACCCACTGGAAGGTGGAAGGCGCGACCGAGGTCTCGTTCACCTGGGACTACGACGCGCGCAGCGACGAGCTGCTGCAGCTCTACGCCAAGGGCAAGCAGCAGCAATGGGACGCCGAGCGGCGCATCGACTGGAGCCTCGAGGTCGACCCGGACGACCCGATGCAGGTCGACGACAAGATGCTGCCGATGTACGGCACGCCGCTATGGGACAAGCTCTCGGCGCGCCAGCGCTCGGACCTGCGCTACCACACGCAGACCTTCCAGCTCTCGCAGTTCCTGCACGGCGAGCAGGGCGCGCTGATCTGCGCCGCCAAGATCGTGCAGGACGTGCCGAGCATCGAATCCAAGTTCTACGCCGCGACCCAGGTCATGGACGAGGCGCGCCACGTCGAAGCCTACCGCCGGCTGCTGAGCGAGAAATTCCGCTTCGTCTACCCGATCACCGGCCCGCTGAAGGAACTGCTCGAGAAGGCGATCGCCGACCGGCGCTGGGACTTCACCTACCTCGGCATGCAGGTGCTGATCGAGGGGCTGGCGCTGTCGGCGTTCCAGCGCTTCCGCGATTACGCCAGGAACCCGCTCTGCTCCGCGGTCAACGCCTACGTGATGCAGGACGAGGCGCGCCACGTCGCCTTCGGCCGGCTCGCGCTGCGCGACTACTACCCGCAGCTGAGCGAGGCCGAGCGCGCCGAACGAGAGGAGTTCGTGATCGAAGGCGTGTACGCCCTGCGCGACCGCTTCAACCTGCCCGAGATGTGGCCGCAGATCGGGATCGACCTCGAGGACGCGGTCGCGGCGATGGACGGCGCGGAGAACATGACGCGCTACCGGATGCGCCTTTTCAGCCGCATCGTCCCCACCGTGCGCGACATCGGGCTATGGAGCCCGAAGGTGCAGAAGGCGTTCGCCGACATCGGCGCCATGAAATACGCCGACACCGACGCGAGCCAGATGCTGGAAGACGACGCGCGGGTGGCCGAGGAGTTCGACCGCCTGATGCGCGACGGCTTCCGCGACCCGCCGCAACCACGCAAGCAGGCCTGAAATGTCCTTTGCGCAGCAAACCGAGCGCTGGAACGAGCGCTTCGGCCGCGACGACTACCACTTCGGCACCGAGCCTAACGCCTTCCTCGCCTCGCAGGCGCAGCGCCTGCGAGCGGGGATAAGCGCGCTATGCGTCGCCGACGGCGAGGGGCGCAACAGCACCTGGCTCGCGCGCCAGGGCCTGCGCGTCACCGCGTTCGACATCTCGCCGGTGGGCGTCGACAAGGCGCGCCGCCTCGCGCGCGAGGCCGGCGTCGACGTCGGGCACCACGTGGCCGACATCAACGACTGGGACTAGGACGCGTCGCGCTACGACCTGGTGCTGGCGATCTTCATCCAGTTCGCCTCGCCGCCCGAGCGCGCGCGCATCTTCGCCGGCATGATGCGCGCCCTCGCCCCCGGCGGGCTGCTCGTGCTGCAGGGCTACGCGCCGCGCCAGATCGAGTACAAGACGGGCGGGCCCGGCGTGCTCGAGAACCTCTACACCGCCGAGCTGCTGCGCGGACAGTTCGCCGCCCTGGATATCCTGCACCTTGCCGAGCACGACGACGAGATCCGCGAGGGCAAGGGCCACTCGGGCATGTCGGCGCTGGTCGACCTGGTGGCGCGCCGGTCCGCCTAGCGCACGATCTCGACCTCGGTCGAGATCGCCGGCGGCATGCGCATCGTGCAGGCGACCGGAGAATGCGCGTCGCCCCAGGCCGCGATCTCCCGCAGCTGCTCGTCGCTCGCCTGCTCTGCGCCGAGCCGCGCCTTGACGCGCAGCCCGGTCAGGGACGGGGCCGCGTCGTCGATGCCGAGCAGACGGCGCTGGTCGGTATCGCCGTCGACAATCACCTCGAGCGTGGTGAGCTCCACGCCCGTTCGCGCGGCGCGCATCGCGATCACGGTCCCGGTGCAGGCCGCGAGCGCGGCGCGCATGAGCCAGCCGGGATTGGGCGCGCTGCCTTCGCCCCCCACCGTCGCAGGCATGTCCGTGCGCACCGTCTCACCGCCGGCGCCCTTGACCTCGAACTTGAGCCCGTCGATCAGCCTCGCCGTGAGCGGCGCGGCAGTGCTGCGCGCCTTGGCCGGGTTCTGCGCCAGGGCGGCGCTGGTTCGCTCGATCGATTCGCGGATTTTCGCCAGTTCCATGCCCCTCTCCTTTGCAGGTTGCGGTGCGAGCATGGTACTAGCATCGCCCGTTCAAGCCAGCACCCCCTGGCGCGCCGCAGCGCCGAGCGCGGGAACGATGGGTGTAGGCTGCTGTCGCTCCAAGGGGGGATCGTTTCTTTCAATAGCAAGAACAGGAGCCTACCGATGATCGACCTCGCGCACGTCCATCCCATGCTGGTCCACTTCCCGATCGTGCTGTTCCTGCTCGGCGCCGCGCTGGAGCTGCTGGTCCTTATTCGCCGCGGCGACCTCGCGGCCCGCCAATGCCTGGCCAGCACCGCGCTCGCGGTGATGTTGCTCGCAGCGCTGGCGGCGATCGCTACCGCGTTCTTCGGCGACGTTGCGCTCGACCGTGCCGCCGAGCTCGGCTTCCCGCGCGCGCCGCTGGAGCGCCACGGCGACCTCGGCTTCAGCACGATGTGGTTCCTCATCGCCTACGCGGCGCTCTACCTGCTCGCCTGGTGGCGCCGCTTTCCGCTCGCGGCCGGGCGCGGCTGGGCGTGGTTCGTCGTCAGCCTCGCCGGCGTCGCGCTGGTGCTGGTGACGGCCTATTTCGGCGGTGACCTGGTCTACCAGATCGGCGTCAACGTGGCGCCGGTCCATCCCTGAGGGAGCCGGCAGCGCAGCGCGCGGGATGCGAGAATCGGCGCTGGAATCCGGCGCCATGACCTCCGCTTCCCCAGATCTCGACAACCGCAAGCTGGTCGCCCTCGTCGCCGCGGCCGTCGCAGCGGTCGCTGCGTGGTTCGCGCTGTGGCACTTGCTCGGGCCGGCGTGGCGCGAGCCCGGCAGTTCGGCGCTGTACCTGACAGGTGTCGCCGGCGTGCTGCTGCTGCTGGTGCCCGCCGCGTTCGCGCTCGCCAAGCGCGGCGGCACGAGCCGCGACCCGCGCAGCTGGTTCAACGCGCACGTCTATTGTTCGCTCGCCGGCGCGGTGCTGATCGCGGTGCACTCGGGCGGCTTCCTGCGCCGGCCGCCCGCCCTGCTGCTGCTGGCAGTAGTCGCCCTCGCCGCGCTCGGGGTGTGGGCGCGGCTGCGCGGCGCGCGCCGCATGGCGGCGACTTTCGCCTCCAAGACGCACGTGTTCGCGCCGCCTGATGCGGCGACGCGCGAGCGTCTGCGCCAGCTGATCGCCGAGAAAGTCCTTCTTCTCAATCAAATCGACATGCAGGCGAATGAAGGCACCTTTTCCGTCACGCTGCCGCACCTGCTCAGACGGCCGCGGCTTGCGCTTGCCTACCGGCGTCTCGCGCGCGAGGAGTCGCGCCTGCTCGGCACGCGCGGCGCGGTCGGCGCGGCGCAGGCCTGGTGGCGGCCGCTGCACATGGCGCTGGCCTGGATCTTCGTTCTCGGCGTCGCGCTGCATGTGCTGACGGTGACCCTGTTTGCCGGCTACGTCGCCGGCGGCGGGCCGATCACCTGGTGGCACCTCGCCGCCTGGGGAGCCGGGTGGTGAGCGGTCGCCTCGCCCTGATGATCGACCTCGAGCGCTGCACCGGCTGCAAGAGCTGCGAGGTCGCCTGCAAGCAGGAGCACCGGCTCGGTCCCGGCGAGTACCGCAACAAGGTGGTGTGGAGTGGCGGCGTCGAGCCACCTTCGCTCGCCTTCCTCACCCTCGCTTGCCAGCACTGCGAGCGACCGGCCTGCCTGCGCGCCTGCCCGGTCAATCCCAAGGCGATCACGAAGGACCCGGTTAGCGGCGTCGTGAGCGTGCTCGAAGACCGCTGCACCGGCTGCGGCGAATGCGTCATATCCTGCCCCTACAGCGCGATGGGCTACGACGCCGAGGGCCACCACGCGGTGAAGTGCGACCTGTGCGCCGAGCGCCGCGCCGAGGGGCAGACCACGGCGTGCGCGAGCGTGTGCCCGACGCGCGCGATCAGCTTCGGCGAGCGCGACGCGCTGCTCGCCCGCGCAGCGGAGGACGGCCGCAGCGTGCGCGACAACGACCCCTTCCTGCTCGGCCCGGCAACCGTCTACCTCGAGCGCCTCGCGCCGCAGCAAGCCGCGCTGCGGCCTGCGGTGGCTTCAGGCGCTCAACTGGAAGTCAAACCCCAATACCCGTATGGGAGCGCACGCGCAGACGCGGAAGCCGACCGCGTCGTGCCCGGGGGCTGCAATATCTGCTTCAACTGCTGCAGCACCAAGTTCCATTTCCGCGGCGACGAGCTGGTGAAGATCACCGGCAACGACGAGGACCCGCTGCTCGCCGGGCGCGTCTGCCCCAAGTCGCAGCTCACCCTGCAGCTCTACCGCAGCGAGCACCGCCTGCTGTATCCGCAGAAGCGCGTCGGCGCGCGCGGCGAGGGCCGCTTCGAGCGCATTTCGTGGCACCAGGCGCTCGACGAGATCGCGCAGAAATTGAAGCAGACGAGGGACGCCTACGGCAGCGAGGCGCTTGCGCTTTTCATCGGCACGCGCACCGGGATGCTCGACTACCTCGGCTACACGCGCCTGTTCGCGCAGCTGTGGGGCACGCCGAACCACGAGGGCACGGACCCGTTCTGCGCCAGCGGCAAGAACGTCGCCTACGAGCTGACCCAGGGCCGCATCGGCTCGGGCAACAGCTACACGCCCGAGGACATCGGCGCGGCGAAGATGTACCTCTACCTCGGCGACAACCAGGCCGAGACGCGTCCCGTGTACTTCGGCATGGTCAACGACTGGCGGTTGAAGAACGGCGCCAGGATGGTGGTGGTCGACCCGCGCCTGACGGTCACCGCGTCGAAGGCCGACCGCTGGCTCGCGATCCGGCCCGGCACCGACCTGGCGCTCGCGCTGGCGATGTGCCAGCACATCCTGGCGAACAATCTCGAAAACAAGGCCTTCTGTCGCGATTGGCTGCTCGGCTTCGAGCAATGGCGAGAGTTCATCCACGCGCGCGGCTACACGCCCGAATGGGCCGAGCCGGCGACCGGCATCGCGGCAGGCGAGATCCGGCGCCTCGCGGAGGAGGTCGCCGCGGCCGACGGCTGCGTCATCTTCGCCAGCCGCGGCGTCAACCAGCACTCGAACGGCACCCAGACCAACCGCGCGCTGATGTTCCTCGCCGCGATCACCGGCAACTGGGGCCGGCGCGGCGGCGCGTTCTTCAACATGAGCCACGGCACCCCGATCGCGCCCAACGCGCCGAAGGCGCGCCGCCCCGCGATCGCGCGCCCGCGCGTGCGCCGCAGCCCGACCGGCTGGACCGAGGCCATGACGCACGGCAAGCCCTACCCGATCAAGGCGCTCATCGCCTGCAACAACCCGATGTCGCAGTGGCCCGGGCAGGACGCGGCGCGCGCGGCGTTCTCCGCGCTCGACCTGCTGGTGCACATCGAGCTGTTCGCCAACGAGACCTCGGCCTTCGCCGACTACCTGCTGCCGGCCGCGACCGGAATCGAAAAGGGCGAGATCGGCCGCGGCAACGACGACCGGCGCATCGTCTGGGTCGACAAGATGATCGAGCCGCCGGGCGAGGCGAAGGCCGACGGCTGGATCTGGATCGAGCTCGGCAGGCGCCTCGGCATGGGCGACGTGCTGAAGGAAGCGTACAAGGACCCGGCGCGCTTCTGGGACGAGGTCTGCATCGACAACGATCTGCTGCGCGGCGCGACGCAGAAGCGTCTGCATTCGGTGCCGTACCGCTGGGTGCGCCAGCCGGTGGCGAGCGAATCCGCGCCCGAAGCCGACACGCTGTACCTGGAAGGCACCAGCGCCGCGGGCGCGCCGCCCGGGCACCGTTTCCCGACTCCGAGCGGCAAGCTCGAATTCTGGACGCACGAGATGGAAGCAAAGTTCGCGGCGCTCGGGCTCTCCGCCCTGCCCGAGTTCTACGCCGAGCGCGAGAGCCTGGCCGACCTGCCCTGGGTCGAGCTGATCGACTCGGACGCCGAAGAGGGCGTGCTGTCGCCCTTCTGCCGCCCCGACACGGCGAGCGCGCGCGGGCGCATCGTCGCGGCGTCGGCCGAAGGTCCGGGCGCGCGCCTGCGCGCGAACGGATTCGACACCGAGCTGATCACGGGGCGCCCGCCCGCGGCGCACTTTCACAGCATGACGCACTACTTCTGGCAGGCGCAGGAAATGTGGCCCGACCTCTATTGCCAGATCCATCCCGACAAGGCCGCGCGCCTGGGCATCGCCGACGGTGCGCGCGTGCGCGTCGAGACCGCCCACGGCGCGATCGAGGCGGTCGCCTGGCTGCACGCGGGCATCCGTCCCGAGGCCGTGTTCGTGCTGATCGGCTGGGGCGAGCGCCAGCCCTACCACCCGTGGCGCTCGGTCAACTTCCTCACCGACAAGAACCAGCGCGACCCGATCTCCGATCAGACCAACCTGAAAGCCCTCCTCTGCCGCGTCAGCCGCGCGCGCTAGGCTCGACACGGGAGGGCGGCCAGGAGCGGCGTCCCTTGCTTGATGCAGCCGCCGCGGCGGTGCAGCAGGTGCAGATAG
>DATFMS010000269.1:0-5244 GCA_035266805.1 Burkholderiales bacterium | reverse complement strand
CTACTGGGAGCTGGTGCTGCACGCGGCGCCGGGCTAGGGCGAGCGCCATGTTCCGCTTCTTCGGGCTGCGCAGACGAGGCCGCAAGGCCGTCGCGGCGCCGCGCGCGGGCGAAACCTACTCCGACGCGCTGCTCGCCGGCTGGGTGCCGCCGCCGGAAGGCGCCGCCCCCGCCGCCCCCGCCGCACCCGCCGCGCAGGCGCAGAGGGAACAAGACGACGACGCGGTGCTCGAGCGCTTCTACCGCAACCAGCGCTGATGCCTCAGGCGCCGGCGCGCCGCACCAGCTTCGCCAGCTCGGCGCCCTGCAGCAGCTTGACGTCGTTCTTGGTCGCGAAATCGCGCGCGGTGTCGGTGATCTCGCCCACCGCCAGGTAGGCGCAGTCGCCCGCGCCGTGCGCCTTGCGCGCGGCAGTGAGCTCGCGCAGCGGCTCGACGCCGGTGCGCGAAGCCTTCCAGCGCTTGCACGCCACCAGGGTGCCGCGCCCCGCCTTCGACAGCTCGTAGTCGGCGCCCGCGCCGGCGAACGGGGCGACCTGGTAGCCCGCGCGCCGCCACGCCTGCTCGAGCAGCGGGGCAAACGCCTCCCACGGCAGGGCGCGCAGCGCCTGCAACCTCTTTTCCAGCGCGGCCCCGCGCGGCACGCGTAGCTGGCGCCAGGCGGCGATCACGCCGATGATGACCAACGGCGAGATGGCGAACGCGGCGTAGCCCTCGGGCAGGACGAGGCGCACCAGCGCGAACACGCCGGCCGCGACCAGGAAGCTCACCCACCACGGCGAGCGCATCAGCACCGCGTAGAGCGAGTTTTCGGAGATCCTGAATTTCACGCCTCAGAGCACCCGGGCGAGCCAGGCGGCGATCGCCGTGACCTCCTCCTCGCACACGGCGTGGGCCATCGGGTACTCGTGCCAGGCGGGCGCGTAGCCGAGCGCTTCGAGCGCGTCGCGCGAGGCGAGTGCGCGCTCGATGCCGATCATCTCGTCGTGCAGGCCGTGCGCCATGAAGATCGGCAGGTCGGCGTTGACGGCGCTGCGCTCGGCCTCGAGCGTGGCCGGCAGCGGCAGGTAGGTCGACAGCGCCATGATGCCCGCCAGCCGCTCGGCGTGGCGCAGCCCGGTGTGCAGCGCGATCGCCCCGCCCTGCGAGAACCCTGCCAGCGCGATGCGTCCGGGCTCGATGCCGCGCGAGCGCTCGCGCGCGATCAGGCCCTCGAGCAGCGCCTGCGATTCGCGGATCCCGGCCGAATCCTCCGCGCCGCCGCCGAGCCGGACGATGTCGTACCAGGCGCGCATGCGCATGCCCATGTTGATCGTCACCGGGCGCTCGGGCGCGTGCGGAAAGACGAAGCGCACGGACAGGCGCCGCGGCAGCCCGAGCATCGGCACCAGCGGCTCGAAGTCGTGGCCGTCGGCGCCGAGGCCGTGCAGCCAGATCACCGCCGCCTCGGGCCGCGCGGCGGTCTCGACCTCTGCCGTTTCGGGAAGCGCAGCGCTCAGGGGATGATCTGGCCGCGCACCTCGCCGCCGCGATGGGCGGCGGTATGCACGTTCACGTACAGGTCGCCTCGCTTGAAGGCCGCCATCTGCATGTCGGTCAGCTTGGCGCCCTTGGGCACGCTCCAGACGTTGGGCGCGGTCTTTTGCAGCGGAACGATCACCGGCCCGTTCGCGCCGATCTCGCCCATGTGGATGTGGGCCGCGACGCCGGCGACGTTGGTGGTGGTGACGCTGCCGCTCACGGCGCCGTCCGAGGCAACCGTGATGGTGCCGCTGCCGACGCCCTCGACGCTGACCGCCGGGACTTCCTGGCCGCCGCCGAGATCGACGTGCACGGCCTTGCCGCCGCCGCCCATCCACGACGGCATGCTGCCGCATCCCGCGAGCAGCAACGCCAACGAGCCCGCACCGATGCAAAGCGAGCGCCTGAGTGTGTGCGTGATCGTCTTCATTCGTCCCTCTCCCTGATTGAGGTTTCTTGGACCGCTACCTTACATCAGCATTGTCGCCCCTGTCCGGGGCTGCGGACAATGCCGCATGCGAACTTGAGCTGCGACGAGCGCAATTGCTGCACTGCAATCAGGAAACCGGGGACAGACCCCGATTTCAGGCTTCACGAAATCGGGGTCTGTCCCCGGTTTTCTGACCCCGGTTTTTACCAGCTGTAGTCGACCGTATAGCGCAGCACCTGCTCGCCGCCGGCGGCGACGCGCAGCGGGAAGACGACGGTGCGGGCGTCCTGCTTGCGGTAGGCGTGGGTCTTTTGGCTGATCTCCCAGTTGACCCAGCGGTAAAGGTTCTCCTTCACCTCGACCGTCACCGGCTGGTCCTTGTGGTTGCGCAGGCGCACCTCGATCTGCTCGCTCATGGTGCGGCGCGAGCTGTCGACCCTGAACGCGAGCTGCTTGCGCTCGCCCACCACGTCGAAGGCCGAGCCGAGCTTGATCAGCACCTTCTCGTCCTTCGGCGTGTGGTCGATCGTGTCCTCGCCGATGAATTCCAGGGTCCCGTCGGCCTCGTCCGCCTTCGACACCCGCACCCGCCCCGCGGGCAGCGGCATGCCCATGTTGTTGCGCCTCGAGTTGGTGAAGCCGAGGTAGACGTCGACCTTCTTGTTGCTCTGCACGCCGTAGTTGCGGTCGGTGACCGGGCTGGGGCTGAAGCCGCGCCAGCCGGACACGAGGCCGTAGTAGACCAGCTTCTTCTCGCACGGCACGCCGCGCGCGACCGGGAACAGCTCGATCTGCTTGGTCGAGCGGTCGGGCAGCGTGGTCGGCCGGCCGAGGGTGTAGAGGTGGTATTCGAAGAACGCCTTCTCGGCGAAGCCCGCGACCTTCGACTCCAGCACGGCGCGCGCCGCCGGCATGCGTCCGGCCGCGTAGGCCGGCGGCTGGGCGCGCTGCACGTCGCCGGCGACGAGCTTGAGCTTGGCGTCGTCGTAGCCCGCGCCGGAGCGGTTGAGGATGCTGACCCAGGCGCCGACGTCGAGCTTGCAGGCGCTCGCGTTCGCGCCCTCGGCGTAGGCCAGGTTGTAGTCGGCCCACCAGGTGATGCCGCCGGTCTGGTACGAAACGCGCGTGCGGTGCTTGCCGCCGCGCGCCGCGGCGATGTCCCACACCAGCGTCGGGCGGGTGATCAGCCCACCGGGCAGCTCGGGCAGGCGCACCCCGGCGTTGTGCGACAGCAGCTGCACGCTGCCGTCCTCGCGCCGCAGCACCAGCCCGCCGGCGGTCGACAGCAGGATGCCGCGGAAGGTCTCGACCCCGCTGCCGCGCACCTGGTCAACGCTGATGCTGCGGTCAACGTACTTCTCGAGCAGCTTCTGCGTGTTGACCAGGTCGAACTGGAAGTTCTGCTCGATCACGCGTGTGCCGGCCGGGTCGGTGAGCGACTCGAATGCAACGGTGGTCGGGTCGATCAGCGCCGCGACGTCGGAAAAGCGCACCGTGTTGCGCCCCGGCTCGAGCGCCAGCGCGCGCAGGTGGCGCACCACGGCGTAGCCGGGCACGTTGCCGCCGTTGCGGTACTGCTCGGGCCGGATCGCGCCCGGCTGCGCCGAGCTGTAAATAGTGAGCGCGTCGCTCGCCGCTGCGGCGGCGAGCGGAAAAGCGAGCAAGCAGGCTGACAGGATGGGGCGCATGCGAACTCCTTTGCGTGGTGGATGAAAGCTTGAACGCAAGGGCGCCGATTTCGGGTTAAATCGACTCTGACCCCGTTTATTCATTGCGAGGAGGCAGGATGAAACTGGACAAGCGAATGGCCGCCGTGACCGGGGCCGGATCGGGGCTGGGGCGGGCGATCGCCGAGCGCCTGGCAGCCGACGGCGCCGCGGTGGCGGCGATCGACATCGACCCGGCCGCGGCGCGCGCGACCGCCAAGCGCATCGCCGCCGCCGGCGGGCGCGCCGAGGGCTACGGCGCCGACGTCAGCCGCGCGGCCGAGCTCGACGCCGCGCTCACCGCGGCGGTGGCCGCGCTCGGGCCGCTCGAGATCATGGTCAACAACGCGGGCGTGCTCGACGGCTACTTCGACGTCGACGACATGGACGAGTCGCTCTGGCGCCGGGTCATCGAGATCGACCTCACCGGAACCTTTCTCGGCTGCAAGCGCGCGCTGGCGGAGATGCTGCCGCGCGGGCGCGGGCGGATCGTCAACATGGCCTCGGTCGCGGGCTTGATCGGCACCGGCGGCGGCGCGGCCTACATCGCCGCCAAGCACGGCGTGGTCGGGCTCACGCGCCAGATGGCGGTGCGCTACGCAGCGCGCGGCATCGGCGTCAACTGCGTCTGCCCGGGCGCGATCCCGACCGGCCTGCGCGCGAACTCGCAATCGATCCTCGGCCCCGGCGTGCCCGACATGAGCGGGCGCGGCGTGGCGGTGAGCGACGAGCAGGTGCGGGCGCTGGTGCCCGCCGGCGTGCGCGGCACGCCCGAGGACGTCGCCGCGGCGGTCGCCTTCCTGGCCTCGGACGACGCGCAGTACGTCAGCGGCCACGCGCTGGTGGTCGACGGCGGCTGGCGGGCGAAATAAATCGACTCTGACCCCGATTATTACTTCATCGAGACCCGCAACGGCATTCCCCCGCGCGGCAGCAAAGTGACGCGCGCGACCGGATAGGGCTCGGCACCGGGCGCCGGGGCGAAGCGCACCTGCTGCAGGAAGCTCGCGACCATGGCGGTCGCCTCGATCATGGCGAAGGCCATGCCGATGCAGATGCGCGGGCCGGCGCCGAACGGCAGGTACTGGTAGCGCTCGAGCGCGGCCTCGCGCTCGGGCGCGAAGCGCGCCGGGTCGAAAGCGTCCGGATCCTCCCAGCGGGCGCGGTGGCGGTGCATGGCGTAGATCGGCAGCAACACCGAGGTCCCGGCGCGGACCGCGTGGCCGCCGAGCGTGGTGTCGGCCACGACCTGGCGGCTCATCATCGGCACCGGCGGATACAGGCGCATCGATTCCTTGAGCACCTGCTGCGTCAGCACCAGGCGCTCGACGTGCGCCGCCTCGAGCGGCGCGTCGCCGACCACGCGCGCGACTTCCCCGGCCAGCGCCTCGCTCCACTCGGGCGAGCGCGAAAGCAGGTAAAGGGTCCAGGTCAGCGCACGCGCGGTGGTCTCGTGCCCGGCGAGGTAGAAGGTAAGCAGGTTGTCGATCAGCTGCTCGTCGTTCATCGATAGGCCGCTCTCCGGGTCGCGCGCGGCCATCAGCCGGTGCATCAGGTCGTCCGCTCCGCCGCCCGCGCGCCGCTCGCGG
>DATFMS010000268.1:0-11554 GCA_035266805.1 Burkholderiales bacterium | reverse complement strand
CGGCCGATCGTAAGAAGAAATCCACCGACAGGGAGTCAACGATTCATGGCGTCTGATATCGAAATCGCGCAGGCCGCGAAGCTGCAACGCATCTCCAAGGTCGCGCTCGACAAGCTCGGCATCGCGGAAGACCACCTCGAGCCCTACGGCCACACCAAGGCCAAGATCTCGCTCGAATACATCGACTCGCTCAAGGGCAGGAAGGACGGCAAGCTGATCCTCGTCACGGCGATGACGCCGACCCCGGCGGGCGAGGGCAAGACCACCACCACGGTCGGCCTCGGCGACGCGCTCAACAGCATCGGCAAGAAGGCGATGATCTGCCTGCGCGAGCCCTCGCTCGGGCCGGTTTTCGGCATGAAGGGCGGCGCCGCGGGCGGCGGCCACGCCCAGGTAGTGCCGATGGAGGACATCAACCTGCACTTCACCGGCGATTTCGGCGCGATCGGGCTCGCCAACAACCTGCTCGCGGCGCTGATCGACAACCATATCCACCACGGCAACGAGCTCGGCATCGACGTGCGGCGCGTCGCATGGAAACGGGTCGTCGACATGAACGACCGCGCGCTGCGCGACGTCACCGTGGCGCTGGGCGGGCCGGGCAACGGCTACCCGCGCCAGGACGGCTTCGACATCGTGGTCGCTTCCGAGGTGATGGCGATCTTCTGCCTCGCGACCTCGGTCGAAGACCTGAAGAAGCGCCTGGGCAATATCGTGGTCGGCTATACACGGGAGCAAAAGCCGGTGACCGCGCGCGACCTCAACGCGCAGGGCGCGATGACGGTGCTGCTCAAGGACGCGCTCAAGCCCAACCTGGTGCAGACCCTGGAGAACAACCCGGCGTTCATCCACGGCGGGCCGTTCGCCAACATCGCGCACGGCTGCAACTCGGTGATCGCCACCCAGACGGCGCTCAAGCTGACCGACTACGTGGTGACCGAGGCGGGCTTCGGCGCCGACCTGGGGGCCGAGAAATTCCTCGACATCAAGTGCCGCAAGTCCGGCCTGCGCCCGAGCGCGGCGGTGATCGTGGCGACCATCCGCGCGCTCAAGTACCACGGCGGGGTCGACGTCAAGGAAGTCAACAAGGAGAACATCGCGGCGCTGGAGAAGGGGCTGGTGAACCTCGAGCGCCACGTCGACAACGTGCAGAACGCGTACGGCATCCCCTGCGTGGTGTCGATCAACCGCTTCAGCTTCGACACCCCGGCCGAGATCGAGCTGCTCAAGTCCAAGCTCGCCAAGCTCGGCGTGCAGGTGGTGCTGGCGACGCACTGGTCCGACGGCGGCAAGGGCGCCGCCGAGCTGGCGAAGATCGTGGTCGAAATGTGCGACCAGCCTTCCAAGCCGACCTTCGTCTACGAGGACGGCGACAGCCTGTGGGACAAGATCGGCAAGATCGCGCAGAAGGTGTACCGCGCATCCGAAGTGACCGCCGACAGCAAGGTGCGCAACCAGATCAGGAAACTGCAGGACGAAGGCTACGGCCACTATCCGGTGTGCGTGGCCAAGACCCAGTACTCGTTCTCCACCGACGCGCAAAAGCGCGGCGCGCCGTCGAACCACGTCATCAACGTGCGCGAGGTGCGTCTGGCCGCGGGCGCCGAGTTCATCGTCATGGTCTGCGGCGACATCATGACCATGCCGGGCTTGCCCAAGGTGCCTTCCGCGAGCAAGATCGACATCGTCGACGGAAAGGTCGTCGGCCTGTTCTGAAGGCTGCGTAAGGGGGGGAATGGGCGAATCGCTGACGGATCTCGCCTCCTGGACGGCGCTCGGAGAAATCATCTGGGTCAACCTGCTGCTGTCGGGCGACAACGCGGTGGTGATCGCGCTCGCCGCGCGCTCGCTGCCGCAGCGCCAGCAGGGCAGCGCGGTGTTCTGGGGCAGCGGGGCGGCGATCGTGATGCGGGTGCTGCTGACGATCTTCGCCGTGGCGCTGCTGCAGCTGCCGTGGCTCAAGCTGGTCGGCGGGCTGCTGCTGCTGTGGATCGGGGTCAAGCTGCTGGTGCCCGAGGACGGCGACGAGTCGATCGACGGCGGAGACAGCCTGCTGCAAGCGATCAAGACGATTCTCATTGCCGACCTGGTGATGAGTCTGGACAACGTGATCGCCGTCGCCGCGGCGGCCGAGCAGGGCCCGCCGCCCGCGAGGATCGTGCTGCTGGTGCTCGGGCTGGCGATCTCGATCCCGATCGTGATCTTCGGCAGCACCATGATGCTGAGGCTGATGGAGCGCTTCCCGGTTATCATTACCCTGGGCGGCGCATTGCTGGGCTACATTGCGGGCGTGCTGATGGCCACCGATCCCGCGATCGGGGACTGGGTCGCGGCGAACGCGTCGTGGCTGGTGGCTTACAGGGCGGCCGGCGCGGCCGGGGCGGCGTTGGTGGTTGCGCTCGGGCTTTGGCTGGCGCGACGCGCCGCTGCCCAAGCCGCGGCGCAGCAAGCGGGTGTGGAAGGCGAGCGCCCGAACTCTTGACCGCAGTCAAGGCCTAGCCGACGATGCCGCGTCAACAATAGCTGTGCCGAGCAGTTCAACAAGGAGGAGGAGTTCATGAAAACGAAGTTCACCCGAGCATTGGGCGCCGCGCTCACCGCGGCAATGGTGGCGGTATGGCCGTCGACCGGGCAAGCCTGGGAGCCGACCAAGACCGTCGAATTCATCGTGCCGGCCGGCATCGGCGGCGGCGCCGGTCAGATGGCGCAGCTGATCCAGGGCATCATCACCAAGCACAAGCTGATGCCGACCTCGATGGTCGTGATCAGCAAGAAGGGCGGCTCCGGCGCGGAGGGCTTCCTCTACGTCAAGAACCACAAGGGTGATCCGCACAAGATCATCATCACCCTGTCCAACCTGTTCACCACGCCGCTCGCGACCGGCTCGCCCTTCAGCTACAAGGACTTCACGCCGATCGCGATGATGGCGCTCGACGAATTCGTGTTCTGGGTCAACTCCTCGACGCCCTATACGACGCCGGTCCAGTACCTCGCCGCGGTCAAGAAGGCGCCGGGCAAGTTCAAGATGGGCGGCACCGGGTCGAAGCAGGAAGACCAGATCATCACCGCCGCGATCGAGCAGCAGATGGGCGTGAAGTTCACCTATGTGCCGTACCATGGCGGCGGCACGGTCGCCACCCAGCTGGTCGGCAACCACATCGACTCGTCGGTCAACAACCCGATCGAGCAGGTCGCCCACTGGCGCGCCGGCAGCACGCGTGCGCTGTGCGTGTTCGACGGCAAGCGCATGCCCTATACGGCCAAGCTCGCCGGGAACCTGTCGTGGCATGACGTCCCGACCTGCAAGTCGCAGGGCCTCGATGTCGAGTACCTGATGCTGCGCGGCATCATGACGGCGCCGGGCGTGTCGCAGGACGCGGTCGACTACTACGTCAAGCTGCTCGAGAAGGTCCGCTCGGAGCCGGAGTGGAAGGCGTTCATGGAAAAAGGCGCGTTCAATCAAAGCTTCATGACCGGCGCCGAGTTCAAGGCCTGGATCGCGAATGCGGCCAAGATCCATTACGACCTGATGAAGAACGCAGGCTTCCTGCACAAGTAGTCTTGATCGCAGTGTGTGCGGGGGGCGCCACGACAGTGGCGTCCCCTGGCATCTTGCTGCCCGTTCACATACGGTCTTGAATTCGTTCCTCGCCGAGGAACGGCATCGTCCTGAAATGAGCGTCTCGCGCAATGGCTGAAGGTCACGACAAAGAATCCCAGGGGGAACACGGGAAAGCCGTCGCTTCCTATCGCACGATGAACATCGCGGTGTCGCTGATCCTGATGATCGTCGCGACGATCGTCATGGTGACGAGCTACCGCCTCGGCGCCGGCTGGGCCAAGGACGTGGGGCCCGATTCCGGCTATTTCCCGTTCTACGTCTCGCTGTTCATGTTCGTCGCCAGCGGCGTCACCCTGCTGCAGCATCTGTTGACGCGCCACCGCGAGGGCGAGCGCGTTTTCCTGCACCACCGGGAGCTGATGATGGTGCTGCAGGTCCTGGTTCCGACCCTGATCTTCGTCGTGCTGTCGATCTACATCGGGATCTACATTTCGATGGCCCTGTTCATCGGCTTCTTCATGATGTGGCACGGGCGCTATCCCTGGTACAAGGCGCTGCCGCTCGCGGTCGCGGTTCCGGTGGTGCTGTTCATCGTGTTCGAAATCTGGTTCCTGGTGCCGCTGCCGAAGGGTCCGTTCGAGGCGTGGCTCGGCTATTGAACAAGCCGGCGCGCCACGCCGGCCGGGGGGAGGAGGTCTAGTTGGACGCGTTTCTTTCATTGCTGCACGGCTTCGAGGTGCTGCTCACCGTATCCAATATGGGGTACATGGTGCTCGGGATCCTGTTCGGCGTGCTGCTCGGCTTCCTGCCCGGGGTCGGCGGCGCCAACGGCATCGCCATCCTGCTGCCGCTGACGTTCTCGATGCCGCCAACCACCGCCATCATCATGCTGGCGGCGATCTACTGGGGCGCGCTGTTCGGCGGCTGCATCAGCGCCATCCTGTTCAACATCCCCGGCGAGCCGTGGTCGGTGGCCACGACTTTCGACGGCCATCCGCTCGCCAAGCAGGGCCGCGCCGGCGAGGCGCTCACCGCCTCGCTCAGCTCGTCCTTCGTCGGCGCGCTGATCGCGACCATCGTGCTGACCTTCCTCGCGCCGATCGTGGCGAAGTTCGCGCTCAGATTCGGTCCGCCCGAGTTCTTCTCGGTCTACCTGCTGACTTTCTGCAGCTTCGTCGGCATGGGGCGGCAGTCGCCGTTCAAGGTCATCTCGGCCATGATGCTGGGCTTCGCCTTCGCCGCCGTCGGCACCGACGAAATCACCGGCGGCCTGCGCCTGACTTTCGGCACCGAGACGCTGCTGACGGGCTTTCACTTCCTGATCGCGGTGATCGGCCTGTTCGGCATCGGCGAAATCCTGGTGACGATCGAGAAGGGGCTGCACTTCGAGGGCCAGAGCGCCAAGATCAACCCGTTCGTCGTCTGGCAGACGTGGAAGAAGCTGCCGCAATACTGGGTCACCATCATCCGCGGCACCGCGGTCGGTATCTGGCTCGGCATCACGCCCGGCGGCGCGACGCCGGCCTCGTTCATGAGCTACGGCCTGGCCAAGCGCTTCTCGAAGAACGGCGACAAATTCGGCAGCGGCCAACTGGAAGGCGTGGTGGCGCCGGAAACCGCGGCGCACGCCGCCGGCACCAGTGCGCTGCTGCCGATGCTCACGCTCGGGATTCCCGGCTCGCCTACCGCGGCGGTGCTGCTAGGCGGCCTGCTGATCTGGGGCCTGGACCCGGGGCCGCTGCTGTTCGTCGAGCACAAGGACTTCGTCTGGGGCCTGATCGCCTCGATCTACCTCGGCAACCTGGTGGGCCTGTTCGTCGTGCTGTCGACCGTGCCGTTCTGGGCCAGCATCATGAAGATCCCGTTCGCGATCATCGCGCCGATCATCGTCGTGATCTGCGGCATCGGCTCGTATACGCTGTCGAACGCGCCGGCCGACCTCATCTTCATGGTGATGTTCGGCGTCATCGGCTACCTGTTCAAGAAGCTGGACTACCCGCTGGCGCCGATGGTGCTGGCGATCGTGCTCGGCGGCCGCACCGAAAACTCGTTCCGCCAGGCGATGCTCGGCTCGCAGGGCGACCTTTCCATCTTCTGGTCGAACGGGCTGGTCGGCAGCATCACGGCGCTCAGCATGGTGATGCTGTTCTGGCCGGCGATCACGTGGCTGTACCGCAGGCTGCGCTAGCGCGCTAGACGCGGCCGAGCTTCTGCTTCAGGCGCGAGAGCGTCTCGGGTGTGAGGTTGAGGTAGGCCGCGAGCTCCTTCTTCGGAATGCGGCCGGCGAGCTCGGCGTGCTTGCGCTGGAAGCGCGACAGGCGTCCGGGCGCGTCGAGCAGGTGCAAGGTGATGGTGTGCGCCATCACCTCGGACATCAGCTTCATGACGTCGTACTCGAAGCGCGACATCACGTCCGGGTGGCGCTCCATGAACTCGACCCACTGCGGCAGCCCGAGCTCGACGGTGCGCACCTTGGTCACCGCGACGATGCTGTAGGGCATCGGCGTGCCCAGGCGCCAGGCGGCATAGGAGGTGTCCATGTCGGCTTCGCCGGCGAAGCGCAGGATCATCTCGCGTCCCTCGGCGTTGGAGACCACGCGCTTGAGCATTCCGTCCAGGATGAAGAACTGCTCCATCTCGGTGTCGCCCTGGCGCACCAGCAGGTCGCCCTTGCGGTACTCGGCCACCGACAGCAGGGGCTCGAGCTCGTCCCACTGCGCCGCGCTCATCTCCTGCAGAATCAGGCACTGGCGCAGCTGCAGCCGGATCGTGTTGCGCTGCGGGTGGGTGGCGAGGGTTGCCATTCGAGCAGGGACGCCGCGGCGATGCGGCAAAGGCGCCATTTTAGACGATTGAAACCTTGACCTCAGTCAAGGGCGTTTTCGGCCTCGCGTAACTACCATAGCGACCTTCCCGCAAGGCGCATAGCAGGCGCACATTCAGAGGCACCACAGGAGACCATCATGGGCGCTACCGTCAGCGAGCCGAAAGTTACGGCGGACGCAGAACCGACACAAGTTACCGACGGCTTTCACCTGGTCATCGATGCCCTCAAGCTCAACGGCATCGACACGATCTTCGGTCTGCCGGGCATTCCGGTCACCGATCTCACCCGCAAGGCGCAGGCCGCAGGCATGCGCGTGATTTCGTTCCGCCACGAGCAGAACGCCGGCAACGCCGCCGCCATCGCAGGCTTCATGACGCAGAAGCCCGGCATCTGCCTGACGGTGTCGGCGCCCGGTTTCCTCAACGGCTTGACGGCGCTCGCCAACGCCACCACCAATTGCTTCCCGATGATTCTCATCAGCGGCTCGAGCGAGCGCGAGATCGTCGACCTGCAGCAGGGCGACTACGAGGAAATGGACCAGTTGGCCGTCGCCAAGCCGCTGTGCAAGGCCGCCTTCCGCGTGCTGCACGCCGAGGACATCGGTGTCGGCATCGCGCGCGCGATCCGCGCCGCGGTATCGGGCCGCCCGGGCGGCGTCTATCTCGACCTGCCGGCCAGGCTGTTCCCGCAGAGCGTCGACGCGCAAGCCGGCAGGAACTCGCTGATCAAGGTGGTCGATCCGGCGCCGCGCCAGATTCCGGCCCAGGATGCCGTGCAGCGCGCGCTCGAGCTGCTCAAGGGCGCCAAGCGCCCCCTCATCCTGCTGGGCAAGGGCGCCGCGTACGCCCAGGCCGACGCCGAGATCCGCGCCCTCGTCGAGCGCAGCGGCATCCCCTACCTGCCGATGGCCATGGCCAAGGGCATCCTGCCCGACACGCACGAGCAGTCGGCCGCGGCCGCCCGCTCCTTCGTGCTTCCCGGAGCCGACGTGGTGATGCTGGTCGGCGCGCGCCTGAACTGGCTGCTGTCGCACGGCAAGGGCAAGACCTGGGGCGGCAAGAACCCCAAGGACTGGGGCGGTCAGAAGTTCATCCAGATCGACATCTCGCCGCAGGAGGCGGACAGCAACGTGCGCATCGACGCCCCGCTGGTGGGCGATATCGGTTCCTGCGTAACGGCGCTGCTGGCCGGCATCGGCTCCGGCTGGGCCAGGCCGCCGGCCGAGTGGCTGAACGCCATCGCCGAGCGCAAGAACAAGAACCTGGCCAAGATGGCCGAGACGCTGGCCAAGAACCCTGCGCCGATGAACTTTCACAGCGCGCTGAACGTGGTGCGCGACATCGTCAAGGCCAACCCGGACGCGATGCTGGTCAACGAAGGGGCCAACGCGCTCGACTTCACCCGCAGCATCGTCGACATGTACCAGCCGCGAAAGAGATTGGACGTCGGCACCTGGGGCGTGATGGGCATCGGCATGGGCTTTTCCGTCGCCGCCGCCGTGGTCAGCGGCCAGCCGGTGATCGCCATCGAGGGCGACAGCGCCTTCGGCTTCTCCGGCATGGAAGTCGAGACCATCTGCCGCTACAACCTGCCGGTCTGCGTCGTGATCCTGAACAACAACGGCGTCTACCGCGGCGACGAAGTCAATCCGACCGGAGGTCCCGATCCGGCGCCCCTGGTGTTCGTCAAGGATGCACGCTACGAAATGCTGATGCAGGCCTTCGGCGGCGTGGGCGTGCACGCCTCGACCCCGGCCGAGCTGCGCCAGGCGATGGAGGAAGCGATCCGCTCGCGCAAACCCACGCTCATCAATGCGGTCATCGATGAGCGGGCTGGAACGGAAAGCGGCCGCATCACGGCGCTGAATCCGAGCGCAAAAAAGAAGTAAGTTTCTGGAGACAAGCATGGAAGCACTCAAGGGAATCCGCATCCTCGACATGACGCACGTGCAGGCGGGGCCGACCTGCTCGCAGCTGCTCGCCTGGATGGGCGCCGACGTGATCAAGTTCGAGAATCCGCAGGGCGATGCGACACGAGGGCAGCTGCGCGACGTGCCGAACGCCGACAGCCTCTACTTCACGATGCTCAACTGCAACAAGCGCTCGATCACCGTCAACATGAAGAGCGCCGAGGGCAAGACGGTATTCGTCGACCTGCTCAAGAAGTGCGACATCATCATGGAGAATTTCGGCCCCGGGGTGCTCGACCGCTTCGGCTTCAGCTGGGACAAGATCCGCGAGATCAACCCCAGGATCGTGATGGGATCGATCAAGGGCTTCGGCTCGAGCGGTCCCTACGCCGACTTCAAAGCCTACGAGAACGTCGCGCAGGCAATGGGCGGCTCGATGAGCACCACCGGCGTGCCGGACGGCCCGCCGTTCGTCACCGGCGCGCAGATCGGCGATTCGGGCACCGGCCTGCACCTCGCGATCGGGCTGCTCGCCGCGCTGCACCAGGCGCAGCGCACCGGCAAGGGCCAGTACGTCGAGGTCGCGATGATGGACGGGGTGATGAATCTTTGCCGCGTCAAGTTCCGCGACCATCAGCGCCTGACCCGCGGCGACCTGTCGGAGTATTCCGTCCCGACCTACAAGGGCATGGGCGAAGTGCCGCGCGCCGGCAACGACTCGGGCGGCGGCCAGCTTGGGAACGCCATTCACTGCAAGCCGCACGGCGCCAACGACTGGCTCTATATCGTGGTGCAGGAAGCCGTCTGGGACCCGCTGGCGAAGCGCATTGGACCGGAGCTGGGCATGCCCGAGCTCGCAAAAGACCCGCACTTCGCCAGCATCGGCGAGCGCAGAAAGAATCAGCAGCTGATGTGGACGCTGATCAACAAGTACGCCGAGAAGCACACCAAGCGCGAGCTGATGGCGATCCTCAACCCGCTCAACGTTCCCTGCGGCCCCATTATGAGCACCGAGGACCTGGCCAACGACGAGCACGTGCGCGGGCGCGAGATGTGGGTCGAGCTCGACCACCCGCAGCGCGGCAAGTGGTTCAACGTCGGCATGCCGATCAAGCTGTCGGACTCGCCAGCGGTGATCAAGCGCTCGCCGCTGCTGGGCGAGCACACCGACGAGGTGATGAAGGAAGTGCTTGGCTACGACGACACGAAGATCGGCGCCCTGAAGAGCTCGGGGGCGTTCTCCGCTCCTCCCAAGAAGGCCGCGAAATGAAAATCGCAATCATCGGACAGCAGGACTTCGGCAAGGCGGTGCTCGAGGCTTTCCTCGCCCGCGGCGACCAGGTGGCGGGCGTGTTTTGCGCGCCTGAGAAACCGGGGGCGCGGCCCGACGTGCTCAGGGTCGCGGCACAGGAGAAGGGGGTTCAGGTCTTCCAGTTCCCGTCTCTCAAGTCGGAGGAGGCGAAAAAGGCTCTCAAAGAGCTCAACCCCGACATCGGCATCATGGCCTACGTACTGCAGTTCGCGCCGCAGGATTTCGTCGCCATCCCGAAGCACGGCACGATCCAGTACCACCCCTCGCTGCTGCCGAAGTACCGCGGTCCGAGCTCGATCAACTGGCCGCTGATCCGCGGCGACGCCAAGACAGGGCTGACGATCTTCCGTCCCAACGACGGCCTCGACGAGGGCCCGGTGATCCTGCAGAAGGAGACCCCGCTCAGTCCCGACGACACCCTCGGCACGGTGTATTTCGACCGCCTGTTCCCGATGGGCGTGGCGGCGATGCTCGAGGCGGCCGACCTGGTCGTCGCCGGCAAGCACCGCGAAACGGCGCAGGACGAATCGCAGGCGAGCTATGAGGGCTGGTGCCGCGAGGCCGAGGCCCGCATCAACTGGCACAACCACGTCGACTATGTGTACAACCTGATCCGCGGCTGCAACCCTGCGCCAGGGGCGTGGACCGTCCTCAACGGCCAGAAGCTGCAGATTTTCGACGCCAGGAAGCACCCCGTGCGCACCTTCGGCGCGGTCAAGGGCAAGATCGGCGAGGTGGTCGAGGTCGGCGCCGCGAGCTTCCAGGTGACCGCCCAGGGCGGCCGGATCGAGGTCCTGCGCGCCAAGCTCGGCGACGGCAAGAAGGCCGCCGCGGCAGACCTGCTGGGCGCCGGCGAGATCAAGGCCGGCATGCTGCTCGGCCGCTAGCAGCGCCCCGTCGGCCCTCCCCGCACCCCGGCGAGGCACGGGTGGCGCCGGGCGCGTTGACGCCCGTCCCGGCGCCGGCTGCGTCCAAATATTTGACGCAGCTTATATCCGACTGTAACAATGCGCATTAGCCTTTTGTTTTCTGGGGGTTGTTTGAGGGCCGCCGGCGCATGAAGTCGGGTTTCTGGAAGTCAGACTGGTTTCTCGGCCTGGCGGTGGCGCTACTGGTGTTCTTTGCCAGCGGTGGCGACCTGCTGCAGAGCCTCGAGCGCAAGGCCTACGACATGGGCGTGCAGGCGTCCTCGCGCACGCCGTCGGACCGGGTCGCGGTGATCGCCATCGACGATGCGAGCATCGCCAACATAGGCCGCTGGCCGTGGCCGCGCGACGTGCACGCGAAGATGGTCGACCTGCTCGCCGCGGCCAAGGCGAAGGTGATCGGCTACACGGTGTTCTTCAGCGAGCCGCAGATCGACCCCGGCTACCGCTACATCACCCAGCTGCTGGGCATGGCGCGCCAGGCGACCCCCGGCACGCCCGAGGGCGAGGCGATGGCGCCGTTCGTCACGCTGCTGACGCAGGCGGAGGATTCGCTCAACCCCGACCGCAAGCTGACCGACAGCTACGCCCGAGCGGGCAATGTGCTGCTGCCGATGCTGTTCACGCTCGGGCAGCCGCGCGGCCGGCCCGACCAACCGCTGCCGGACTTCGTGCAAAAGAACGTCTGCTCGCGCGTCAGCGGCGACGAAGGCTTCGCGCTGCCGACCGAAAGCGTTCAGATCCCGGTGCAGTCGATCGGCAGGGCGGCTGCGGGCCTGGGCCACCTGAACGCCTACCCGGACGTCGACGGCGCGATCCGCACCGAGCCGCTGGTCCTGCGCTACTTCGATCAGTACTACCCGTCGCTTTCGATGCTGATCGCCGCCAGGAGCCTCAACCTCGGTCCGGCGGACATCTCGGTGCGCCTGGGCGAAGGGGTGTCGCTCGGCAACCTGAAGATCGGCACCGACCCTGCAATGCAGATGCACACCTACTTTTACAAGGACCGCAACGGCAG
>DATFMS010000267.1:0-27453 GCA_035266805.1 Burkholderiales bacterium | reverse complement strand
CCTCCTCGTCCGTGAGCAGCTGCAGCGCCTCGCGGATGCGCAGCTTCCTCAGCTTCTTGCGCCCGCCGCCGAGGTTCTGGAACATGCCCTGGATCTGCGAGGTCAGCTCTTCCATCCCGGGCGGGGCGAGGATCTCCATCTGCTGCGCGCTGGCGGCGAGCTCGAGCTCGATTTCCTTGTCGTCGAGCTCGCCTTCGCGCAGCTTCTTGCGGAATTTCTGGCGCGTCGCGCTTTCCTCGGCCTCCGCCCCGCGCGCGGGCGGCAGCAGCGCGTCCAGCACCCGCTCCTCGGCGGCGTCCTGGGCACGGGCGCGTACCGCGCGCATGGCCTGCTCGCGAGTCTGCTTGATGCTGATCTCGACCAGGTCGCGCACGATGGTGTCGACGTCGCGCCCGACGTAGCCGACCTCGGTGAACTTGGTCGCCTCGACCTTGATGAACGGCGCCCCCGCCAGGCGCGCGAGCCGCCGCGCGATCTCGGTCTTGCCCACTCCGGTGGGGCCGATCATCAGGATATTCTTGGGCGTAATCTCCTGGCGCAGCGGCTCGGCGACCTGCTGCCGGCGCCAGCGGTTCCTGAGCGCGATCGCCACCGCGCGCTTGGCCTTCATCTGGCCCACGATGTGCTTTTCCAGCTCGTGGACGATCTCCTGCGGCGTCATCTGGCTCACTCGAGCACCTCGATGACGCGCTGGTTGTTGGTGTAGATGCACAGGTCGGCGGCGATCGCGAGCGACTTGTCGACGATCTCGCGCACCCCCAGCCCGGTGTTCTCCAGCAGCGCCCGCGCCGCGCTCTGCGCGTACGGGCCGCCCGAGCCGATCGCGACAATGCCCTGCTCGGGCTCGAGCACGTCGCCCATGCCGGTGATGATCAGCGAATGCTCGCGGTCGGCGACCGCGAGCATCGCTTCGAGCCGGCGCAGGATGCGGTCGGTGCGCCAGTCCTTTGCCAGCTCGACCGCCGAGCGCAGGACGTTGCCCTGGTGCTTGTCGAGCTTGGCCTCGAAGCGCTCGAACAGGGTGAAGGCGTCCGCAGTCCCGCCGGCGAAGCCGGCCAGGATGCGTTCGTTGTACAGCCGCCGCACTTTGCGCGCGCCGGCCTTGAGCACAATGTTGCCGAGAGTCACCTGGCCGTCGCCGCCGAGAGCGACGTCCGTACCGCGGCGAACCGAGAGGATGGTGGTGCCGTGTAATTGTTCCATGATGCCTTTCAGTGGCGCGTCGTCACCTTGGCAAGGGCGGCCACGCCCATCACCTCGAACAGCGCCGCGATGAGTTCGTTGACGTTCTCGAGCTCGAGGCGCTTGCCGTCGCGGTTCAGCTCGGCGGCGATATTGAGCAACGCGGCCGCGGAAACGAAATCGACCCGCTTCAGCTCGGTGCAGTCCACCTGCACCCGCGTGCGGCTCGCTCCGGCCTCTTCGATCACGCCGAGAAAGGCTTTCGAGTGGCCGACGATCTCGCGCGGCGCGCGCAGCGCTTCCGGCGCCGCCGGTACCGCCTCGAGCTCGAACTGCGGCCGTTGGCACTGGAAGCGGTTCGCGTATTCGAGCGCGCGCGCGTCGAACTCCTCGCGCTCGCCCAGCTCGCGGTGCAGATCGAGCAGCATCAGCCACAGGCGCTCCGCCGCGGGGGCGAGGTTTTCCTTCTGCACCGCGCGCGCAAGGCTGCCCTTGGCTTCGGCGCTCTGCGCGTTGGCGTAGAAGATCGCCGCCTCTTCGACCGCTGCCGCGAGCTCCGAGGAGGCCGATATCACCTCGATGCTCAGGTTCGAGTCGACGCCCATTTGCGTACGCTGGAACTGCGCGGTCGGCCAGCCTAGCGGCAGCTCCTGCGTCGAATCCGCCGATTTGCTGCCTTTCCTACGCGCTTTCTTGTCGCCGGAATCGGAACTCACGCAGCCCTCCTTCACCCAGGCTCACTTCGCCAGGCACTGCTCGAGGCCGGCGACAAAAAGATCCCTCGGCAGCTTCTTGCCGATGAACACCAGCACCGACTGCTTCTTCTCTCCCTTTCCCCAGGGCTTGCCGAGATCGCCGCCCATCATCATGTGCACGCCCTGGAACACCACGCGCTTCGGATTGCCCTTCATCCACAGCACACCCTTGTAGCGCAGCAAGTCCGGGCCGTAGACCTGGATCATGCCCGACAGGAACTGCTCGAGCTTGTCGCCGTCGAAGGCCTTGTCGGAGCGGAACACGAACGACTCGACCTCGTCGTGGTGCTCGTGGGTGATGTCGGTCAGGAACTCGGGGTCGAGATCGAGGATCGCGTTCAGGTTGAAGCCGCGGATGTCGAGCACATCGTCGAGCGGCGCCTCGCCGAAATTCACCTTCTTGATCGATGCGCGCGGGTTCATCAGGCGAATGCGCTCGGACAGCCTCTTCACCTCGTCCTCATCGACCAGGTCGGTCTTGGACATCAGGATCCGGTCGGCGAATCCGACCTGTTCCTGCGCCTCGTGGAATTCGTCGAGCTGCTTTTCGGCATGCTTGGCGTCGACCAGGGTGATGATCGAGTCGAGCAGGTAGTAGTTGCCGATCTCCTCGTCGGTGAAGAACGTCTGCGCCACCGGGCCCGGGTCCGCCATGCCGGTGGTCTCGATCACTACGCGGTCGAACTTGAGCGTGCCCTGGCTGCGCCTGTCCTTCAGCTCGCCGAGGATCCGGATCAGGTCGCCCCGCACGGTGCAGCAGATGCAGCCGTTGTTCATCTCGACGATCTGCTCGTCGCCGCTCTCGATGATGTCGTTGTCGACCCCGACTTCGCCGAACTCGTTCTCGATCACCGCGACGCGACGGCCGTGGTCTTCCTTGAGGATGCGGTTCAGCAGCGTGGTTTTGCCGCTGCCCAGGAATCCCGTGAGGATGGTCACGGGAACCATGTTTTCCTGCTGCATGATGACTCCTTCCGAAGGGCTGGATTCTACCGCCTGCAGCCGGGTTGCGGAGTCACCCCGCGCGCAGCGAGCGGACCAGGGTCAAGCTCGGAGACACCGCGCGAGCCAGCCCAGCCCCGCGCTGGTTCCGCCTTGCGGGCGATACTCGCACCCGACCCAGCCGTCATAGCCGAGATGGTCCATGAGGGAGAACAGGTACGGGTAGTTGACCTCGCCGATGTCGGGCTCATGCCGCTCGGGTACGCCGGCGATCTGGATGTGGCCGACGCCGGCGAAGTGCTGCTTGAGTTTCATGGCCAGGTCCCCCTCGACAATCTGGCAGTGATAGAAGTCCATCTGAACCTTGACATTCTTCTTACCCGTTTCGGCGCAGATCGCGTGCGCCTCGGCCTGGGTATTGAGGAAGAAGCCGGGGATGTCGCGCGTGTTGATCGGCTCGATCACGCAGGTGATGCCGAGAGGCGCCGCCTGATCGGCGGCCCAGGCGAGATTCTTCACGTAGGTGTCGCGGTGACGCGCGCGCTCGGTGCCGGGCGCGATGAGCCCCGCCATCGCGTGCAGGCACGTATTGCCGAGCACGCGCGCGTATTCGAGCGCCTGATCGAACGAGCGCCGAAACTCGTCCTCGCGCCCCGGCAGCGAGCCCAGGCCGCGCTCGCCCTTGCTCCAGTCGCCGGGCGGCGCATTGAAAAGCGCCTGGGTGAGGCCGTTGCCGGTCAGTCGCGCCTTGATGTCGGCCGGCGGATGGTCGTAAGGAAACAGAAACTCGACCCCCTTGAAACCGTCCTTCGCCGCGGCGGCGAAGCGGTCGAGGAAATCGTGCTCCTGGTACATCATCGAAAGATTCGCGGCGAATTTCGGCATGCGCGCCTCCTAGTTCTTGATCGGGTATCGGGCCCTGATTTCGTCGACCTGCGTCCCGCTGAGCGTCCTCAAGCGCCGCCCGGCGAGCAGGAGATACAGCTTTGCCGTCGCCTCGAGCTCTTCCGCGGCGTCGGCCGCCGCAGCGAGGCTGGATCCACCCACCACCGGGCCATGATTGGCGAGCAGCAGCGCATGGTGCTTGCCGGCGAAGCGGCGCACGGCCTCGGCGAGCTTGAGGTCGCCCGGGGCGAAATACGGCACCAGCGGCAGGCGGCCGATGCGCATGACGTAGTACGCGGTGATCGGGGGCAGCACGTCTTCGGGATCAATGTCCTCGAGCACCGAGACGGCCACCGAATGGGTTGCGTGCAGATGCACCACTGCGGCATTGCCCGGGCGCTCCTGGTACATGGCGAGATGGAGGAAGTTCTCTTTCGACGGCGCATCGCCGGAAATGAGCCGGCCCTGCCAGTCGAGCTTCGCCAGGCGCGCCGGGTCGAGGTTGCCCAGATTCGACCCCGTCGGGGTGATCAGCCACCCGTCGTCAAGCTTCGCGCTGATGTTGCCGGTGCTGCCGTGCGTCAGGCCGCGCACGAAGATCGAGCGTCCTAGCTCGCAGATGTCCTCACGCATGCGGTGTTCGCTCATGCCAGCATCTCCAGCGCCTTGGCAAAGAAATCGGCCGCCCCGAAGTTCCCCGACTTGAGCGCGAGTGCGATCGCCGGCTCGCCGCTGGAGAGCGTCCACGGCACGCCCGGGTCGATCTGCGGCCCGATGCGCAATGCCTTGATGCCGAGGCGGTTGACCACCGCGCCCGCGGTTTCGCCTCCGGCGACGATGAGCTTGCGCGCACCGAGCTCGATCATTCCTTGCGCCAAGGCCGCCAGGGCTTGCTCGATGATCCTGCCGGCTTGCTCTGCTCCGAGCTCGGCCTGAACGGCTTTCACCTCTTCCGGCGAGCTCGTCGCATAGACGAGTACGGGCTCGCGAGCGATCCGCGCGCGAGCCCAATCGAGCGCCGCCTGCACCTGCGCCTCGCCGGCGGCGAGCTTGCGCGCATCGATCCGGAAGGCTGGCCGCGTCTTCTTCCACTCCGCCACCTGCGCGTTGGTCGCGACCGAGCAGCTGCCGGAGACGATCCCCGCGTAGCCGTCGATACGCGGCAGGAGCGCCGCTTCGCCCGCGTGCGCGAGCTGTCCCGCCTTGCGGAAGTTGGCCGGCAATCCGAGCCCGACCCCCGAGCCGGCCGTGACCAGCGGCATGTCGGCACAGGCCGCGCCGATCGCATCGAGGTCGGCGTTGGAAACGGCGTCGACGACCGCAATCCCGCAGCCATCGTGTTGCAAGGCGGCGAAGCGCTCGCGCAGCGCCGCCGCGCCTCTGGCCACCGTGTCGTATCGCGCGAGACCGACCTTGTGCCGGGTCTGGGCCTGCAGCACGCGCACGAGATTGGCATCCTTCATCGGTGTGAGCGGATGATCCTTCATTCCCGATTCGCTCAACAGCACGTCGCCGACGTACAAGTAACCGCGAAAGATCGTGCGTCCGTTCTCCGGAAACGCAGGGCAGGCGATCGTGAAGGAAGTGCCGAGGGCCCGCATGAGCGCATCGATCACCGGGCCGATATTGCCCCTGGGCGTCGAATCGAATGTGGAGCAGTACTTGAAATAGAGCTGCCGGCAGCCGTTGGCCCTGAGCCAGGCGAGCGCCGCGAGCGACTGCTCGACCGCGTCCTGCGGCGCGATGGTGCGCGACTTGAGGGCAACCACCACGGCATCGGCATCGGGTGCGGGTCCCTGCGGCACGCCGATGGTCTGGATGCAGCGCATGCCCCCTCCCACGAGCATGTTCGCGAGGTCGGTCGCGCCGGTGAAGTCGTCGGCAATGCAGCCCAGTAGCATGGTCGCTCGTCAGTGGTGGATGAAAACGTTGCCGGGACCACGCCTTCTTCTACTTGCCGGCCTCGGGCAGGGAAATGCGGGTGAGCGCCGCGAACATCTTGATGACGGCAGAATCGTCCTCGCCGCCGTGGCCGTGGGCCGAGGTCGCGAGGTACATCTGATGCGCAGCCGCCGTCAACGGCAGCGGGAAAGTGAGCTTTCTCGCGGCGTCGAGCACGATGCCCAGGTCCTTGACGAAGATGTTGACCGCCGACAGCGGAGTGTAGTCGCCGGCCAGAATGTGGGGCACCCGGTTCTGGAACATCCAGGACGATCCGGCGCTGTTGGAGATCACTTCGTAAAGCGTGGCCGGGTCGGCGCCTGCCTTGATTCCCAGCGCCATGGCCTCGGCGGCCGCGGCGATGTGTACCCCCGCCAGCAGCTGATTGATCATTTTGACCGTTGACCCGGGGCCGACTTCGTCGCCCAGGCGATAGACCTTTTGCGCAATCGCTGCTAGAAATTTTTCGACCTTAGCGAAGCTCGCGGGAGCGCCAGATCCCATGATCGTCATCTGGCCCTGCGCCGCCCTGACGGCGCCTCCCGATACCGGGGCGTCGAGCATCTCGATGCGCCGCTCGGCAAGCCGCTTTTCAAGCGCGCGCGCAACTTCCGGAGCGACCGTGACGCTCATGATGACCACGCTGCCCGGCGTCAGGGCTTCAACGGCACCGCCCGGGCCGAACAGCACGCTCTCGGCCTGCTCCGAATTGACCACCAGCACGATCACCGCGGCACAACCCTGCGCCATTTCAGCTGCACTGGCGAAGGCCTGCGCGCCCTCCTTGGCAAAGGCGGCGCGCACATCGGGCCGCATGTCGCACACCCGCACGGTAAAGCCCGCGCGCAGCAGCGAGCGCGCCACGCCGCCGCCCATCGCCCCCAGACCGATCACACCGACAGTGCTTCCCGACATTTGGCTTTCCTCAGAGACGTGGATCATTCCGACTGCAAGCGGGGCTCCGCGTTGGTCAGTTTCTCGCAATGAGCAATCCCTTCAGGTAATCGCCCTCGGGAAACTCGAGCGCGATCGGATGGTCGGCGGCGGCGCTGAAGCGCTCGAGGATCTTCCCGGCAACCCCCGCGTCGACCGCGGCCCCGGCGACGATCGACTGAAACAGCTCCGCCGGCACGCCGCCCGAGCATGAGAACGTCGCCAGCAGCCCGCCCGGCGCGAGCAGCTTGAACGCGAGCAGGTTGATGTCCTTGTAGGCGCGCGCGGCGTTTTTCGCCTGCGCCGCAGTGGGCGCGAACTTGGGCGGATCCAGCACCACCAGCCCGAAGCGCGCGCCTCGGTCGCGCAACCCGCGCAGGTGCGCGAACACGTCGGCCTGCACGAACTCGATCCGCGAGGCGTCGAGCGGGTTCGCGGCGAGGTTCTGGCGCGCGACCTCGAGCGCGGGGGCCGAGCTTTCGAGCGCGAGCACGCGCTTGGCGCCGCCGGCGAGTGCGGCGAGCGCGAACCCACCCGTATAGCAGAACCCGTCCAGCACCTCCCGCCCCGCGGCGAGCGCGCGCACGCGCTGGCGGTTGTCGCGTTGGTCGAGGAAGAACCCGGTCTTCTGCCCCTGCTCGACGTCGACATGAAAGCTCAGCCCGTGCTCGACGATCGCGCAGCGTGCCGCGGCGCGGTCGCCGCGCGCAAAGCCGGTGCGCGGCTCGAGGCCCTCCAGCGCGCGCACCTCGGCGTCCGAGCGCTCGTACACTGCCTCGCAGCCGGTCAGCTCGGCGAGCGCATCGAGGATCGTCTCGCGCCAGCGCTCGGTGCCGGCCGAGAGAAATTGCGCCACCAGCACGTCGTCGTAGCGGTCGACCACCAGCCCGGGCAGGCCGTCGGACTCGGCGTGGACCAGGCGCAGCGCGTTGCTGTGCCGCGCCGCGGGCAGCGCGGCGCGCAGCGCGAGCGCACCCGCCAGGCGCGCGCGCAGGAATTCGGCATCGATGCGCCGGCCCGTATCGAAGCTCCACACTCGGGCGCGGATCTGCGATTGCGGGCTGTATGCCGCCAACGCCAGCAGCTGCCCGGCGTCGGACAAGACCTCCACCGTATCGCCGCGCTGCGGGTCGCCCTCGACGCGCGCGATCGCACCCGAGAAGAGCCACGGATGCCGCCGCTTGAGCGACTTGCCGCGGCCCGGCTTCAATACCAGACGCATCAGCGCCGCCTTCATTTCTTGCGCGCGCGCGGGTGCGCGGCATCGTAGACCTTCGCCAGCGACTGGAAGTCCAGGTGCGTGTACACCTGGGTGCTCGAGATGCTCGAGTGCCCCAACATTTCCTGCACCGCGCGCAGGTCCTGCGAGGACTGAAGCACATGGGTGGCGAAGGAATGTCGCAGCACGTGCGGATGCAGCGGCGCGTCGAGACCCTGGCGCCGCGCCCAGGCCGCAAGCCGCGCGCGCACCGTTCCCGGCGCGATGCGCGCGCCTCGTGCGCCGACGAACAGCGCGCTCTCCTGCGGCGCGGCCAGCTGCGCCCGCACCGAGAGCCACTGCGCGAGCGCCTCGCGCGCCCTGGCGCCAACCGGAACCGTGCGCGTCTTGCCGCCCTTGCCGGTCACCGTGACCTCGCCCTGGGCGACGTCGAGGCGGCCGCCGCCGAGGTCCAGCCCGACCAGCTCGGCCAGGCGCAGGCCGGAGGAGTACATCAGCTCGAACATCGCCCGGTCGCGCAGCAGGGCCGGCGAGGCGGGCGTCGCCACCTCGAGCAGGCGCTGCGCGGCCTCGACCGACAGCGCCTTGGGCAGGGTCTTCGGCGCCTTGGGGGCGCGCACCCCCTGGCAGGGGTTGGCGCGAAAACCGCGCTGACGCGCGAGCCAGCGGTAAAGCCCGCGCCAGGCCGACAGCGTCGCCGCCAGCGAGCGGCCCGAGAGGCCCGCCCCGTGCAGTTGCGCGACGTAGCGGCGAACCTGGGTGCCGTCGATCGTCGCCAGGCGCGCCCCCTGCGCCAACCGCAGCAGTACCGCCAGGTCGCGCGTGTAGTTTCTGAGCGTGCCGGAAGCGAGCCGGCGCTGATGCCGCAGCGCCTCGATATGCTCGCGCACCAGCGCGGCGTCGGGATGCGTGGCGGACGAGGCTTCTGCCACGCGGGGCGCCTCGCCGCGCTACAGCCGCGCCGCCACGCCGGCGGCGCAAAGCTCGCCGATGCGACGCAGGTAAATGGTCCCCATTTCGGGGAAGAAACGCTCCGGGTCCTCGCTACCGAGCGCGAGCAAGCCGAACACCGAAGGCTGCCCGAGCGGAACCAGCGCCATCGAGCGCAGGTGCTCGGCCGCCTCTCCGAACCACTCCAGGTAAGGATTGTCGGCGATCGCCGCGCATTGCGGCGAGCCCATGGCCTCGGCGTGCTGGCGCTGCGCCTCGGTCACCGTCTGCGACTCGACGAAATCGACCGGCACGGACTTGCCCCAGACGCGCATCGCCAGGTGCGGCACCGCGAAGTCTTCTCCAAGATGAAAATAGAGCGCATGCGTCAGCGCCGGGAAATCGCGCGCACCGACCAGCGCCACCGCCAGACGGTGCACCTTCTCGCTGATGGCGTCATTCTCTTCGCCGAACTGGATCAGCTCGCCGAGCTTGCCTTCGAGCAGCTTCACCTTCTCGCGCAGCGTGATGGTCTGGCGCTCGGCGAGCGGGATCGCGCGCCCGCCGTAGGGGTGCGGAACGCTGATCGACTCGAAAAGCTCCGGGTGCTGGTCGAAGAACTGCGGGTGAGTTCTGAGGAACTGCGCGACTTCTTCTGCGTTCATTGTGCCTCGTCCAGGTCGATCGAACCCTCGAACACGCTGTGCGCCGGGCCCTTCATCCAGACGGCATTGTCGCCGCCCTGCCAAGCCACGGTCAACGTTCCGCCGCGCGCTTCCACCCGCACCGGCGAGTCGAGCAGGCCGCGCGCAATGCCCGATACCGCCGCCGCGCAGGCGCCAGTGCCGCAGGCGAGTGTCTCGCCCGCGCCGCGCTCCCAGACCCGCAGCGCGATGCGTCGCCGGTCGCACACCTGCATGTAGCCGGCGTTGACCCGATTCGGAAAGCGCGCGTGGCGCTCCAGCAGCGGGCCCTGCGTCGTTACCGGCGCGCACTCGATGTCCTCGACCACCTGCACCGCATGCGGGTTGCCCATCGACAGGATGGCCAGCTCGAGCCGCACCCCGCCAACCTCGAGCGGCTGCACCAGAGGCGACTCCAGCGCCGGCGGCCCCATGTCGACGCTGACCTCGCCGTCGTCCTCGAGGCGCGGCACGATCAGGCCGCCCAACGTCTCGACCCTGATCTCGCGCTTCGAGGTCAGGCTCCTGTCCCGCACGTAGCGCACGAAGCAGCGCGCACCGTTGCCGCACTGCTCGACTTCGCCGCCGTCGGCATTGAAGATGCGGTAGCGGAAATCGGCGTCCGGGCGGGTGCTGCGCTCGACCACCAGGACCTGGTCACAGCCGACGCCGAAATGCCGGTCGGCGAGGCGGCGCAGCTGCGCGGGCCCGAGCGAGAACGGCGCCGCGGTTGCGTCGAGCACGACGAAGTCGTTGCCCGCGCCTTCCATCTTGGTGAACGCGACGCGGGTCACGCCGGCACCATCAGGCGGCGGTAATCGACCGAAATGCAGCGATCCATGACCACGAACATCCCGGCCGCGCGCGCGCGCTCGGCGGCCGGCTGGTTGACGATGCCCTGCTGGATCCAGATCGCCGGCAACGCGAGCGCGATGCACTGGTCCACGATCGGGCCGACCTCCGGGGCGGCGCGAAAGATGTCCACCAGGTCGATCTTGTGGGGAACGTCGGCCAGCCGCGGGTAGGCCTTCTCGCCCAGCACCTCGCGCACCGCGGGCCGCACCGGAATCACGCGGTAGCCCCACGCCTTGAGCCGGCGCGCGATGCGGTGGCTCGGCCGCCCGGGCCTGGGCGACAGCCCCACCACCGCGATGGTGCGCGCCTGCGCCAACAGCGCACGCACGTCTTCGTTCGGAGGATTGTGGAACACGAGCCGCAATTTTATGCGTAAAAGCGTGCCTCGCCCTCGGGGCGCGTCTTGAAGCGCTTGTGCATCCAGAAGTACTGCTCGGGCGCCTCGAGCACCTTGCGCTCGATGTACTGGTTCATGCGCAGCGTGTCCGCCGCGGCGTCCTCGGTCGGGAAGTTCCGCCAAGGCTCCTCGATCGACACCAGATAGCCTGCGCCGCCGGGCAGCATGCGCGTCACGCACGGCAGCACCTTCGCCCCGGTGACGCGCGCGATGCGCGACAGCCCCGGCATGGTCGCCGCCGACACGCCGAAGAACGGCACGAACAGCGCCCCGCGCGGCCCGTAGTCCATGTCCGGGAGGTAGTACAACGGGCGGCCATCGCGCATGGTCCCGAGCACGGCGCGGATGCCGTCCTGGCGCGAGACCAGTTTCTGGCGCCCGAAGCGCATACGCCCCGCCAACAGGCGCGCAGCCAGGCGGCGATTCTTCTGCTGCGCGTACATGCTCACCATGTCGACCTCGCCGCTGAGCCGCGTGAACCCCGCGTCCAGCCCGACGAAATGCGGCACGAGCAGAATCGCCGGCGCGCCGCCGAGCGCGCGCAGATGCTCCAGGCCCTCTACTCGCACCAGCTGCTCGATGCGGCTGCGCGGCGCCCACCACAGCAGCGCGTGGTCGAGAAAGCTGCGGCACCAGGCGCCGAAGTGCGCGCGCGCCAGGCGCTCGCGCTCGGCCGCCGCCATCCAGGGAAAGCACTGGGCGAGGTTGATGCGGGTCACGCGGCGCCGCTCGGCGACCAGCCGGTAGGCGAGCACCCCGAGCGCCCCCCCGATTGCGGCCAGCGCCCGCGGCGGCAGCAGGCGCAACAGCCACATCACGCCGAACAGCGCGCGGATCACGCGCCAGTTCCTGGCGGGGCCGGCGCGCCGCGCGGCCGCTTGTAGCGGTTGTAGCCCCAGAGGTACTGCTGCGGACATTCGCGCACCAACTCCTCGAGCGCGCGGCTGATGCGCCGCGCATCGGATTCGCCGGGCAAGGACGCGGGCAGTGGCCGCAGGTGCACTACGTAGCCCGCGCCGCGCGGCAGGCGCTCGCCGAACGCAAGCAGGGTGACGCTGCCGGGACGGCGCGCGAGCCGGCCGGCGAGGGTCATGGTGTATGCGGGGCGGCCGAAGAAATCCACCCACTCCCCCTCGCCTTCGCTTGGCACCTGATCCGGCAGCACGCCCACCGACTCCCCGCGCTTGAGCGCGCCGAGCAGCTCGCGCACCCCGGCATAGTCCGGCGTCGCCAGGCGCAGGTTGGGTCCGGCGCGCCCGGATTCGATCAGAGTCTGCACGAAACGCAGCTTCGGCGGCCGGTAAAGCGCGGTGATCGGAAAGCGCTCGGCGGCGACCTTCGCCGTGATCTCGAAGCAACCATGATGCGGTGTGAGAAAGACGATGCCCAGGCCCTTCGCGCGCGCGGCCTCGATCAGCGCCTCGCCGTCAATCCGCTTCACCCAGCGCAGCACGTCGGCGCGCGGGCGCAGCCAGATCGCGGGCAGCTCAATGACGCCTTTGCCCGCAGCGGTGATCGCGGCGCGGCGGGTCGAGGCGTCGTGATAGCCCGCCTGGGCCAGGTTTTCGCGCAGGTGCCGGCGGTAGGTCGGCGACGCCGCGTAGGCCGCCCAGCCGAGCAGCGCCCCCGCCGCGTGCAGCAGCGGCAGCGGCAGCGCCGCAAGCAGACGCATCAGTAGCAGCATCGCACTTTGCGCATCGCGTCGGTCACCTGGTCCTATGGGAAGCGGCCATTCTTTGGTATCCTTGCGGGTTCTCCGCAACCCGCTCGCCGCATGCTCATTGCGGGGGCCACAACACTCGAGGCGCAAAAGACATGAGCGAGTTCCTCTTCACTTCGGAATCCGTGTCCGAGGGTCACCCGGACAAGGTCGCTGACCAGATCTCGGATGCCGTACTCGACGCGATTCTAGCGAAAGACACCAGTGCACGCGTCGCGGCGGAAACGATGGTCACGACTGGCCTGGTGGTGATGGCCGGCGAGATCACTACCGTTGCCGCCGACATCGACTTCCAGCAGGTCGCCCGCGACACCATCAAGAGCATCGGCTACGACAATACCGAATACGGCATCGACTACAAGGGTTGCGCCGTGATGGTGTGCTACGACAAGCAATCGCCCGACATCGCGCAGGGCGTGGACGAAGGCAAGGGAATCGACCTCGACCAGGGGGCCGGCGACCAAGGCCTGATGTTCGGCTATGCCTGCGACGAGACACCGCAGCTGATGCCGCTGCCGATCCACCTTGCGCACCGCCTGGTCGAGCGCCAGTCCGAACTGCGCCGCGACGGCCGCCTGCCGTGGCTGCGCCCGGACGCGAAGTCGCAGGTGACGATCAAGTACGCCAACGGCAAGCCGCAGGCGATCGACACTGTCGTGCTGTCGACGCAGCACTCGCCCGAGGTCACGCACGAGCAGCTCTCCGAGGGCGTGATCGAAGAGATCATCAAGCCGGTGCTGCCCAAGGAGCTGGTCAAGGGCGAGGTGAAATACCTGGTCAACCCGACCGGCCGCTTCGTGGTCGGCGGCCCGCACGGCGATTGCGGTCTCACCGGACGCAAGATCATCGTCGACACCTACGGCGGCGCGGCGCCGCACGGCGGCGGCGCGTTCTCCGGCAAGGACCCTTCCAAGGTCGACCGTTCGGCCGCCTACGCCGCACGCTACGTGGCGAAGAACGTGGTCGCCGCCGGCCTCGCCTCCAAGTGCCTGGTTCAGGTGGCCTACGCGATCGGCGTGGCCAGGCCCGTGTCGGTGATGGTCAGCACCTACGGCACCGGCAAGATGTCCGACGAGGCGCTGTCCAAGCTGGTGGCCACGACCTTCGATCTGCGTCCCAAGGCGATCATCCAGACGCTCAACCTGCTGCGCCCGATCTACAGAAAAACAGCGGCCTACGGGCATTTCGGACGCGAAGAACCGGAGTTCACGTGGGAAGCGACCGACAAGGCGCTGGCCCTCAAACAGGCCGCCTAGGTATAATTCACGCTGCTGAGGAGCGCTGCGATCCCTGCGGGGACCAGGCTCAGCTAAATAAAACTGCGCTCGCATCGGAAACGATGCGAGCGCTTTGCTTTTCTGGAGACCGTAAATGAACGCACCCAACCCGAAATTCACCGACTACAAGGTCGCCGACCTGAAACTGGCGGACTGGGGCCGCAAGGAAATCGCGATCGCCGAGTCCGAGATGCCGGCGCTGATGGCGATCCGAAGGGAATACACCAAGGCGCAGCCGCTCAAGGGCGCGCGCATCGCCGGCTCGCTGCACATGACGATCCAGACCGCGGTCCTGATCGAGACCCTGCGCGCGCTGGGCGCCGAAGTGCGCTGGGCCTCGTGCAACATCTTCTCCACCCAGGACCACGCCGCGGCGGCGATCGCCGCCGGCGGTACGCCGGTGTTCGCCTACAAGGGCGAGTCGCTCGACGAGTACTGGGAGTTCACCCACCGCATCTTCGAATTCGACGGCGGCAAGGGCCCGAACATGATCCTCGACGACGGCGGCGACGCCACCCTGCTCGCGCACCTGGGCAAGCGCGCCGAGAAAGACCCCTCGCTGCTGGCCAAGCCCACGAGCGAGGAGGAGACCTCGCTGTTCAACGCGATCAAGAAGCGCCTGGCCGCGCAGCCCGGCTGGTATTCGAAGATCGGCGCGGAGATCAAAGGCGTCACCGAGGAAACCACCACCGGGGTGCACCGTCTGTACCAGATGCACAAGGAGGGTCGGCTGCTGTTTCCGGCGATCAACGTCAACGATTCGGTCACCAAGTCGAAATTCGACAACATCTACGGCTGCCGCGAGTCGCTGGTCGACGGCATCAAGCGCGCCACCGACGTCATGGTGGCGGGCAAGGTCGCGGTGGTCGCGGGCTACGGCGAGGTCGGCAAGGGCTCGGCGCAAGCGCTGCGGGGCCTGCAGGCCCAGGTCTGGGTCACCGAGGTCGATCCCATCTGCGCCCTGCAGGCCGCCATGGAGGGCTTTCGCGTCGTCACCATGGAGTACGCCGCCGACAAAGCCGACATCTTCGTCACCGCCACCGGCAACTTCCACGTCATCGCGCATGAGCACATGAAGGCGATGAAGAACAACGCCATCGTGTGCAACATCGGCCACTTCGACAACGAGATCGAGGTCGCCGCGCTCAAGGACTACAAGTGGGAGAACATCAAGCCGCAGGTCGACCACGTGATCTTCCCCGACGGCAAGCGCATCATCCTGCTCGCTGAAGGGCGCCTGGTGAATCTCGGCTGCGCCACGGGGCACCCGTCCTACGTCATGAGCTCCTCGTTCGCCAACCAGGTACTGGCGCAGCTCGAGCTGTTCACCAAGACCAAGGACTATCCGGTGGGGGTGTACATCCTGCCCAAGGCGCTCGACGAGAAGGTCGCGCGGCTGCAGCTCTCGACACTCAGCGCGCAGCTGAGCGAGCTGAGCGACGAGCAGGCAGCCTACATCGGCGTGCCGAAGGCCGGGCCGTACAAGCCGGAGCACTATCGCTACTAGGACGTAGCAAGTCAGGAGCCGGCCGCGCGGTATCACCATGCTGAGAATCCTCGTCGTCTGGCTGATCAACGCGCTGGCGCTGCTCGCGGTCGCCTACGTGATGCCGTCCATCCACGTCGACAGCTTCGGCACCGCGCTGGTCGCGGCCGTGGTGCTGGGGCTGGTGAACGCGGTCATTCGGCCGATCCTGATCCTGCTCACGCTGCCGGCGACGATCCTGAGCCTCGGGCTTTTCATCTTCGTCATCAACGGCCTGCTCTTCTGGCTCGTCGGCTCGTACCTGAAGGGCTTCGCCGTGGCGGGCTTCTGGTCGGGATTCTTCGGCGCGATCATCTACAGCATCGTGTCTTGGGCGCTGTCCTCGGTGCTGCTCCCCGGGCGGCGCGTGCACATCCACATGGAAAGGATCGATAGGCCATGAAAATCGCGGTGATGGGCGCAGGCGGCGTCGGCGGATACTTCGGCGGCCGGCTGGCGCAGGCGGGAAACGAGGTCGTGTTCATCGCCCGCGGCAGGCACCTCGAGGCGCTGCGGACCAAGGGGCTCAGCCTCAAGAGCACGGCGGGCGACGCGACGCTGAAGGTCAAGGCGGTCGAGGATCCCGCGGACGCGGGCAGCGCCGAGGTGGTGCTGTTCGCGGTCAAGCTTTGGGACACCGAGGCCGCCGCCGAGCGCATCCGGCCGCTCGTCGCCGGCGGAGGAGTGGTGATCCCGTTCCAGAACGGGGTCGAATCGATCGAGCGCATCGGCGCGGTGCTCGGGCGCGAGCGCGTGATGGGCGGCGCGGCCTACATCGCGGCGCGCATCGGCGAGCCGGGCGAGATCGTGCAGACCGGCACCATGGCGAGGCTTCGCTTCGGCGCGGTCGAGCCTTCGCAGCGCGCGGCGGCGCAGGCCTTCCACGGCGCCTGCGTCAAGGCGGGAATCGAAGCCGAGCTCACCGACGACATCGTGCGCGTGCTGTGGGAGAAGTTCGTGCTGCTGGTGGCGATCAGCGGCACGACCAGCGTCGCCCGCTCGCGCATCGGCGTGGTGCGCGCCGATCCGGACCTGCGGTGGCTGCTCGAGGCGGCGATGCGCGAGACCTGGCAGGTCGGCAAGAAGCGCGGCGTCGCGCTGGCGGACGGGCAGGTCGAGGCGACGCTGAAGATGGTCGACGGCCTGCCGGCTGAGATGACCTCCTCGATGCACGGCGACCTCGACTCCGGCGGCAGGCTCGAAGCGCCCTGGCTCTCGGGCGCGGTGGCGCGCATGGCGCGCGAAGCCGGACTCGAGGCGCCCGCCAACCGCGCGATCTACGCCGCGCTCAAGCCCTTCGTCGAAGGCAGGCGATGAGCGCGGCGCCGAACCTCGACTTCAGCTTCGAGTTCTTCCCGCCCAGGACGCCGCAGGGCAGGGACAAGCTGCGCGCGACCTGGCGGCAACTGGCGCAGCTCAAGCCGCGCTTCTTCTCGGTCACCTTCGGCGCCGGCGGCTCGACCCGCGAGGGGACGCTCGACACCGTGCTCGAAATCCGCGCCGAGGGGCACGAGGCGGCGCCGCATCTTTCTTGCGTCGCCTCGACCAGGGACGACGTCGCGGCGCAGCTCGAGCTGTACCGCAACAACGGCATCCGCCACATCGTCGCGCTGCGCGGCGACCTGCCCTCGGGGATCGCCGCCTCGGGCGAGTTCCGCTACGCCAACGAGCTGGTCGCGTTCATCCGCGAGACCACCGGCGACTGGTTCCAGATCGAGGTCGCCTGCTACCCCGAGTACCACCCGCAGACGCGCAATGCCGCCGACGAGATCCGCAACTTCAAGAATAAGGTCGAAGCCGGCGCCAACGGCGCGATCACGCAGTACTTCTACAACGCCGACGCCTACTTCCGCTTCGTCGAGGACTGCCGCGCCGCCGGCATCACGCTGCCGATCGTCCCCGGCGTGATGCCGATCGGCAACTTCTCCCAGCTCGCCCGCTTTTCGGACGCCTGCGGCGCCGAGATCCCGCGCTGGATGCGCTTCAAGCTGGAAAGCTTCCGCGACGACACAGCTTCGATCCGCGCCTTCGGCCTCGACGTCGTCACCGAGCTGTGCGATCGCCTGCTCAGCGGCGGCGCGCCGGGGTTGCACTTCTACACGCTCAACCAGGCGGGCCCGACGAGCACGATCTGGCAGAGGCTCGGCCTGTAGCCGCACGGACAGCGGTCTGCCAAATAGGTGCATCTGGGCAGCTGAGCCGTCTGGTGGGTATGATCGACGCCGGGCGGGCCGCGGGCCCGCGCAGCGTGAGGCGATGGAACGTCACGGGAGGGGACCGCGTGGTTAAGGCTGGGCAGCGCACCGTCGCTTTCGCCAAGACCACGCGCCCGGCGATCGGCTCCATCGTTCCGAGGCAGCGCCTGTTCGCGCGCCTCGACGGGGCTGCGGGGCGCACGGTGGCCTGGATTTCCGGACCGCCGGGCGCGGGCAAGACCACCCTTGCCGCGAGCTACGTCGAAGCGCGCGGTTACCGCTGCCTGTGGTACCAGGTCGATCCCGACGATGCGGACGTGGCAACCTTCTTCCACTATCTCGGGCACGCCGCGCGCAGGCTCGAGCGCGGCCAGGGTCGCGAGTTTCCCGCGTTCACGCCGCAGTACCGCTCGGATGTCGCATCGTTCGCGCGCCTGTTCTTCCGCCAGCTGTTCGCGCGCGCCAAGCCACCCTTTGCGCTGGTGCTCGACAGCCTGCACGAGGTGCCGTCCGAGAGCACGCTGCACGCGGTGCTCGAGGCCGCATTCGCGCAGATACCCAAGCATTGCACGGTGATCGTGACCAGCCGTAGCGAGCCGCCGGGGGCCCTGGCACGCATGCGCGTGGCGGGCGAGATGGTGTGCGTCGGCTGGGAAGAGCTGCGCATCGCGCCGGAGGAGCTGGGCGCGATCGCCCAGCTGCGCGGACAGAAGCTGTCGGCGGAGGCCGCCTCGCAGCTGCACGAGCGCACGCAGGGTTGGGCGGCCGGCCTGGTGCTGATGCTCGAGCACACCAAGCTCTCCGGCCAGGTCGCGGAGCTGCCCGAGGACGCGGCTCCCCAGGTGATCTTCGATTACCTCGCCGGCGAGATCTACGACCGCTTCGAGCCCGACACGAAGCGCTTTCTGGCGCGCGTCGCATGCCTGCCGCGCATGACCGCGGAAGTGGCGCAGGCGCTCGCCAAGGAGCCGAAGGCGGAGCGGCTGCTGCTCAACCTGGCGCGCAACGACTATTTCGTGAGCGAGGTGCTGTCCGAGGAAGGCCGCATCTACCAGCTGCATCCGCTGCTGCGCGAGTTCCTGCGCAGCAGGGCCGCGCTCGAGCAGCCCGAAGCGCTGGGGACCGAGCAGCTGCAGCGCGCGGCGGCGCTGCTGCGCGAAGCCGGGCAGACCGAGGACGCGGTGTCGCTGCTCGTAGAGTGCCGCGACTGGGCGCTGGTCGCCCGTATCGCCGCCGCCGAGGCGCAGCTCATGCTCGATCAGGGGCGCAGCGAGACGCTCGGCGGCTGGCTCGAGCTGCTGCCGCCGGCGCTGTTGCACGCCGATGCGCAGCTGCTGTACGCCTCCGGTGCCTGCCAGCTGCATTCGAGCCCGAGGGCGGCGCGCCGGTTCTTCGAGCAGGCGTACGACGGCTTTCGCGCGGCCGCCGACCGTCGCGGGATGGTCCGCAGCTGCTGCGGTCTGCTCAATGCCACGATCCTGGAGTTCGACGATCTCGCGCAGCTCGATCACTGGACCGTCGTGCTCGCGGGCCTGCTGCGCGAGGCCGGCGGCAAGGGCCGCGACGCGCAGGCGCGCGCGCTACTGATCGCCGCGCTGCTGCTGCGCGATCCCGGCAACGCCGAGCTCGGCGACTGGCTCGAAGGGGCCGAGCTGGCCGTCGCGCGGGCCATGGTGGCGCTGATGCAGGGCGATCTCGTCGCCGCCGAGGCGGCGGCCGACGCGCTGGTCGCGCCGGTTCCCGGCCTGCCTGCGCTCGACGCGACCGCCAACGCTCTCGCCGCGGCGCTGCACTACCTGCTTACCGGCGCGCACCCGCGCGCGCGCGAGCTCGCGAGCAGCGCGCTCCTGGCGGCCGAGCGCGAGGGCGTGCATGTGTACGACGACTGGTTGCGCCTCATTTCGATGGCGGCGTCGCTCGGCGCCGGCGACCGGGACGGGGCGCGCGATGAGCTGCGCGCGCTGGAGGGCGGCGGCGCGCGCCTGCGCCGCGCCGACCGCGCGCTGGTGCATTATCTGCGCGGCTGGCTCGCGGCGCTCGAAGGCGATGTGGCGAACGCAAGCCTCGACGCGAAGAGCGCGTTGCAGCTGGCCGTCGAAGCGGGGCTCCCCTGGCTAGAATGCCTGGCGCGCGCGGCGCTCGCCGACATGCTCGCCCGTACGGGCGACCAGCGCGGCTGCGAGGCACAGCTGAGAAGCGCGCAGGCGCTCGCGGACCGGATGCGCAGCGTCCTGCTGCGCTTCATCGTGCAACTCGCGGCGGCCGAGGCGGCTGCCACGATGAACGACGAGCGCGCCGCGCTCGGGCCGCTCGCGAGCGCCTTCGCGCTTGGACGCGAGCACGGCTTCCGGCACGCTCCCTGGTGGCGCTCGCAGGCCGTCGCCGACCTTTGCGCGCTGGCCCTGCGCCACGGCATCGAGACCGAGTGCGCGCGCGCGCTGGTGCGCTCGCGCCGGCTGCTGCCGCAGCCTGCCCCGCTGCGCCTGCGTGAATGGCCCTGGCCATTCCACGTCCACCTGCTCGGGGGGTTTCAGCTCCTGCGCCAGACCGTGCCCGTCGAGTTCTCGGGAAAGGCGCCCGGGCGGCCCATGGAGTTGATGAAGGTGCTCGTTGCCCTGGGTGGGCAGAACGTGCGCGCCGATCAGCTGGCCGACGCCTTGTGGCCGCACGTCGACGCGGACTACGCCCACAAGTCGCTCACCGCCACCCTGCACCGGCTGCGCCGGCTGCTCGGCGACGACGAGGCGCTCGTGCTGCGCGACGCGCGCCTGAGCCTCAACCCGGCGCTCATCTGGGTCGATACCTGGGCGCTCGAGTGCGTGCTGGCGGCGCTCGACGAGGCGCTGCGCGCACCGACCGCTGAGGCGGGCTTGCCGGCCCTGCAGGCGCTGGCCGACGAAACGTTCGCGCTCTACCGCGGGCCGTTCCTGCCTGACGAGTCCGAGCAGCCGAGCTATATCGCCTACCGCGAGCAGATCCGCTCGCGTCTGCTGCGCTGCCTCGGCCGGGTTGCCCGGCGCCACGAGGAGGCAGGGCAGCGCGAGGCAGCCGCCGACTGCTACCTGCGCATCATCGAGGCGGATGCGTTGTTCGAGGCGCCCTATCGAAGCCTCATGCAGTGCTACCAGCGCGGCGCGGACCCGTCCGAGGCGCGCGCGACCTACGAGCGGCTGCGCACCGTGCTGTCGACGCGGCTGAAGATCATGCCTTCGCCCGAGACGCAGGCGGTGTACGCGAGCCTCGGGGCGCCCGCGCAAAGCTGAGCGCCGGCTGGATCAGGAGCGCCGGCCCGACGCGGGCGGAAGCTCTCGCTCCAGCGCGCCCCAGATCTTGCGCAGCCCCATGCGCACGGCCGTAGGCGGGGCATACTCGCGGCGCGGATAACCCGACTTCGGCGGCGCGACTTCGCGCATGCGCATGGTGAGCGAGACGGCCGTTCCGCCGCGCACCTGGATCGTCGTCGCGTTGATGACGACGTCGAGGCCCTGCGGCTCGAACGATACGAACCATGCCGCAAGGCCCAGGTGCTGCTCGAGTATGCCGCGAAACTTCGGCAGGTCCGCCTGTGCCGCCCGCAGCCACTCGTCTCGCGTGAGCGGATCGGGTGCGGGCGCATACACGCTCAAAAACCCGAGATCGGGCGATTGGTCGGCGAGCCGCATGCCGAGCCCGCTCAAAGCGACGCGCAAGGCCTGGAATGCCTCGTCGCGCGGCACCTCGTAGGTGTGCGTTCCGTCCTCGGCCAGGACGCGCTCGTACTCCACGCGAAACACGGCATTCACATCCCGTGTCGCGCTGATCTTCTGCTGTTCGCTCACGCAGCCCGAGGTGAGCGCAAGGAGGATCAAGGCGCACAGCTGCGCGCATCGGTATGCGACGAATGACTTTGACACTGCTCTTTCCACGCTTCGCCCCCCGATTCGCTTGGCCGGAATATTACCGTCACCGGGCGGTGCCGGGGAGCGGCAGATTGACCACCAGCTTGCCCGCTTGCTCGACTTCGACGGGTTGCAGCGACTTCGCGACGCGCCCCTGCTGCGCCTTGGCCGCCGCATTGCCGCCGCGGACCGCGGCGCTGAACCACACGTACGCCTCGAAATCGTTGTGCGGCACGCCGTGCCCGCTCGCGTAGAGCTCGCCGAGCCGCAACTGCGCCTCCGCGTTGCCCTGCAACGCGGCCTTCCGATACCAGATCGCCGCGCGCGCGTCGTCGTGCACGACGCCGTGCCCTTCCGCGTAGGACTTGCCGAGCCTGAGCTGGGCATCGGCGTTGCCGCGCTCGGCCAGCGGCTTGAGCGCCGCGAGCGCTTCGGCGTAGTTGCCGGCGGTGTAGTCGCGATCGACCTTCACCAGCAGCTCTGCCGAGCTCGGAGGAGCTGTGGCCGGCTTCGCGCTTAGGACTGCCTGCTGACGCGCCTGCTGCTCGGCCCGTTTGCGCTCGGCCTCCGCCTGCTGCGCGAGCTTGCGCTGGCGCTCCTCGGCAAGCTTATTTTGCTCCGCCTGGCGCTTGCGCTCGGCCTCCGCCTTCTGCGCGAGCTTGCGCTGGCGCTCCTCGGCAAGCTTCTTTTGCTCCGCCTGGCGCTTGCGCTCGGCCTCCGCCTGCTGCGCGAGCTTGCGCTGGCGCTCCTCAGCAAGCTTCTTTTGCTCCGCCTCGCGTTTACGGGCGGCCTCCGCCTCGAGTGCGCGCTGGCGCTCCTCCGCCTGCTGCTGCGCGAGCGCCTCGGCCTGCCGCTGCCGCTCCTCGGCGAGCTGCTGCTCGAGCTTGGCGAGTCGTTCCTTGAGCTGCGCTGCAGGATCGGGCGCGGTCTCGGCCGGCGGCCCGCTGCCGCCGCCCGAGAGCGGATAGAAACGCAGCAGCACGGCCACCACGACGAGCGCCACCGCCGCCGCCAGGACCGTACGGAACACCGGCCAGCCCCCGCCCGAGGCGGGGGGCGGCGGCGGCTCGCCGCGCGCCGCGGCCGCGGGCGGCGCGACGGGCGCCGGCACGGCCTGCTGCCCTTCGCCGAGCAGCTCTCGACGCCATTCGGCGATGCTCTGCGGGCGATCGCGCTCGGCGAATTCGAGCGCGTGATCGATCGCCTTGAGCAGGCGCGGCGAATAGCGTCCGGCGCCGACCGCGGTTGCGGGCGCCAGCACGTCGCGCGCGCTGCCGAGAACGCCCTTGCTGCGTGCGATCGCGTCCATCGGCGGCGCGCCGCAGATGGCGCGGTAGCAAGTCGCACCAAGCCCGTATATGTCGCTCCATGGCCCCTGGCTCTCGCCGCTGCTGTAGTACTGCTCGAACGGCGCGTAGCCGGGGGCGACCAGGATGGTCATACTGGGCGAATGGGCCACGGGTTGGCGCGCGGAGCCGAAATCGAGCAGCACCGGGCTGCCGTCGGCGCGCACGTGGATGTTGTCCGGCTTGATGTCGCGGTGGATGAACCCCGCGTTGTGCACCAGCTCGAGCCCGTCGAGGATCGGCAGCAGGATGCGCAGCAACTCGCCTTCCGGCAGCGTGCCGCGCTGCTCGAGGACGGTGGCGAGGTTGCTGCCCTCCTCGAAGCGCATCACCATGTAGGCGGTGTTGTTGAACTCGAACACCGAGAGCACGCGCACGATGTTCGGGTGGTCGAAGCGCGCTAGCGTACGGGCCTCGCGGATGAACCTCTCGAGTCCCCAGTGGTAACGCTCGTCGTGCGCCTCGGTGCGCGCGCGCACGGTCGCGTCGTTGCGGCGCGTGGCGACGTCAATCGGGAGATATTCCTTGATCGCGACGCGCTGATCGAGGTTGGTGTCGCGCGCGAGATAGGTGATGCCGAAGCCGCCCTGCCCCAGCACCCGCTCGAGCAGGTACCAGTGCAGGTGATAGCCCCGCGGAAGCGCGTCGGGGTAGCCTTCGTCGGTCTGCATGCGGGCTGTCGCGCGGCCTGGTCTGTCGCCTCTAGGCGTCAGACACTGTACTGCAAGCGCGCCCGCGATGCTACGCGGCCTGCGCGACCCTCTTCTTGCGCTGCGCGTCGCTGGCGTGCATGTTGGCGTAGGCGCCGTGCGCCGCGGCTTCCGCATCGCCGACGTGCACCGGCAGGCCCATGTCTTCGAGCACCGAGCCGAGCGCCGACAGGCACAGCATGACGTTGTCGGGGCGGCACGAGTAGCCCATCAGGCCGAAGCGCCAGATCTTGCCCGCGAGCGGGCCGAGGCCGGCGCCGATCTCGATGCCGAACTCACCCAGCAGGGTCTTTCTCACGTCGGCCTCGTTGACGCCCTCCGGGCACAGCACCGCGTTCATCTGCGGCAGCTGGTTTTCTTCCTTGACCAGGAACTTCAGTCCCATCGCCTCGAGCCCCGCCTTGAGCGCGACGTGATGGCGGTGGTGGCGGGCCCAGCTGTTCTCGAGCCCCTCTTCGCGAATCAGCAGCAGCGCCTCGTGCAGCGCGAACAGCGAGTTGGTCGGCGCGGTGTGATGGTAGGTGCGCGTGCTCGCGCCCCAGTAGCCCAGCAGCAGGTTCATGTCCATGAACCAGCTGTGGATCTTGTCCTTACGCGCCTTGACGCGCTCGACCACGCGCTCGGAGAACGACACCGGCGACAGACCCGGCGTGCACGACAGGCACTTCTGGCTCGCCGAGTACACCGCGTCGATGCCCCACTCGTCGATCCGCACCGGCGTGCCTCCGAGCGAGGTCACGGCGTCCATGATCACCAGCGCGCCGTGCTTGTGCGCAACCTTGGCGATCTCCTGCGCGTCCGACTGGCAGCCGGTCGAAGTCTCGGCGTGCACGAAGGCGACGATCTTGGCGTCCTTGTTCTTCTTCAGCGCCTCCTCGACCTTGTGCGGGTCGACCGGCTCGCCCCACTTGTCCTCGACTACCACCGGCACGCCGCCGCAGCGGATCACGTTCTCCAGCATCCTGCCGCCGAAGACACCGTTGATGCACACGATCACCTTGTCGCCCGGGGCGACCATGTTGACGAAGCAGTACTCCATGCCGACCGAGCCGGGGCCCGAGATCGGGAAGGTGAGCGGGTTCTTGGTCTGGTAGACGTAGCGCAGGAGCGACTTCAGCTCCTCCATCATTTCGACGAAGATCGGGTCGAGGTAGCCGATCGCCGGCTGGCTCATGGTGGTGAGCACGCGCGGGTGGATCTCGGTCGGCCCCGGGCCCATCAGCGTGCGCTGGGGCGGATGGAACGAGTGGATGCGCTTGGACGGTGCGTAGCTGTTCATGGGATTGTTCTCCGACGGGATGCCGAAGGGCGCGTCGTCAGGGCGCGATTTCACGCGCACCGGCTTCTTGGCGCTTGCCTCGGTAAGGACTTCGACCGCGGTGATGCGGCCCTGGGTCACGCGCTCGACCTCGGTCGCCCAGCGCGCCGGGACGTAACCCGACTTGACCCAGTTGTTGACCACCGCCCGGTCGAGCTGGAACGCGCGCGCGACGTCGGCCTGGCTACCGAATAGGACGACGAGTTGCTCCGCGCAGTTCATGGCTTCTACCTGGACCGAAGTCTAGGCTGTCAAAGCTGTTTTGACAAGCCGCCATTGCTGCGCGCCGGCCCCAGCCTGCCAACGAAGGGCAATTTGAGCGCGGGCGAGAACGGATCGATGCCGAAAGTCAGCCCGAGCAGGTTGACCTCGAACCCCTCGACCCGGCTCGCCATGACCACGAACACGCCGCCGATCGAAAGCTGGTAGCCGCCGCCCGGCGTCGGCGCGACAAAGCGGTCGCCGAGGTAGTCCTTGCCGATCGCGGTCGGCGGCAGGTCGACCTGCAACTCCGGTACAGCGCGCGCGACGAAGGCGGTGAAGGTGTTCGAGTTCGGCCCCGGCCAGACGACGTATTCCGTCGCATAAGGGTAGGCGCGCGCGGCCCGGTCTATGCGCGCGATCAGCGCGTCGACGCCCTCGCCGCGCCGCTCGGCCACCACCTCCGGAGCGTTGCCGAACCAGCGCGCGTCAGGGGGGCGCTCGCTCACCACCAGGGCCGACCCGCTCCAGCGCAGGCGCCAGCCGATGACCTCGTAAACCGTGTAGCGCGGCGCCCCGGTGCGCTTGACCGCAATCCAGGTGTGCACGCCGAAGGCGCCGCGCCAGCCCCAGGTACGCGCGGAATAGACCTGCACCACCGCCTCGGGCGTGCGCGCCGGCTCCGGCGCGAGGCCGACCGGCTCGCGGCTCGCGCTGCGCCAGTCGCCGGGGCGCGCGCAACCCGCGAGCGCGACCAGGCCGAGCGCAAGGGCGACAATCGCGAGGCGAGCAAGCGTCACGCGGCCTACTTTACCAACTGCAGCAGCGCGTCGCCGTAACGCTCGAGCCTCTTCGCGCCGATGCCGCCGAGGCCCGCGAGCGCCGCGAGGTCGCGCGGCCGGCTGCGGGCGATCTCCGCCAGGGTGCTGTCGTGCAGAATCACGTAGGCGGGCACGCCCTGGCTGCGCGCCTCGTCGCGCCGCCAGGCCTTGAGGGCGTCGAGCAAAGCGGCGTCCGCGGGCGCAAGGCCCACCGGCACGCTCCGGCGCGGCCGGCGCCCCGCCCGCGGCGCCACGCGCCGCAACTGCACCGCCTGCTCGCCCTTGAGCACCGCCCGGCTCGCCTCGGTCAGCCTGAGCGCGCCGTGGGCATCGTGGTCGACGCGCGCGAGGCCGAGGGCCACGAGCTGCCGGAACACGCTGCGCCAGGCCGCCTCGTCGAGGTCGGCGCCAACACCGAACACGCCAAGGGCATCGTGCCGCCAGCGCTCCACGCGCTCGCTTTGCTTTCCGCGCAGCACGTCGATCAGATGAACCGCGCCGAAGCGCTGCCCGGTGCGGTACACCGCCGACAGCGCCTTGCGCGCCGCATCGGTTGCGTCCCAGGTCTGCGGCGGCTCGAGGCAGGTGTCGCAGTTGCCGCAGGGACCGCTCGCCTCGCCGAAATAGGCCAGCAGGCGCACCCGCCGGCAGCCCGCGGTTTCACACAGCCCGAGCAGCGCGTCCAGTTTTGCGCCGGAGACGCGCTTGTAGTCTTCGCTCGCATCGGACTGATCGATCAGCCGGCGCTGCTGCACCACGTCGGCCAGGCCGTAGGCCATCCATGCATCCGCGGGCAGGCCATCGCGGCCGGCTCGCCCGGTCTCCTGGTAGTAGCCCTCGATGCTCTTGGGCAGGTCGAGGTGGGCGACGAAGCGCACGTCGGGCTTGTCGATTCCCATGCCGAAGGCGATCGTCGCCACCATGACGATGGCCTCTTCGCGCTGAAAGCGCGCCTGGTGCTCGCCGCGCGCGGCGGCCTGCATTCCCGCGTGGTAGGGCAAAGCCGCAACGCCCTGCGCCGCGAGCCAGGCGGCGGTCTCATCGACCTTGCGCCGCGACAGGCAATACACGATCCCCGCCTCGCCCGGGTGCTCCTCGCGGATGAAAGCCAGCAGTTGCGCGCGGGGGTCTAGCTTGTCGACGATCGCATAGCGGATATTGGGCCGATCGAAGCTCGAGACGAAAACGCGCGCGCCCCCGAGCGCGAGGCGGGCAACGATCTCGGCGCGCGTCTGCGGGTCGGCGGTGGCCGTGAGCGCGATGCGCGGCACCTGGGGGAAGCGCTCATGCAGCAGCGACAGCTGCAGGTACTCCGGGCGGAAGTCGTGGCCCCATTGCGATACGCAGTGCGCCTCGTCGATCGCAAACAGCGCGATGCGGCTGTGTCCGAGCAGTTCGAGGCAGCGCGGCGTGAGCAGGCGCTCGGGGGCGACGTACAGCAGATCGAGCTCGCCCGCGCTCAGTGCACGCTCCACCTCGCGCGCCGTTGCCGCGTCCAGGGTCGAGTTGAGGAACGCGGCGCGCGCCCCCAGCTGCCTGAGCGCCGCCACCTGGTCCTGCATCAGGGCAATGAGTGGCGAGACCACGACCCCGGTGCCGGGGCGCAGCAGCGAGGGCACTTGATAGCAGAGCGACTTGCCGCCGCCGGTGGGCATCAGAACCAGCGCGTCTCCGCCGGCGACGAGGTGGGCGACGATCTGCTCCTGGGAGCCGCGAAATTCGGCGTGACCGAAGGTCTGG
>DATFMS010000266.1:0-5532 GCA_035266805.1 Burkholderiales bacterium | reverse complement strand
GCCGAGAACATCTCGAACACTCCCGGCGCGACGATGAACTCGCCCGCGGAAAGTACGGCACGCAAGTTTAGTTTACTCATTTGGCGAGGCTCCGATTTTCGAACCCGGGGTCTGTCACTATTTTTCTCCGTTTGCCTGGTGGGCAACGAGCGAATAACTCGTGCTGCGGCCGCCGCCGGGGTCCTTGCGCAGGGCGCCGCGTTCGACGAGGTCCATGATGTCGCGGTGGGCCGTGTCCTGCGAGCACTTGGCGAGCCTGGCCCACTTCGACGAGGTCAGCTTCCCTTCGAAACCGTCGAGCAGGCGGTTGAGCACCTTGATCTGGCGCTCGTTGAGCGGCTGCTTCGCGAAGCGTTCCCGGAATTTCGCCTTGTCGAGGACGGCCGAGAGCGTCCCGCCCGCGCCTTCGATCGCGCGCAGCAGGCATTCGAGGAACCAGCTCTGCCAGGGTGTGACGTCGAGAGCGGATTTTTGCGTGCGCTCGAGGATGTCGTAGTACTCGTTGCGCTCCGCCCGGATCTGTCCCGACATGCTGTAGAAGCGCTGGCCGGCCCCCTCGGCGCGCGCGAGCGCCATGTCGGCGATTGCGCGCGCGATGCGGCCGTTGCCGTCGTCGAACGGGTGAAGGGTCACGAACCACAGGTGCGCGAGCCCCGCCGCGAGCAGGGGATCGGTCTCGCCCGGCTGCGCGAACCAGGCGAGAAATTTCTCCATCTCGGCCGGCACGCGGCGGGCGGGCGGGGCTTCGTAGTGCACTTTTTCGCGGCCCATCGGGCCCGAGACGACCTGCATCGGGCCCGCGCTGTCGTCGCGCCACCCTCCGACGACGATCTTCCTCATGCCGCTGCGTCCGGCCGGAAACAGCGATGCGTGCCAGGCGAAGAGCCGCTCTTCGGTCAAGGTCGCAGCGTAATTGCTCGTCGCGTCGAGCATCATCTCGACCACGCCCTCGACCGCGCGGTCGGCAGCGACCAGCCCGCCGACATCCATGCCGAGCCGCCTGGCGATCGACGAGCGGACCTGATCGGGAGGGAGCTTTTCCCCCTCGATCTCGCTCGACTTGACGACGTCCTCGGTCAGCGTGCGAAGCTGCGCCTCGTTGCGCAGCTCGGATCCGAGTCCCTCCATCTTTCCCAGCAGGCGGCCGTGCTCGCGGGACACCTGGGCGAGCCTTCTCCCGAGCACCCGGTCGTCCCAGTGCATGGCGGGCCAGCGCGCGTCTTCCCAGATATAGGCCATATAATCTCCGCATTTCCTGCGGACATTGTGATCTCTATTCTCCGCACGGGCAAGAGAATATCCGCATTGAGTGCGGAGATTATGCGATCAATCTCCGCACCAAGCCATGGAGGGAGTACTAACTAACGATTAGAGCCAGGTTTCATAGAGGCAGGGATCGAGGGTGGAACGTGGGAAGGGGTGCAGAGCATGGGCCGGAAGGGAATACCAGGTCCGGGCCAGCCAGCTTTCGGTGCGAATTTCCGCCACGGCATAATCGGGCGGCCATGGCCGAGCCGCTCAAAGCCTGCGTCTTCTGCGCGCCCCAGCGCGAGATCATCGCCCAGAACGAAGCCGCGATCGCGGTGTTCGACAGCTACCCGGTTTCCCCCGGCCACGCGCTGGTACTGCCGCGGCGCCACGTCGCGACCATCTGGGACCTCGAAGCGGCCGAATACGACCTGTGCTTTCGCCTGGTGCGCGATATCCAGCCGATCCTGAGCGCGAACTTCGCACCGGACGGCTTCAACGTCGGCGCGAACTGCGGCGAGGCGGCAGGCCAATCGGTGTGGCACGCGCACATCCACGTCATCCCGCGCTACAGCGGCGACACGCCGAATCCCAAAGGCGGCGTGCGCCACGTCATCCCGTTGAAGGGCAACTACCCACCTGAGTAGGAAGGAGGCAGCGACATGCAAAAGCGCCAGGAATTCATGGTCCAGGGCCTGATGCCCCCCATCAGCCACTACTGCGACGCCGTGCGCTGGGGCGATCTCCTGTTCGTGTCCGGCGTCGCGCCGGTCGACGCGAAGGGCAAGGTCGTGGGCGGCGACGCGGCCGCGCAGACCAGGCAGATCTTCCTCAACATGAAAGCCATCCTCGACGCCGCCGGCGCCGGATTCGGCGACGTGCTCAAGGTCACCGTCTACCTCACCGACGTGGAGGATCGCAAGCAGATCAACCCTGTGCGCCAGGAATTCTTCGGCGACGCACGCCCGGCGAGCACGCTGATCGGCGTGCAGGCGCTCGCGATTCCGGGAATGAAAGTCGAGATCGAGGCGGTGGTCGGGCTGCGAAGCTGACCGTTCGCGATGGGCGCTACCCGGCGAGCTTCCTGATCGCCGCGAGATCCAGCGTCCCCTTCGCCCCCCAGCCGCGCGTGCCCGGCGCCACCTCCGGGCGGAACCGCTCGTAGAGCGCAAACCCCTCGCGCGCCAGCTCGCCCGGCGTGCGCGACTGCGCAAGCTCCTTCATCGCCGCCAGCGCGTCGTCGAACCCCTCGCCGAACTTCGTAAACAGATACCGCTCCACCGGCTCCGGATCGATCGCCTTCTCCTTCGCCAGCGCGCGCAGCCCTGCCTTCGTGTGCACCGCCGGCACCGCACGGTGCAGCAGATCCACCGTGATCATCTCCTTCGGCCGCAGCTTCGCGCGCTGCTCGCGCACCTCCTTCGGCGCCGGCGTGAACAGCCCCAGCCGCACCCCCTTCGAATACGCGTTCAGCCCCGCCACCGCCCGCCCCAGCGTCAGCGCCTCCTCCCACTCGAACCCCAGCCGCTCCGCCACCACCGCCGCCCAAAGCGTCAGCACCGGCGCGCGGTTGATCGAAATCGTGCCCGTCATCGCAATTGCTACGTCAGCCTGGCGAGGTTGCCGATTGCCTCGAGCCGCTCTGCCACGACCGGTAAGCGCACCGCCGGGCTGTCGTCGAGAATGAGGCCGGGCAACGCATTGCGAAAGCCCTCCTCGGTCAACAGGCGCGAAAAGACGCCGGCGACGAAGGCACGCAGCTCCGGTGAGGCGGTGTGCAACTCCGCGACCAGCTCGGCTCGGCCGTCCACGACCGACAACACATCTTCGAGATCGTGGCTCGAAAAGTAGTCGCCCCGACCCCGGTCGAGAAATGCCTCGAGCTTGGTCGCGACGAAGCTCGGCGCATCGGCCACGCGGACTGTAATCCCGCCACCGACCTCCACAGGGACCGCGTTCTCCAGCACGGCGCCGTACCAGCGGTTCGAGAATCCGAGCACGCGGGCATCGGTCGGCATCAGGTCGAGCTTCAGACCCGCGAACGTCCAGCGGTATGGCGGCTCGGCGTCTTCGAGCGATTGCCTGAATCCCTTCGCGCGCAACACCTCGCCTAGCCTCCGGTACTCCGCGAGCGAGACGACCGCCACGACGGCGTCGACGTCCTGCGTCGCGCGTACCGGCGCCGAGGCGGGATCGGTGATCAGCAACGAGGTCGCGCAACCTCCGACGAACGTAACGCGCTCGCGCAACTCGCCAAGCGCCGCCGCGACCTGGGCGAGAAGCTCGACGTTCGGATCGGCCATCTCAGCCTGCCGCCGCGCGCAGGCGTTTCTCCAGCGCCTGACGCGCAAGGGTGCGTTCGCGCGCGCGCCCATCGCGAATCGCGTCCAGCAGCGCGAGCAGCTCGTACAACGCCTCGTCGCGCATCGCCGCCTGAGGCACGGTGCGATAAAGGGGCGCAAGCGCATAGCCGCGCACCTTCCCCTCCGCGTAGGGCCACACGGGCGGCGGTTCGCTCGAGCCGGCGATCGCCTTGTCGAGCGGCGGCGCTGCATAGCCGGTCGGAACGCCGCGCGTGAGCTCGCCGCGCTTCGGGGGGAAAGCGTACTTGACCCCGTGCAGGAGGAATTCGAGCAGCGCCGCCCGCACCGGCCGGCCCGCGGACGAGCTCGCCTCGGTCATGAGGCCCGCGGCGACCGCGCGGCGCACGGCGGCGTGCACCTCGGACTGGCTGATCGAGAGCTCCACCGCCAGGCGCTGGAAGGTCCACGGCTGGTCCTCCAGAGCGACCAGCTTGAGAAGAACGACGACGTCCTGTGGCTTTAGAGTCATGGGTTTATGCTATTCGCGAATCGCGAATAACGCAAGCCACGCCATTTGGAGGCCGACGCAAATAATTCGGGTCTGACTCCATTTTCTCCCCGGGAATGAAGGTGGAGATCGAGGCGGTGGTCGGACTGCGAGGGTGACCGTCAGCTGCCGACGCGTCGTCGAGCTACCTAGGAACCAGTGTTAAGGATGTAGTGGCAACGAGGATAATTGGGGCAACCCCAAAACCAGGAGTTGTTCCTCCTGTTTTCCCTCCGCACGAGCTTGATGCCGCAGCTCGGGCAGGAAGGCGTGAGGTAGTCGCCCCCCGTCGCGACTTCGAGCAACTTCTTTCGCTCCGCGGGGAAGCGCTCCCGGATCAGCTTCAGGAACATCGGCCCGTCAATCGCCTGGATCCGGTTGTCGGCCGCAATGCGCCGCGCTTCATCGTTGAACACAGACGAGGTGACGAACACGCCGCGCGGCGCCTTCATGTCGGTCATGACGCCCAGCAGCTCGCGTACCGCCTTCGGACCGACCTGCTTCTTCCACTGCTTGCATTGCACGATGTTCGCCGGCTGCGCCCGGTTATTGGGCTCGTACAGCACAATGTCGATTCCCCCGTCCGCGCCATGGCTCGTGGTGGTTGCATGGAATCCGCTCAACCGGAAATATTCGGCGCACACCTCTTCGAACCGCTTCCAGTCGATCGCCCGGAGCAGATCCAGACTCCATTCGTCCGGCCGCGGTGGCGTCGGTGTCGCCTTCCAATACTGGTACAAGTCATGCCCGGCAGTCGCCGATGCCGGCGCCGCGCCCAGCGTAGGTTCCGTTCTGGCGCCGCCTTCGGCGATGTCGCGAAATCGAATTCGGGGCTTCCGGCGCTTCGATAGCGACAAGGCCGTAGCCACGAGAAGAACAAGCGGGACGAAGTACTGAAGCTGCAGCGCGAGCGCCCTCCACATTGCGTTCGGAGTGAAGCCGAGGATCTTTCCGAGGGCCGCACGCGCATGCGCCGATGTCCCGATTGCGTGCAGCACGAGATAGGCGAGAACCGCGAGCAAGATGCTCACCCACCAGGGCAGAAGCGAGGTGTTCTCGACCAGCGACTCGAGTTGAGATCGCCTTCTTCGACGGCGCAAGATCCCCCCTTCAGCTAAGCGCGGCCCCGAGGCAATTCTCCGGCCGCGTGACCCGGAATGTTACTTGGACGAACTAGCCAGGCGCCGGATTTGGGACAGAACGAGCTCACCCTTCGCCCCCCAGCCGCGCGTTCCCGCCGGCACCGAGGGGCGGAACGCCTCGTACAGGCGATACGCCTCGCCCGCGAGCTTCGCGGGCGTGCGCGACTTGGCCAGCGCCTGCATCGCGCCCAGCGCGTCGTCAAACCCCTCGCCGAACTTCGTAAACAAATACCGCTCCACCGGCTCCGGATCGATCTCCTTCTGCTTCGCCAGCGCCCGCAGCCCCTGCCTG
>DATFMS010000265.1:0-5673 GCA_035266805.1 Burkholderiales bacterium | reverse complement strand
TCTGCGCCACGATCCCCGGCACGCGGCCGAGCGATTCGGACAGGTTCACCTCGGGCCGCCCGAAGTGGATGTCGTCGCCGTAGAGGCGGTCGACCGACGCCGGCACCTCGAGACTCGGACGCTCGGTGCGGGTCGCCGTGACGGTGACCGCGTCGTCGGACTGCGCCGCCGCGCCGAGCGGCAGGCAGAGCAGGGTGCCCAGCAGGGCGGCGCGGCGGGCGGTGCTCAATTGGGTTTTTCCACGGTGATCTTGATCGAGGAATACCACTCGGACAGTTTTTCGATGTCGTCGTCGGTGAGCGGCTTGGCGACGATGCTCATCTGCGGATTCTGCCGCTTGCCGGAGCGGTACGCACGCAGTTGTTCGACCAGGTATTCCTTCTGCTGGCCGCTCAGATTGGCCGCGCCGGGCAGGTTCGCGACGCCGTCCTCGCCATGGCAGTTCTGGCAATTGGTCCGCACCAGCTGCGGCGCCGCTTCGCCGGCGCGAGCCGTTCCGATCAGCGATCCTGACGCGACTGCCAGCAACGAGGTGAGCAACACGCCAGTTTTCGAAATACGCATCTTGTTCCAGTCGACAAATAAATGGGCCGGGCGCGAGGCCCGGCCCATGTCCGTCCAGCCTCGTTACTTGCCCTGGTACGAGATGCGGTAGATAGCGCCCGCCTTGTCGTCCGAGACCAGGATCGAGCCGTCGACGTACTGCCTGACGTCGACCGGACGGCCGAGGTACACGCCATCCTCGTTCATCCAGCCCTCGGCGAACGGCTCGCTCTTATTGTGCATGGCGTTGCCCTTGCTATCCAGGAAGGTGACCATCACCCTGGCGCCCCTGGGCTTGACCGCGTTCCACGAGCCGTGCTGCGCGCTGAAGATGGCGCCTTTGTACTTGGCCGGGAACATGTTGCCGGTATAGAACATCATCCCGAGGTCGGCGGCATGCGCGATCTCCTCGACTTGCGGCTTGACGTACTTCGCCGCCAGTTCCTTGGGAATCTGCTTGTTCTTGTACTCGTTGGTCCGCGTGCTGCCGCCGCCGTAGTACGGCATGCCGTACCATCCGCCCATATGGAGCCTGCCGTTCGTCGCCGGCACCTTGTTCAGCTCGCCCGGAGGAATCTCGTCCCCCATGCCGTCGACCTGGTTGTCGGTGAACCACAGGCTGTGGTCCTTGGGATTGAAGTCGAGGCCCGACGAATTGCGCATCCCGGTGAGGATGACCTGGCGGTCGCCCCCATCACGATTGAAGGACACGATGCCGCCCATGCCCACCTTGCGGTACAGGTCGACCTTTTCCGGCGGGGTGACGTTGAACGGCTGGCCGAGGGTGATGTAGAGCCTGTTGTCGGGCCCGATCACGCAGGCGCGCGCGGTATGGTTGTACGACTCCTCTTCCGGCGGAATCAGCTCGCCCTGCTTGACCACCGCGACCGCGACCGTGTCCGGGCTCTCCATGAAGTACTCGGCGGCGGGGAACAGCAGCACCCGGTTGCGCTCGACGACGTACAGGAACCCGTCCGGTGTGTAGCAGGTGCCGGCAGGGTCGTCGAACTTGACGCTCGGGCTGAACTCCTCGACCGTGTCGGCGACGTTGTCCATGTCGCGGTCGGTGACCGCCCAGACCGTGCTCTTGCGGGTGCCGACGAACACTGTCGCCTTGTTGCGGCTCACCGCCATCTGCCGCGCATCGGGCACGAGCGCGAACAGCTCGATCTTGAAGCCGTCGGGCAGCTTGATCTTCCGCAGCACCTTTTTCAGGTTCTCGGCGTACTTGCCGCCTTGCTCGACCACCTTGCCCGGTTGCGTGTCGGTGCGCTGGAAGTTGCCCAGCTTCTCCAGGTTCTGCTCGTCGCCTTTGGCGAAAGCGCCGCCCGAAGCGACTGCAAAGGCGACGCCGATCGCTGCTGTCAACATGCGTTTCTTCATGACCCCCTCCTCCTCTGTGTGCATTTGTCCGCTCAGCTGCGCGGGGGAGCAATATTCAGGTCCCCGACAGGCAGAAGTCAATGCCGCAGCGCGGTAGACTGCGAAACTCTGCAGCCCGGTTTTTTTATCCCGCTATCCGGAAAGTGCACTCATGAAGCCGTTCGTCTACGACGCCTTGCCCGGCCGGGTAGTGTTCGGCGCGGGGACGCTGGCGCGGCTGCCGGACGAGCTCGAGCGGCTCGGCGTCAGGCGCGCGCTGCTGCTTTCCACCCCCGGCCGGGCCGACAGCGCGCGGCGCCTGGCGGCGAGCCTCGGCGCGCGCGCGGCCGGGGTGTACGACAAGGCGGTGATGCACGTGCCGCTGGCGGTGGCCGAGGACGCGCGCCGGGTCGCGCGCGAGCTGGGCGCGGATTGCTGCGTCGCTGTCGGCGGCGGCTCGACCACCGGCCTGGCGAAGGCGATCGCGCTCACGTCGGGCCTGCCGGTCGTCGCCGTGCCGACCACCTACTCGGGCTCCGAGATGACGACGGTCTACGGCCTGACCGAGGGCGGGCTGAAGAGGACCGCGCGCGACGCGCGCGTGCTGCCGAAGACGGTGATCTACGACCCGGCGCTCACCCTCGGCCTGCCGCCGGCCACTTCGGCGGCGAGCGGGATGAACGCGATCGCGCACTGCGTCGAGGCGCTCTACGCGCAAGACGGCAACCCGATCACTTCGCTCATGGCGGAAGAGGGCATCCGCGCCCTGGCCGCCGCGCTGCCTCTCATCATGAAGAACCCGAGTGACCTCGACGCGCGCAGCGACGCCCTCTACGGCGCCTGGCTGGCGGGGGTCACGCTGGGTACGGCGGGGGTGGCGCTGCACCACAAGCTGTGCCACACGCTGGGCGGCAGCTTCAACCTGCCGCACGCCGAGACCCACTCGATCGTGCTGCCGCACGCGGCGCGCTACAACCGCGACGCCGCGCCCGAGGCGATGGCGCGCGTGGCGCGCGCGCTCGGCGCGAGCGACGCGCCGAGCGGTCTCTATGATTTGGAACTAGGGCTTAATCTGGAAACGAGACTCTCGGCGATCGGCATGCGCGAAGCGGACCTCGAGCGCGCGGCCAAGATCGCCTGCGACAGCCCCTACCCGAACCCGCGCCCGGTCGAGGTCGCCGGCGTGCTGGCGCTGCTGCGCGCGGCCTTCGAGGGACGCCGGCCTGAAGCCTGAGCGCACGGCAGGCTTGCTGCTCGCCGGCGCGCTGCTCGCCAACGCCGCGGCGCAGGGCGTGGGCCGCTTCGTTCTCACGCCGCTGCTGCCCGACATGCGCGCCGCCGCGGGGCTCGACGCCGCGCAGGCGGGCATCGTCGCCGGGGCGAACTTCGCCGGCTACCTCGCGGCCAGCGTCTGGCTCGCGCTGCGCGCGCGCGAAGGCCGCATCGGCGCCGTGCCGCTGGGGCTGGCGCTGGTGCTGGCCGGCGCTTTCGCCATGGCCCTCGCGCCGAGCTACGCGCTGTGGATCGCAGCGCGCGCCGCGGCCGGCTACGGCGGCGCGCTGCTGTTCCTCGGTTCGCTCGACGCCTACGCGCGCGCCGCGCGCGCGCCCGAGGATTTGCGGCCGCTGGCCGGGGTCGGCATCGGCATCGCGCTTTCGTGCGCCGCAGTGCTGCCGTGGCTCACCGACTGGCGCAGCGGCTGGCTCGCCGCCGGCGTGCTCGGCCTGCTCGCGGCGCCGTTCGTGCTGCGCCTGCCGCGCGGCGAGGTCGCGGGCCACGTCGGCGACGAGCCGGCGCCGGCGCTGAGCGCGCCGCTCGCGCGCCTGAGTATCTCCTACGCCGCGTTCGGCTTCGCCTTCGGCGCCGCGACCACCTTCTTCGTCAACGCCATCGCCTCGGGCGACCGGCGCGCGGCGGCGCTGGTGTGGGTGGTGGTGGGCGTATTCGCCGCGCCCTCGGTGTGGCTGTGGAGCTGGGTGCGGCGCCGCGTGCGCGCGGTGGGCGCGCTGTTCGCCGCCAACGCGCTGCACGCGGCGAGCATCCTGCTGGTGGCGCTCGACCCGCGCCCCTTGAGCGCGGCCATCGCCGGCATGGTCTTCGGCGCCACCTTCCTCGGCGTCCCCGCGCTGTCGCTGGCGCAGGCGCGGATCCTCGCGCCGAAGAGCGCGCGGCGCACCGCGGCCTGGGTCACGGTGCTCTACGGCGTCGGCCAGATGGCGGGGCCGCCGGCGATCGGCTGGCTCGGCGAGCGCCTGGGCTCGCTCGCCCACGGCCTGCTCGGTGCGGCGGCGGTAGGTGCCGTGGCGGCGCTGCTCCTGATCCCCGATTTACGTCAGGGTGCTGGATTTAAGACCCGCGGTTAGGACGAATTTCATCGCCTCCTCGCGCGACATGGCGATCGGCGTTACCCGCTCCTGCGGCAGGAACACGGTGTAGCCGCCGATCTGGTAGCTCATCGGCAGGTAGACCGCGATCTCGCCCGCCTTGCCCACGCCCTCGGGCAGATCCTCGAATGCGCGCCGCGTGACGAAGCCGATCAGGCGCATGCCGCCGCCGGGCAGCTCGACCGATACGACCTGCAGCGCGCGCGCCTCCTGGTGCTCGGCGAACAGGCCGAAAAGGTCGCGCAGCGCGGCGTAGATCGAGCGCACCAGCGGAATCTCGAGCAGCAGCCTCTCGGCCATCCCGAACAGGCGCCGGAACAGCAAGGCGTGCATCAGCAGGCCGATGAAGAAAATGACGACGATCGCCAGCGCGAGCCCCATGCCGGCGCGGTAATACTCGTCCGGCACCAGCCAGGCGATCTGCTTGCCGACGAATCGCTCCACGGTGGTCACGGTCCAGATCGCGAAGTACACGGTCGCCAGCACCGGCAGCACCGTGAGCATGCCGGTCAGGAAGATCCTGCCTATCGCTTTCATTTTGGCCTCCTTCGGTTGTCGCCTTGGCGAGCGAACTCGCGCTCCTGCAGCATGCGCCACTGGATCTTGCCCGAGCCGGTGCGCGGCAGCGCGTCGACGAACTCGAGCAGGCGCGGCGCCTTGTAGGCCGCCATCTGGCCGTGCGCCCAGGCGAGGATTTCCTCGCCCGCGACCTTGCCCCGCGCATCGGGCTTGAGCACCACCACCGCCTTGACCGTCTCGCCGCGGCGCGCGTCGGGCGAAGCGATGATGCAGCACTCCTGGATCGCGGGATGGCGGTACATGGTCGCCTCGACCTCGGCCGGCCAGACCTTGAGTCCGGCGGCGTTGATCATGCGCTTGAGACGGTCGGAGATGAAGAAATAGCCTTCCTCGTCCATGCGCCCCAGGTCGCCGGTGCGAAAGAAGCGCTGTCCGCCGATCTCGGCCCACGACTCGCGATAGGCTTTTTCGTTGTTCCAGTAGCCGGTCAGCAGCTGCGGCCCGCGCACCACGATCTCGCCCTGCTCGCCGGGCTCGAGCACGGCGAGGCTCTCGGGGTCGACCACCAGCGACTCGGTGTCGAAGACGGGAATGCCGAGGCACTGCATTTTGCAGCGCCCGGGCGGATTGCCGTGGGTCTGCGAGATGGTCTCGGTCATGCCGTAGCCTTCCATGTAGCGGATACCGCAGGTATCGAACAGTTTCTGCGCGATCGCCTCGGGCATCGCGGCGCCGCCGCCGAACACGCAATCCAGGGACGAGACGTCGTGCGCCAGCGCCGCGGGGTGCGACAGCAGGTCGACCACCATGGTCGGCACGTTGGCCCAGTGGCTGCAGCGATGGCGCTCGATCAGGCGCGCCGCCA
>DATFMS010000264.1:0-14027 GCA_035266805.1 Burkholderiales bacterium | reverse complement strand
CCGTCGTCGTCCTCTTCCTCCTCGATCTCCTCCTCGATGGTCTCGTCCTCTTCCTGCTCGGACTCGGCCCTCTTCGGATCGAACTCGTCCTTGGCGTCGGGGTCGACCAGGCCGTCGACGACCTCGTCGATCCGCATCTCTTCCTTTTCCACCCTCTCGGCCAGGTCGAGCACCTCGTGGATCGTGGTCGGACAGGCGCTGATCGCCTGCACCATGTGGCGCAGGCCTTCCTCGATGCGCTTGGCGATCTCGATCTCGCCTTCGCGCGTGAGCAGCTCAACCGAGCCCATCTCGCGCATGTACATGCGTACCGGATCGGTGGTGCGCCCGAACTCCGAGTCGACGGTCGACAGCGCGGCCTCGGCCTGCTCCTCGACGTCCTCGTCGTTGGAGGCGACCGGCGCGGCCTCGGTGATCAGCAGCGACTCCTGGTCGGGCGCCTGGTCGTAGACCTGGATGCCCATGTCGGCGAAGGTCGAGATGATCGACTCGATCTGCTCCGCGTCGACCAGGTCGTCGGGCAGATGATCGTTGATCTCGACGTAGGTCAGGAAGCCGCGGTCCTTGCCCAGCTTGATCAGGGTCTTGAGCCGGGTGCGGCGCGCCTCGGCGTCTTCCTTGGGCAGCTCCGCTGCCGCCGCGAGCCACTCCTCGCGCCGCGCCTTGCGCCCGCCGCGGCCCTTCTTCTCCTTGGCCGCCTTGAGGCCGGCGTTTACTTTCGCCTCGAGAAGCTCGAGCGCCTGCTTGGTGTTCTGAATCTTCGCCTTGCCCTTCTTGCCCGCCTTGGCCTCGGGCGCCGCCGCGGCGGCCGCGGCTGGCTTTTGCAGGGGCTTGCCCTTGGCCGGGGCCGCAGGCTTCTTCGCCTGCGCCGGGCGCTTGGCGTGCGCAGGCTTCTTCGCCGCGACGGGCTTCGCGCGCTTGCGCGCGGGGCGGGCCGCCGCGCGGACGAGCTTCGCCTTCTTCTTCGCCGCGGGTCGCCGCTTGGCGGAGCTCTTGAGCTTCAACTTCTTGACGCTCTTGACTTTTTTCTTCGCCTTACGGGCCTGCTTGGTGGTCGTCTTGCGCTTGTCCTTGGCCATTCTCGCCTCGCAAAGTCGCCGGATTGCGCCAGCGTACCGGGTAAACCCTACATTATAGCAAAATCAATCAGTTCGACGCTGTCCCTGGACGCTGCTGGTGCATCTGCTGCACGAAGCGCTGCGCCTCCTCCGGCGACGCCGTACCGCGCAGCACCTTCTCGCGCAGGATCCGCTCGTCTTCCGGCTCACGCCGGCGCAGCGCGCTCAGCAACTCGTGGAACTCGGCGACCGCCTCGTCCTCGCCGAGCCGCAACTCGATTTGCAGCGCCGCCTGCGCCCTTGCCAGCAGCGCCGCGTGACGCGTGCCCTGGATCAGCTCGGCGACCGTGCCGTCGCTCAGGCGGTCGGGATCGTCTATGTCAGCCAGCTTGGCGATAAGTTCCGCCAGCGCCTGCGATTCCGCCAGGCGCGCATCGAGCAGCCGGGTATCGATTTCGAACGCCAGAGCCGGCCGCGCGAACAGCCGCGTCAGCAGCTTCAACTCCAGTGATATCGGGGCTCCGCGCTCAATCTTCAATGGCGCAGGCCGCGAATAGGGGCGCGCCGGGCGCAGGTCCAGGATCTGCTCGGCCTCGTCCTGGGACACGCCCGCAAGCGCCGCGACCTCCTTCACGACCTGCAGCCGGAGCGCAGCGGCCGCGATCTGCCGCAGGTGCGGCTTGGCGGCGGTGAGAAAGCGCGAGCGGCCCTCGGGGCTGCCGAGGTCGGCCGCCGTGCGCAGCTCCCCGAGCAGGAATTCCGACAAAGTCTGCGCTTCGCGCACCATGCGCTCGAACGCCTCCTTGCCGTGCGTGCGCACGTAGCTGTCCGGATCGTCGCCTTCGGGCAGGAACAGGAAGCGGATCGGCTTGTGGTCCGGCGCGAGCGGCAGACTGACCTCGAGCGCGCGCCAGGCCGCTTTGCGCCCGGCCACGTCGCCGTCGAAACAAAACACCAGCTCGTCTGCAAGCCGCAACAGCTTCGAGACGTGCACCGCGCTGGTCGCGGTGCCTAGGGTGGCGACCGCATAGCCTACCCCGTACTGCGCCAGCGCCACCACGTCCATGTAGCCCTCGACCACCAGCGCGCGGCCCGAGGTTCGGATCGCATCGCGCGCCTGCACCAGCCCGTAAACTTCGCGCCCCTTTTCGAACAGGGGGGTTTCCGGCGAGTTCAGGTATTTCGGCTCCCCGGCGCCCAGCACCCGCCCGCCGAAGCCGATTACCGCGCCGCGCACCGACAGGATCGGGAACATCACCCGGTCGCGGAAGCGGTCGTAGCGTTTGCCTTCGTTCTCGATCACCAGGCCGCATTCGACCAGCGCCTTGTCGTCGTACTCGGGGAACGCGCCGCGCAGCGCCTGCCAGTCGTCGGGGGCGTAGCCGATGCGGAACCGCGCGGCGATTTCGCCGCTCAGCCCGCGGCCCTTGAGATACTCGATCGCGCGCGGCGAGTTCTTCAGCTCGGCGCGGTAGAACTCCATCGCGCGCTCCATCAGCGCGTAGAGGTCCGTCTCGCGCTCGCGGCGCGCGGTCTCCTGCGGCGAACTCGGCCGGAACTCGGGCATCTGCATCCCGGCCGAGGCGGCGAGATCCTTCACCGCGTCGACGTAGCCCAGTCCCGCATACGACATCAGGAAGCCGATCGCGTTGCCGTGCGCACCGCAGCCGAAGCAGTGGTAGAACTGCTTGGCGGGGCTGACCGTGAACGACGGCGACTTCTCGTTGTGGAACGGGCACAAGCCCATGAAATTGGCGCCGCCCTTCTTCAGCTTGACGTAGCGCGACACGACGTCGACGATGTCGACGCGGTTGAGGAGGTCTTGCTTGAAGCTCTCGGGGATCACGGGACGGCCGCTTTCCCCTAGTTTAGCGGTCTGGCAGACGCCTTAGGCAGTCAGCCGCGATTTCACCAGCGCGGACACCTTGCCCATGTCGGCGCGGCCGGCCAGGCGCGGCTTGAGCAGCGCCATCACCTTGCCCATGTCCTTCAGCCCGGCGGCGCCGGACTCGGCAAGCGCCGCCGCGATGGCCTCGGCCACCTCGGCCTCGCTCAGCTGCTGCGGCAGGTACTCCGACAGCACCCGCGTCTCGAACTTCTCGACTTCGGCCAGGTCCGTGCGCCCGGCCGACTCGTATTGCGCGATCGACTCGCGGCGCTGCTTGAGCATCTTCTCGATGATCGCGAGAACGTCCGCGTCGGTCAGCTCGACGCGCTCGTCGACCTCCTTCTGCTTCATCGCCGCCAGCAGCAGTCGGACCGCGGACAGCCGCGCCTGGTCCTTGGCGCGCATGGCGGCCTTCATGTCATCGGTGATGCGGTCCTTGAGCGGCATGGCCTCAGAAATGGAAACGCCCCGGCGCACGGCGCCGGGGCGCAGCAATGTCTCGTCCCTCGGTCTAGTACAGCTTCTGCGGCAGCATCTGGCTGCGCAGACGCTTGTGATGGCGCTTGACGGCCGCGGCGAGCTTGCGCTTGCGCTCGGCGGTCGGCTTTTCGTAGAACTCGCGCGCGCGCAGCTCGGTCAGCAGCCCGGTTTTCTCCACGGTGCGCTTGAAGCGGCGCATCGCCACTTCGAACGGCTCGTTTTCCTTGACGCGAACAGTCGGCATCAAAATCCCAAGAGGTTGTGCATAAAGGATGGAATTATATCCGGATTCAAGGGCCTGCCGCCAGCCCCCGTTAGAATGCCGGGCGTATGCTGATCCTGGGAATCGAGACCTCCTGCGACGAAACCGGCGTCGCCCTGTACGAAACCACGGGCGGCGGGCGGCTGCTGGCCCACGCCGTCCACTCCCAGGTCGCGATGCACGAAGCCTACGGCGGGGTGGTGCCCGAGCTGGCCTCGCGCGACCATATCCGGCGCCTGGTCCCCCTCGCGCGCAGCGTCCTCGGCCAGGCCGGCCGCGATCTGGCACAACTCGGCGCCGTGGCCTACACCGAGGGCCCGGGACTGGCGGGCGCGCTGCTGGTCGGGGCCTCGTTCGCCCACGCGCTTGCCCTCGCGCTCGAGGTGCCGGCGATCGGCATTCATCACCTCGAGGGGCACCTGCTTTCGCCCCTGCTTTCGGCGCGGCCGCCGGACTTTCCGTTTGTTGCCCTGCTGGTCTCGGGCGGCCACACCCAGCTGATGCGGGTCGACGGGATCGCCCGCTACGCGCTGCTGGGGGAGACCCAGGACGACGCCGCCGGCGAGGCATTCGACAAGACCGCGACGCTGCTCGGGCTGGGTTATCCGGGCGGGCCGGCGCTGGCGCAGCTGGCCGAAGCGGGCGCCCCCGGGCGCTATCGCCTGCCGCGGCCGATGATCGCCAGCGGCGACCTCGAATTCAGCTTTTCGGGCCTCAAGACCGCGGTGGTCACGCTGGTCCGCGGCGCCCAGACCAGCGAGCAGTTCCGCGCCGACGTGGCGCGCGCCTTCCAGGACGCGATCGTCGAGGTGCTGGTCGCCAAGTGCGTGCGGGCGATGGAAACGACCGCGCTGACCAGCCTGGTGGTCGCCGGCGGCGTGGGCGCGAACCGCGCCCTGCGCTCGACCCTCGACGCGCAGGGCGCGCGCAGCGGGTTCGACGTCTACTACCCCGAGCCCGAGCTGTGCACCGACAACGGCGCGATGATCGCGCTCGCCGCGGCGCTCAGGCTGCAACAGCAGGGCCGTCAGGTGCGCAGGCGTGCCGCCTTCGGCGTACGCCCGCGCTGGGACCTCGAGACGCTTTGCTAGCGTATGCGCGGTTCGGTGCCAGCGACGAGCCGCCCGATGTTGGCGCGGTGGCGCCACACCAGGAGCAGCGCAATCGCCGCCACCGCCGCAAGCAGCGGCCGCAGGCCGAACAGCCACCAGGCGTAGAGCGGCGCGAACAACGTGGCGGCCAGCGCCGCCAGCGACGAGATGCGGAAGAACAGCGCGATCACGCCCCAGGTCGCGATGGTCGCCAAGCCGAGCCAGGGATCGAAGCCGAGCAGGACGCCCGCCGCGGTGGCGACGCCTTTGCCGCCGCGGAAGCGATGGAACATGGGAAACAGGTGGCCGACGAAAGCGGCGAGCCCCGCGAGCGGCGCGGCCAGTCCAGCGGCCGCGGGGGCGCCCGCGAACTGGGCCGCGAGCCACACCGCGAGCCAGCCCTTGCCCGCGTCGCCGAGCAGCGTGAGCACGGCCGCGGCCTTGCTGCCGCTGCGCAGCACGTTGGTCGCGCCCGGATTCCTGGAGCCGTAGGAGCGCGGATCTGGCAGCGTCAGCACACGGCTCACCACGATCGCGAACGACACCGAGCCCAGCAGGTATGCGGCGAGGACAATCAGGACGGTTTGCATCGGCCAGCCATTCTACCCTCGCGACCCCTATAATCCGGCACAGGTCATGGACAGCATCCTCATCCGCGAGCTGCGCGTCGAAGTGCTGATCGGCATTCACAAGCGCGAGCGCCACGTGCCGCAGATCGTCTCGATCGACCTCGACATCGGACTGCCGGGCATGGCCATGTTCAGCAGCGACAAGGTGGCCGACACGATCGACTACGAACAGGTGGCGCTGAGGATCCGGGAAATCGCCTCGAGCGGTCACTTCGGGCTGGTCGAAATCTTCGCCGAGCGCGTCGCGCAGCTTATCGTCGGCGACTTCGGCGCGCCGTGGGTGCGGGTGACGGCGGCGAAGATCGGCATCCTCGGCAACGCCAAGTTCGTCGGCGTCTCGATCGAGCGCCGCAAGCCCTAGTTGTGATGTTGCAATAGGTTGTTCGTGTTCATTCGGACTGAGTTTGAGAGACTGGGAGGTGCAACCCAACCCGCATCTTTCAGGAGCTCAGCCGAATGAACGTTCACAAGAATGCCCGACTCACCTTTGTTCGTCGATTGGAAATGGTCAGGGACATCCTGGATCAAGGGCTGACGCCGGCCGAGGCCGCGGCCGAGGCGGGCGTCAGCGAGCCCACCGGCCGTAAATGGCTCGGGCGCTACCTGGCCGAAGGGGCAGCGGGAGTGCAGGATCGTTCCTCCCGTCCCAAGTACAGTCCGCGCGCGATCGCCCCGGCCAAGGCCCTGGCGATCGTGGAGCTGCGCCGCCGGCGCCTGACCCAGGCGCGCATCGCTGCCAGCCTGGACGTGTCGGTGAGCACGGTGAGTCGGGTACTTGCTCGGGCGGGCCTGTCCAGGCTTCGGGATCTGGAGCCTGCCGAGCCGGTCGTGCGCTACGAGCACGAGCATCCGGGAGACCTGCTGCACATCGACACCAAGAAGCTCGGGCGCATCGAGGCCACCGGCCACCGCATCACCGGTGATTGGCGAGACCGCACTCGAGGTGCGGGCTGGGAATATCTGTTCGTGGCCGTGGACGATCATGCCCGCATCGGCTTTACCCGGATGTACCCCGACGAGGGCCAGCGCAGCGCCGCCGCGTTCCTGCGAGCCGCCGTGGCGTACTTCGCCTCCCTGCGCATTCGCGTGCGCCGGGTGCTCACCGACAACGGCAATTGTTTCCGCGCGAGGCGCTTCGCCCGAACCTGTCGGCGCCTTGATCTCAAACACAGCTTCACTCGAGCCTACCGGCCCCAGACCAACGGCAAGGCCGAACGCTTCATCCAATCGGCTCTTCGCGAATGGGCCTACGGCATCACCTACGCGCATTCCTCGGAGCGAACCGCCATGCTCAATCGCTGGATCCACCACTACAACTGGCACCGTCCCCACCAAGGCATCGGTGGTCTGGCACCCATCAGTCGCCTCGCTCGGTCCCGAAATAACCTCTTGACGCTTCACACCTAGGCAGCTACTTTACGTTCCCGCTTGGGCGCTTTATGTCAGGCTTTTGGCTGCCCCTCGCGCGGGTTTGCCTCCGGCAAACCGAGCAACTGCCGACCGACCAGTCATTGCGCCGCCTGAAGCAGAACCTCATGCGGCGGGACGAGCCCGGCTATATAGCGTTCAAACCCCCGTGGGGACGCCACAACCCTCAGTATTCAGCGCCGCTTCGAGGCGCGCGATAACGAGCGCTCGAGGAGCAAGCCACACTCGTTCTTCACCCTTTCGACCAGCATGGTCGCGGCGGCCAACAACGTCGGCACGTTCGGAGCGTCGGGATACCCGCGGATCGCCTCGGCCACGTTGGGATATTGGAAGACCATTTCCGAATAGTACTGGTTGGCCCTCCTGATCTGCTTGCGCTGCGCTTGGGTGAGCCGCGCGAGTCTGCCAAGGCCGCAGGATTCGGCGTCCTTCAGCAGTCCCGATAGATCGAACCTGTACCGGCTGCGCGCCAACCGATCGATTGAATTTCCGTGGAGCGCGAGATAGGTGCTCAGTGCGAGCACGATCGCGTGACACGCCAAATAGGTCTGCACGGGCTTGAAGGACCTGTCCGTGGCGGGCATTGCCAATGCGGCATCCAGGTACTCGACCGCATATGCGCAAGAGCTGAGCGGTCCCAGGCTCTGTGGTGAATTACGCGGCCTCGACCGGCGTTGGTGTCGTTTCTGTGGACGCATTCGCTGCGCACCCTCCCCAGCGCACAATCGATGCGGCTCGAATCCGAACCTGATCGAGTTCCATGTTTGCCTACGCCGACGGGTCCGAATAGGAAAAAATGCACAGATTTCCCAAGCTTCCCTTGGAAAACAAGGCGCATCAGCCCCTTTTCGACTGCGGCGAAATCCCTGTTTCGGTCGTGTTTAAGCCGTGGCATCGGTCAATGACTGCTGTGTCGAGGCAGCCAGTGTCGGGACCAGGCCACCCGCACAAATAAGGTTCGAATCCCGGCTGCGGGACCTATAAGCAAGCTATCGGCCCAGCTGCGGATTCTTTGCAAGGGTCTGAGCGTCTGCTTTCGATAGCGGTCATCCAGTTCATCGGCTGTTGACCTTAAGAGCAGCGACTTTCAGAACCAGGTCGCTCGCATAAAATGCGAACCGCCCGTCGCGACGCCAGCAAATCGTACTCGAGGCCGTAATGATGCTTCAGTCGCTCAAATTGCTTCTGCAGCCTCGTCTCGTCGTCGTCCATGTCCGAGGGCCTCCTCTCGATTCACCTTTCAGGATCATCGCACCCCGCGCCGCGCTACTTGCTGCATATGCCGCCAGGATCTTCTGCGCAACTGGCGGCTCGCAAGCGTCTCACTTGTCCATAGGAACCAATCCGTCCATAGTTCAAATGGACTAATTTGGCGAATGTGAAAATTCGCAAGTATTTCGCCCATCAATGGCGCACAATCGTCACATTGCATTCGGCCTTTTAGCAGTGAACAAGACGCTGTTCGATCATTGGAAACTCATCGGAAAGCGTAACTATCTCGTTTCGCACAGGGTGGATCTTTCGCAGTTCAGCGCAGCGGAATTGATGATCCTCAATAAATACGGGTACTGGATGCAGGCCGTAGAGCGCGAGACGCTCCCTCCGATAACAAAAGCCCAAAGTCAATTCTTGAGGGTCTGCAATGGCGCAGAGGAGCCTGCCACTGTATTTGCGACTGCGTGGATGAAGCTGATCGGAGCGGAGCACGATAAGCGTCGTGCTGCAATGTCCCGCCGGATCCAGAGCCTCGAAGATGTGTCGCACAAGATCTGGACTCCATGCCCGGCATGTGGTGCTCGCACTGAAGCGATGCAGACGTGTCCAATTTGCGACGGCACTGGTTGGTTCGATGATTCGAGTCACGGGATGGCGCGGCAGCGGGCTTTGGCTTCCGAGCGTGCCATGAGCGCGCAACCACGTCGCTCGACGCGTTAGGTAAGAAGGCCGGGGCCGGGGCCGGCGCCGGGCTCCCACCAGCCGCCAAGGTCCACAGCAACTAGCGCGGCACGATCGTGCAGGCGCAATGCGGAGTTCGAGGTCTTGGGGTGTTGTGGGCAGATCTTCCTGCGCTGCGTTCAGCCTGCGCTGTCTACGCTGCGCCCGCGAGCTAAGCCGGTTACTGCTTCAAGGCCGTTACGATCCGCGCAGCGCTCAAGCACAAGTGGCTGTGCGTGCGCGTTGTGGAATCCGATCGGCACCGGGGCGACCCACGCGGGAAGTTCATGTTCGTGCACATTGTCAAAAGCTGCAAACGCAGACTCACTTCCTGTCCTATTGGTTGCCGTTTCGATCAAATCTATGCCACGCAGCACTGACGGGAGTCGCCGTGGCGTCCGTAGACATTAATGCCATGCTCAGCATGGTTGAGCATATGGAGGTCGTACTCGACAGGTATCTGGCTGGTTCCGCCAGATCCTCCGAGACGATTGCTCATGTCCTCGACATCTGTCAGCAGATGCGCGCGAAGAAATTCGATGCTGAGACAAGGTATTGGCTCAAGGAGATCGAGCGCCGCGTGACGGAGATCGGTAACCCGCGTGCAGAGGATAATGACCCCTCGGCGCTGTCCAAACGTTTCCTAAACACGCACTTGCTACAGGACATCCACAATCTGCGCAGGCAGATCTTGGCCATGGAACGCGCGAAGCGCGATCGACTCACGCAAACGGTGCCCTCGTGGTTGACAAGGATCGGTCTACGGTGCCGAGTGCTACGGGAAAATCATCGCTGACCGCGCGCAAAGATAGAGGATTGAATCCGTGTCGGCTCCCCGATGTGCGCCCCAAAGGGGATTTCGATTGCCGCGAATATGTCGGTTCCGTGTGGGGACGCCACTTTGAATTCAGGGCCCGCCAACGCGCGGGCCTTTTGCTTCGCACTACTGAAATGCAATCGCGTTCGTCGCAATCAGAGGCGGTCCAACCGTCGAGCGCAGTCCCCAACGTGCTGAAGCTATGCTACAAACCCAATATGGCGCTTTCGTGGGAGGATCGAATCTATCGTCGCACTGCGGCTGGCGAGGAGGTAATTGCCTCGGCCAACGCGGCGATTCCCTCCGAGTATCGCCGGATTCTTGGGGTGATTGAAGGGGACACGCACTCGGACATCATTCGAGGACTTCTACGCCAATTTCCCGATTCGCTCATGGCGGACTGGCTTTCGGAGCTGGAGGAAATCGGCTTCGTTACTTCGGTGCCTGCCGACCCCGCGCAAGATCTGGACTTCACCAACCTTATGCAAACGCGACGGGACAGCATGGAGAGGACGCCGCCTGAAGACACGCAACGCATCGCGAAGCAAGCGAGTGCTGCGGCTAGGATGCTTGATCGTGCGGGCGCCTTTCTGTCGCCCGACCGGCTCAAGAACCGCTCATCGCTGGCCAAGAAGCCGAACGAAATCCTGGTGCTGGTCGTGGAGGACGACCCGGACCAGGCGGCGCTCGCCGAGCTACGCGTCAGTATGGCTGGCTTCAAGGTGCGTCTCGCGCGTAATTGCAAGGAGTTTGTCGAGGAAATCCAAGCGCGCGTGCCCCCGGATGTTCTATTGCTCGACATCATGCTGCCAGACGGGAATGGCTTTGACGTGCTGACGGGCATCCGCCGTCACCCGAAACTCGCTCTTCTTCCGGTCGTCATGTTGACCGTGCTGGCCGCTCCTGAAGACGTCCGCGGTGGCCTCGCACTTGGCGCAGACGGGTACATCACCAAGCCCTACAGCAAGAAGATCGTGGCCGACACAATCCGCGCGGTACTCAAGCACACGTAGGCTAGCCGCGCTCGTCGTGGGGTCTTCGCATGCGCGAGAGGGCGCACTGGTTCCTCTGGCACCCCGCACCTAATGTCAAATGATGCAAAGTGCCACCAGGTTCTCTGCCCTTCATCGCTCGTAAGTGTTCGGATACGCCAACAGCGAATTGAACTGGGGCAATCGTGGAATCGCCGGAACTGGAACTACTGCTCGGCATGGTGAACAGCCTGGACGCAGAGCTCGACAAGTAGCTGGGCGGCAGGACTTCGTCTTCGGAGGCGGTGCCCAACATGCTCGAGACCTACCAGGAGATGCGTACGCGGGAACTTAGCGAAGCCGTCAAGTATTGGCTTGGAGCGGTCGAGCATCACGCAGCGGAGGCCACTAATCCGCGGCAACGCAGCGGCGGAGATTGGCAATTTCTTGGATCTGAGGCCTTCCTGGGCACCCAATTGCTGAAAGACATCTACTACTTGCGCACGGCACTTGTTAAGACGAGTAACACGAAACACTGACCAGATCTTGGACGTATCAACCGGCGGGAAGGTGAATACGATTTTCGCGGGAGAGGAAGGGATGTAATGAGTCGCTTGGAGGTGACTATGACTACTTCCAAATTCAGCATTTCCGAATGGCTTGATATCAGTCTCGCGCAGCTCTTACAGTGCGCGTGGGTAGCCATGGTTTTTGCGTTTGCAATCTGGCTGTGGCCCGATGGTGTTCTCGAAATGCACCTTGCAGACATCGGCTTCGGGACGGCGCTGTCCGCGGTCGGATCTTTGGTGCTGTTGGCGCTAGGCATTGTGGCCGTCTATTTTGTAGCGGTAGTACCCTTCTTGAGGGCCTACGACGAATTTATTTGGGAACAACGCGACTAGCCATCCGGGTAGTCGCGCCCCGTCGCGCTCCGCAGGCAGCTATCAAACCAGGCAACTCTTCCCGCGCGTGCAATGGCACTGGAGATTTCCAATGGCGGCGGGAATCGCAATTGAGACGTCCCGAGATAGTCTTGCACGTCAATGGACTATCGCGGCGCCTTTGATACCTCTTGCAATGCCTCCAAACAGCCAACCGCGCGCACTTCAGCAGTTTCTGTTCTTTCACAGATGGCTTGGTAATCGAGGTTCTAGATACCGTGGAAGAGCGAACAAAAGCTCTGTTCCTGTCAAGGACTGTCTTGGAGCCGAAAAAATCAGCCGAATTAGTCCATTTGGACAATTGTTGCTCGCGTTTGCGCGGTGTAGCGTGTTCGCGAGAGGTGCTTATGCAGACTTTCAAGACAGGCTACTCCGAGTGGGCTGGCATCGGCGTCGCGTTTGTTTGGCAACTGGCCCTCGTCGTCGGATTCTTCGCCCTGGCCATCTGGTTGTGGCCAGTTGGCCTGATGGAAACCCCGCTCCCTGAGTTCACGCTGGGACACGTTGTCCGCGCTGCCGTCTCGGTTACGTTCCTGTCGGTCGGTATCACGAGCCTGTACCTTGTAGTGGTGGTGCCGCTCGTGCGCGGCTACGCCGAGCTATATTCGCGGCACCACAATTAGCTTCGTGGCGGGCAGTCGCCGCGTCGTAACCTTTTCGACGTAGATCGCCTTGCGCCGTCTTCCCGGTGCATTGCTTCGTCGCCCTGCCGCGCTCACTCATCGCACCTCGATTTGCGCTTCCACCAACCGCAACGCGTGACCACGCTCAGTCGATACTTCCCGCGCCTGAGGTGCGTTCCTTCGTTTCCGGTCGAGTTGGCGAAGGCTCACACCAGCGCTGCCAAGTGACCGAGCGTCCGGCGCTCGGGCGCTGCTCAGGGTGTGGCCACCACGAGACTGGTGACGCTCTCCGACGGCAGCGTCACGCTGAGCCCGGCGCTGCTATACGGAGCGGTTATCGGCTGATCGAATGATCCATCGACGGTCACGCGGCCAGATACGAGCGTGGGCGGGCTTGCGCGTACTGGGTTGAGACGAATCGTGCGCGCGGTGCCAGCGGTGTTGAGCAGGATCACCGACGTGTTGCCGTCGGGGCGAGCAAAGGCAAGCACGAGCACATTCGCGTCGCCCGATTCCGACTCGAGCAGACGGGCGCCGGGAGGGATGAAGTTGGCAAACTGCTTGAGCACGTAGAACGACGGGTAGCGCACACCCGTCGGAGAGACGACCGCATCGTAACCGACGAGCGACCAGTGGTACACACGAGTCGCGTGTGACCATGCGATGGCGCGGTAGTAGCTCAGGGCGTAGTCCCACGCCGTGCCCCAGGTCTCAGGCAGCAAGAAGTGCGTTCCACCAAAGCAACCGGACGGCAGCGCGCAGTATCCAACTTCGGTTGCCCACACCGGCTTGCCGGCAGCTTCGGCGACCTGACGTATCGCGTCGTAGTCTGCGAAGTTGTCGCTCCACCACGTATGGTACGAGACCGCAGCGGTGCGCTGCGCAAGGCTCGGACTCGCCAGCCAGACCGCTGCCCATTCGGCTGCGCCAGTCGGCGTATGGAAATTCGGACCATGGAGCTGAACATCCGTTAAGCCAATGCCATCGAGCCGAGCAAGCACCGCGAGAGCCGCGTCGCGCAGCGCTTGCGGGCTCGGGTACTGAATCTGCGCCTCGATGGCCGGCTCGTTCTGCACCTCAGTCACGTGCTGCGGCACGCCGTGATTGATCATGTTCTGCAGGTAGGTAGCGATGCTCTCTCCGAGCTCGGGGTACATTGCGGGCGCGATGTGGCGCGGGCTGCCGTCAGCGAGCCAATCGCTCACATCCCAGACTCCGAGCTCGACGTCGATGCCGCGGCCAGCCAGAAACTGCGCGAAGGGCACGTCGTGCCAGGGCGTGATAGCGTCGTTGCTCAAGAGAGCACTCCAGTCGACGACGGTCGGGTCCGCGTTGTCATTCACGGGCTCCCAAAGATTGAACCACGACACCAGTCGTATGTAGTGGAGATCTAGCTCGTCGAATACAAAGCTCACTGAATTCCAGTCCCAGCCCAAGTCGCTGGCGAATGGAAAGGCAAATGCAGCCGCTCCGACTCCGTCGAGGACTTGAAACGGTACGGTCTCGTTGATGCGCACCTCGTCGGCTGCGGGCGTCCCCGTGGGCAGCGTCGGTCCGCCTGCAACGGCCCACGTGAGGGGCACCGTGTTGGTGTAGTTGGACGTTCCAAGTAACGTTGTGCCGTCCATGAAGAAGATGTAGTTCTCCCCCGTGGTTTTGTTGCGCCACAGGATGTCGGCCTTGCCGTCGCCGTTGTAGTCCGCCGAGCCTGTGATCAGCCAGTTGAGATCTGACACCGTGTTGGTGTAGTTGGAATTGCCCAACACCACCGTTCCGTTCATGAAGAAGATGTAGTCGTCCCCCGTAATAACATTCCTCCAGAGGACGTCGGCTTTGCCATCGCCGTTATAGTCTCCGATGGCTCCGATTTCCCAGTTAGGGTCGGGCACCGAATTGATGTAGCC
>DATFMS010000263.1:0-3170 GCA_035266805.1 Burkholderiales bacterium | reverse complement strand
GATGTTGAAGCTCATGCCGAGCGCGTACAGCAGCACCACCGTCGCCGCCAGCACCGCGGGCAGCACGATGATGGCGATCAGGGTGGTCTTGAGGTTGCGCAGGAACGCGAGCAGCACCAGCGCGGCGAGCACGGCGCCGATCAGGATCGCGTCGCGCACGCTCGCCGCGGCGGCGACCACCAGCTGGCTCTGGTCATACCACTTGGCGACCTTCACCCCCGGCGGCATCTGCTTCTGGTATCCCTTCAGGCGCGCGGCGACGTCGGCTGCGATCTGCACGCTGTTGCTGCCCGGCTGCTGGTAGACGTCGAGCAGCACCGCCTGCTTGCCGTCGGCGTTGACCCGGATCCACTGCGGCACCGTGCCGTCGGTGACGGTGGCGACGTCGCGCAGGTGCACCAGGCCGTTGGCGCCGCTCCTGAGCACGGTCTGCCCGATCTGCTCCAGGCTCTGCAGCCGGGTATCGGACACCGCGAGGTACAGCTTGTAGTGGTCCTCGAGCTTTCCGACCGCGGTCACCACGTTGGCCGCGCCGAGCGCCGCCGAGACGTCCGAGAGCGCGAGGCCGTAGGCCTGCAACCGCGCCGGGTCGACGCTCACGTGGTACTCCTCGCGCGCGCCGCCGACCACCTGGATGCGGGCCACGCCGTTGATGCTCGACAAGAGGGGGCGCAGCCGGTAGCGCGCCAGGTCGTACAGCGCCGTGAGCGACTGGCTGTCCGAGGTCAGGCTGTAGGCCAGGATCGGGAACACCGTCGGGTCCATGCGCTTGGTGCGCGACTGCGTGCCGGGCGGCAGGCCGGGCAGGATCTGGCTGATCGCGCCGTTGACCTGCGAGGTCGCGCTCGCCATGTCGGTGCCCCAGTCGAAATTGATCGACACGTCCGCCGAGCCGCGGCTGGTGGTCGAGCGCACGTCGCGCACGCCGGGCACGCGCCGCACTGCCTCCTCGACCGGCACCGTGACCTGCAGCGCCATCAGGTCGGCGGGCCGGTCGCCGGCGTCGAGCGAAACCAGCACGCGCGGGAAGTCGACCTTGGGAAACAGGGTGACGGGAAGCTTGAACGCGGCGAACCCGCCCGCGAGAGCGAGCATGGCGAGGAAGAACAGGATCGAGCGCCGGTGGGCCTGAACCCACTGGGTGAAATTCATCGCGCCGCCTCGCGCACCGCCATGCCGTCGGAGAGCTCGTAGTTGCCCTGCACCACCACCTTGAGCGCAGGGTCGAGTCCGGTGCCGCTGATGCCGAGCAGCTTGTCGCCGTCGCTTTCGACCTGCACGGCGACGCGGCGCGCGACGCCGTCCTTGACCTGAAACACGTAATCGCCCTCGCCGTCGCGCAGCACCGCGGAGCGCGGCACCGCCCAGCCGGTGCGGCGGGCGAGCGTGATCTCGCCTTTGACCCGCATGCCGGGCAGCAGGTCGCCCGAAACGATCTTCACCACCACGTCCACCAGCTGCGTCTGCGGATTCACCATGCCATGCACTGCGGCGACGTGGGCGTCGACGGCGCGTCGCGCGTCGAATACGGGCGTGAGGTGCACCGGCATGCCGGGGCGCACCGCGAAGCTGTCGGAGGGCTCGATGCCCAGCAGCACGCGCAGCCCCGACAGGCGCGCGAGCGTGAGTACCGCGGTCCCTGCCGCGGTGCGGTCGCCCAAGGCGGCGCCGACGCTCACCACCACGCCGTCGAAGGGCGCCGTCACCGGTACGCTTGCGGTGCCGGTGCCGAGCCTGCGCTGCGCTTCGAGCGCCGCTTCGGCGTCGGCGAGCGCCTTGCGCGCGGCGGCGAGCCGCGACGCGGTGGCGAGCTTCTGCGTGACGAGCTGCTCGGTGCGCGCGAGCTCCGAGCGCGCGAAGGCGAGCGCGTTCCCGGCCTGGCGGTAGCCGAGCGCCGCGCCGGCGGCGGTGCGGAACTCGAGCAGCCGCGCGCCTTTCTTCACCACCTGTCCCGGGCTCACTTCGAGCGCGCTTATGCGCCCCGGCCGCGGCAGGTTGACGTTGACGGTGCCGCCGACTTCGGGCGCCAGCGTGCCGTAGCCGACCAGGGTCTCGGCGATCGCGTGCTGGCGCAGGGGCTCGGTGCGCACCAGCACGCTGGGCGCGTCGGCCGCGGCGGCGAGCAATGGAGCAAGCGCGGCGATGGCGATGAAGAGGCGTTTCATGGGTCAGGGGTCCCGGCGAGTGTGAGGATGGCGATTCGCTGCTCGAGGATGCGCTGCTCGAGCAGGACCGCCTCGACACGCTTGGCGAGGAGGGCCGACTGCACGCTGGCGAAGGCGAGCTCGCTCAGGTTGCCGGCCGCCAGCGCCGCCGCTGCGGAAGACGAGGCCTGCTCGAGCGCCGCGAGCGCGGACTTGACGCCCGCCAGCTGCTCGCCGAGCAGGGCCTGGTCGCCGAGCAGGGCGTAGACCTCCGCAGTGGCGTCGTCAAGGCGCAGCCGGTAATCGTCGTGCAGCTGCTGGCGCGTGGCACGCTCGATCGCGACGTTGCCGCGGTTGCCGTTGAAGATCGGCAATGACAGGGTAATGCCGAGGCCCTGCGTGTAGAGGTTGCCGGTGTCGCGCGCGCGCGTGATGCCGACGTTTAGCGCCGGAAACTGCGCCAGCACCGTGGCGCGAAAGCGCTCCTCCTGGCTGCGGTAGCCCGCCTCGAGCGCGAGCAGATCGGGGCGGCGGCGCGCGAGCTGCGCGAGGGAGGCCTTTACCTGCTGTGCATCGAGCGCCGGCAAGGCGGCACCGCCGACCAGCCGCAGCTCGGCGTCGGGCGCCAGGCCGAGCAGGCGATTCAGGTCGATGCGGTTGCGCCGCACCTGGCGCTCGAGCTCGTCGATCTGGCGCCCCGCGTCCTGCAGCGCGGCGAGGTCGGCGCTGCTGGCGTCGAGCGTCGCGTTGCCTTCGGCCAGGGCGGCTTCGACATGCCGGTAACGGGCCTCGAGTAGATTTCGGGTTTGGTTCAAGATCTCCAGCAAGCGCTGCTGCTCGACGTTGCGCACGAACAGCAGGCGGGCGCGGCCCACGACCTGCCATTCCTGCCACAGCAACTCGAGATTCACCTGGCGCGCGGACGCACTCGCCGCCGCCGAGCGCGCCGAGCGCGTCAGCAGCGCGTTGACGTCGTACGACAGCCCGGCGCTGAACGCGCTCGAATTTCCGGGCCCGCTGTTGGTC
>DATFMS010000262.1:0-8573 GCA_035266805.1 Burkholderiales bacterium | reverse complement strand
GGTCATGCTGCCGATCCCGGGCACTGCCTCGCTCGCGCACCTGGAGGAAAACCAGCGCGCCGCCGGCCTCGAGCTTTCCGCCGAAGATCTCGCCGCGCTCGGTTAGCGCCGGACTGTCCGGCCGCGGCGACGCCGAATTTCCTTTTGCGTCAGCGCGTCGGCCATTTCCTGTCGTCGGCAGGCGACGTATCCGGCCGGCGGCACGGGCCGGAGGAGGGTGGCACGGCAGTTGCTGCTCCAGCGGCATTCATCCGTGAAAGGAAGCAACGATGAGTGTTCGCCTCAATCTCCTTGCCGTAGCGCTTGGCGCCTGCCTCGCGCTGGCGGCGCTCCACGCCAAGGCGGCCGGTGCGCCGCGGGCAGACGATTTCGCCGCGCTCGACACCAACCACGACGGCTACCTGTCACGCAGCGAGGCGGCCAAGACGGGCTTCGGCCGCGCCTTCGAACAGGGAGACACCAATCACGACGGCAGGCTCGACCGCGACGAGTTCGTCAAGGCCGGCGCGAACTACGATCGCGTCCGCATCGCGAGTTACGTCGACGACAGCATGATCACGACCAAGGTCAAGGCGAAGCTGGTGGCGGAGGAAAAGCTCAAGGGCTTCCAGATCGGGGTCGAGACCGACCATGGCCGCGTGCTGCTCTCGGGCTTCGTCGACAGCCCCAAGCTGCGCGAACGCGCGCTGCAGATCGCCTCGAAGGTCGAGGGCGTGCTCGACGTGCGCAATGCGATCGTGGTTCGCTGAGCGGGCCACCGCGGGCGCCAGCGCCAGCTCAGGCCTGGACCGAGTAGCCGCCGTCGACCGGGATCGCGGCGCCGGTGACGAAGTCCGACGCCGGGGCGGCGAGAAACACCGCGATGCCGCGAAAGTCGTCGATCGCGCCCCAGCGCCCGGCCGGGGTGCGCTTGAGCACGCTGTCGTGCAGGCCTGGTATCTGCGCGCGCGCCTTCACTGTCAGCTCGGTGTCGATCCAGCCCGGCAGGATGGCGTTGACCTGGATGTTGTCGCGCGCCCAGGCTGAGGCGCAGGCCTTGGTGAACTGCACGATGCCGCCCTTGCTCGCCGCGTAGGCGGGCGCGAAGCCGGCACCGAAAATCGACAGCATCGAGCCGATATTGATCAGCTTGCCGGCGCCGGCCTGCTTGAGCAGCGGGTAGGCCGCGTGCGAGCAGAGGAAGGCGCTGGTGAGATTGGTGTCGATCACTTCGCGCCACTCCGCGAGCGACAGCTCGTGCGGCGGCTTCCTGATGTTGGTGCCGGCGTTGTTGACCATGATGTCGAGCCGGCCGCAGCGCGCGGCGACGGCCTCGAACAGCGCCGCGACCGACTTCTCGTCGCTGACGTCCGCTTCGAGCGCGAGGGCGCCGCCGGCACCGAGCGCCTGCAGCTCGGCCACCGCGGCGACGGATTTCTTCGCGTTGCGCGCGGCGACCACCACCCGGGCGCCGGCGCCGGCAAGCCCGCGCGCGAGCCCGAGGCCGATGCCGCCGTTGCCGCCGGTGACGACGGCCACCCGTCCGCTGAGATCGAACATCGCTGTCCCCCTGGCTACGGTTGCGAAGCGTGCTGCAGCCGCGCGCGCACCAGCGCGATGTGGCTGCGCAGCTCGTACAGCTCGTCGGTGTGCGAAAGCGGCACGGCGATGTCGCGCGCCTTGGCCTCCAGCCTGTCCAGCTCGGCCAGCAGCTCGCCGGCCGGCGCGTCGTTGCTGCTCAGGCGTTCCTCGATGTGGTGCAGCTGCCGGTACCAGCGAAAGACGCGCGAGCGGATGCGGAACTTGTACACCGGCGGCACCACTCGCGACAGCGGGATCAGCACCGCGACGATCGAGAACAGCACCACCCACATGCGGTCGATCAGGTTCGCGAGCCAGAACGGCAGGTAGCGCTGCAGCAGCGGCGGGCCGCTGCGGTAGTAGCGCTCGGCCTCCTGCGCGAGCAGAAACTCGGTGTGCTGCGGCGTCGGAAAGCGCCCGGCGCGCGCGATCCAGCCGGCGCCGCCGTGGATGTGCGCCGCGGCCTGCACGAACAGCTGCACCAGCGCCGGGTGCGTGCCCTCGCGCGCCAGCAGCGAGGTGGTGGTCGCGATCAGCCGCACGTCGAGCGGCGGCACGTCGCGCGCCAGGTCGGCGACGCCGCGCGGCAGCTCGACCGGACTGAGAAAGGGAAAGCGCCGCGCGTACGCCTCGGCCTGCGCGAAATCGAGCAGCCTCACTCCCGGCGTCTGCAGAAGCATCTGCACCATCGACGCTTCGGGCGCCGAGGTAAAGGCGACCGCGTCGAGCTCGCCGCCGAGCAGCGCGACCACCGCCGGCGTCAGCTCGAGATTGCTCGCGCGCATTTTGTCGCGGTCGATGCCGTTCGCCTCCAGCAGCTTGCGCATCAGCCCCGGGGTGCCGCTGCCCTTGGCGCCGAGATTGACGCGCAGGTCGCGCATTGCTGCGAGGTCATGTAGCGGTGCCGGGGCGCGGTAGAAGACCCACAGCGGTTCGTAGAACAGGCTGCCGAGCGACTCGAGCGGCACGCCGCCCTGCTTTTCGTCCACCGTGCGCGCTGCCTCGCTCGATCCGCCCTGCACGAAGCCGAGGTCGACTTCGCGTTTGGGGTCGCGCAGCGCGCGCAGGTTGTCGAGCGAGCCGCGCGTCGGCTCGAGCGCTACCTGAATGCCGTAACGTGCGAGCTCGGCGGCGTAGCGCTTGCCGAACTCGGCGTAGGCGCTCTGCTCGGGGCCGGTGGCGAGCACGACGCGCCGCGGCGGCTCCGGCTTGAGCACGAAGTAGGCCGCGGCGAGCAGCGCCAGGGTGAGCGCGACCAGCGGTCCGGCGGTGGCGAGCAGGTCGCGGAACGAGATCAGCGTGTGGCGAAGGAAGCGGGGCATGGCGGTGCGGGGAGCCTACAGCAGCGCAATCACCAGCGCCGCAAGGGTGGCGATCGCCGCGCCCGCGGCGAGCGTCGCAAGCAGGGGATCCTGGTTCAGCCACTGCGACACCGGCGGCGGCGCGCCGTCGGCGCTGCGGCCCGCGGCCGCGAGCGCAGCGAGGCGCCCGAGGCCCGTATCGGAGTCGAAACGGCGCGATAGCGGCAGCTGGCCGAGGCGGTCGGCGGGCGCGCCGGTCCCGGTCGCGTCGAGCGTCATCTCGCCCGGTCCGGCGGTGCGATCGAACTCGAAATCCAGTCCCGGAGCGCCGCTGCCGAGCTGTCCCAGGCAGGCGCGCAGATCGGCCGCGAAGTCGGCCGCGCTCTGGTAGCGCTGCTCGGGATCCTTCTCCAGCGCGCGCGCCACGATCAGATCGAACATCGGCGGCAGCGCCGGGTTCAGGTCGCTGGGCGGCGCCGGCGTCGCGCCTGCGATCTGCAGCATGTATTGCCTGACGTCGGGCGCGGCGAAGGGCGGCGAGCCGGTCGCCAGCTCGTAGAGCAGCACGCCGAGGGAAAAAACGTCCGAGCGGCCGTCGACGCGGCCGGCGGCGACCTGCTCCGGCGACATGTACTTGGGCGAGCCGAGCACGGCGCCGACCTGGGTCTCGATCTCCGATGCCCGCATGCGCGCGACGCCGAAGTCCATCACCTTCGCGTGCCGCCCGCCCAAGATCATGATGTTGCCCGGCTTGACGTCGCGGTGCACCACGCCGCGCTCGTGCGCGTAGGCGAGGCCGCCGGCGACCTGCGCCAGGACTTCGAGCACGAACGGCAGCTCGAGCCGGCCGCTCCTCATCATGTCGCGCAGCTCGACGCCCTCGAGCAGCTCCATCGCCATGTAGGCGATGTCGCCCTCGCGCCCGATGTCGTAAATGGTGATCAGATTGGGATGGTTCAGTCCGCCCGCGGCCTTCGCTTCCTGCTGGAAGCGCGCCTCGTACTCGGCGCGTACCACGGGGTCGGAGGGCATGAGAATGGTCTTGATCGCCACCGCACGGTTCAGCAACGGGTCCTCGGCCCGATAAACGACGCCCATCGCGCCGCGGCCCAGCTCGCCGAACACGCGGTAGCGCCCGATCCGCTCCGGCAGCGACGAATCCATTGCCTAGAATCCCAGTTTGCGGCGCGCGTTCTCGAAGTCGCGCCTGATGTTCTCGCCCCAGTCCACCTTGTTCTTCGCCTCCTCCTTATTGGGCTCCTTATTGGGCTCCTTCCTGACCTCCTTCCTGACCTCCTTCCTGGCCTCCTTCTTCGGTTCCTTCCTGGGCGGCTGCTTGGCAGTCTTCTTCGGCTTCTTGCGCGGCGGCGCGGGCGGCGGCTTGGGCGCGAGGAACTCGTGCCGGATCGTCATTTTCTCGGCTGCGGCGAGGTTCATCTCGATCCGCAGTGGCGCAAAGGGGCTGTGGCGCACCTCGACCGAGTGCGGCCCGGGATCGACTTCGAGCTGCGCCAGCGGCGGCGTCGTACCCTTGTGCTTGCCGTCGACATAGACCTCGCCGTGCGGCTTGATCGCGAACTGGAGCAGAGCAGGCTTGACCGGGGGCAGGGGCGGAGGGCGCAGGGCGCGCGCGCCGACGCCGAGCACGAGCAGCGCCGCCGCCGCGGAGGCAAACAACGCCATCCGCCGCCCGCGCCGCGCACGCGCGGCGCCGGCCGAGGACGAGGCGGCCGCAAGGGCGTCGCGAAACTCAGGCGATGCGAGCATGCCGCCGGTAGGCGCCGCGTTCGAGAGCGCGAGCGCGGCGCCGAGCCCGTCGCCTGCCAGGCAGGTGCCGCGCGCCGGGTCCTCGGTGGCGGTGATCGGTCCGTAGTCGACGCCGACGCGCAGCGGCAGCTCGCCGGCCGCGGCTCGGGCACGATCTGTGACCGCGAGCGCCGCCTCGGGCCCGTCGAGCACCACAACCGCGAGCGCGTCGCCGGCGTCGAGCACGATCCGGTCGGCGGCGGCCAGCGGCTGGATCGCGACGCCGGTGAGCGCTTCGAGCTGCGCGCGCAGAGTGGTCTGCTCCTCTGCCGGCTTGCGCGCGAAGTCCGCCATGCCGAGCACCACCACGCTCGCGCGCAGCGCCGTGGGCGCGCCGTCTGTCGTCTGCGTCATGCGTCGATTATCTAACGGTCGAGCTCGGCGTAGTGACGGAATATCCCGTGCTCGTTGAAAGGGATGCGCCGCGCCGAGGCGAGGTAGGCCGCGATGCGCGGGCGCGCCGCGACGCGGTCGTGAAGCGCCGCCGCCCAGCTGCGGCGGCGCTCGAGCTTCGCCATCGCGCGCGGGAAGGCGTAGCGCAGCCCGGCGATCATCTGAAACAGCGACAGATCGACATAGGTGAGGCGGGCTCCGCGCCCGGGGACAGTGCCGAAATAGTCGAGGAACTTCGGCAGCCGATTTATCCGGAAGTCTTCCGCGCGGCGCTTTGCCTCGCGCTTTTGGTCCTCGTAGTACAGGCCGCCGCCGATCGGATGGTGCACGTCGTGCGCCTCGACCACCCAGTCCGCGATGGTGAGCTGGAGCTGGTGCAGCCACAGCCGTCCGGCTTCGTTCTTCGGCGCCAGGCCGAGGCGCGGACCGAGGTAGAGCAGGATGTTGGCGGTTTGCGCGACGAGCTGTTTGCCGGCCCTGAGAAAGGGCGGCGCGAACGGCGGCTGCGCGACCGACGCGCTTTCCATCAGGCGCATCATCGCCGCCATGCCGCGCGCCCGGCGCGCGACGTCGACGTAATCGGCGCCTGCGTCCTCGAGCGCGAGGCGGACGAACTCGCCGCGGCCCTGGATCGACGGCCAGTAGTAAAGCTCGTAGCGCATGCACTATCTCCCTGAATCCACGTTTCGCCTAATTATCGCCCGAGCGCCGTTACACTGCGAACGAAGGGGGCTGAGATGACCGAAGAGAGGAATTTCGACGCCTATGACGGCGGCCGTTTCGGCGCTTGCGTCGCGCTGCCCGGGAAGCTGCCCGCCCCGGCGCTCGTCCTGTTGCAGGAAGTCTACGGCGTGAACCGCTTCATGCGGCGCATCACCGAGCACTGGGCGGGGCAGGGATTCGTGGCGGTCTGTCCGGATGTCTACTGGCGGCTGAAGCCGGGCATCGTGCTCGACCCCGAAACCCCCGGACACCGCGAGCAGGCGCTGGAAACCGGCAAGCGGCTCGACACCGACCTCGCGCTGCGCGACGTTGTCGCGCTGGTGGAGCAGTTGCGCAGGATGAAAGAGTGCAACGGACGCGTCGCCACCTCCGGCTATTGCCTGGGCGGCAAGCTCGCCTACCTGGTCGGCACGCGCGGCAACGCCGACTGCAACGTCAGCTATTACGGCGTCGGCATCGAGGCGCACCTGGACGAGGCGGCGAAGCTGGGCAAGCCGCTGCTCATGCACGTCGGGGAGAGCGACCCCTGGACGCCGGAGGCGGTGCGGGCGCGGCTCGCGGCTGCGTTGGGCGCCAACCCGCTCGTCACCATGCACCTGTACCCCGAGACGGGCCATGCGTTCGCGCGCGAGGGCGCGGCTACCGACGTTCCTGCGATGCGCGAACTTGCCAACGGCCGGACGCGCGCGTTTCTCGAAGCGAACCTGCGCTGACCCGCACCACGCGCGCCGCGGACCAAAGCAGCAGCGCCGCGAGGGCCAGACCGGTCGCCAGATCGGGCCAGGCCGAACCGGTGAGCCACACGCCGCCGGCGGCGACGAACACCGCGAGGTTGGAAGCGATGTCGTTGCGCGCGCACTCCCACACCGAGCTCATGTTGACGTCCTCGCCGCGGTGCCGCTGCAGCAGCACGACGCAGGTGCCGTTGGCGGCGAGCGCGAGCAGGCTCACGGCAGCCATCGCCTCGTACAGCGGCAGCGCGGGAACGAAGGCGCGGTAGGCCACCTGCGCCAGCACGAACAGCCCCGCGCCGAGGATCAGCACGCCCTTGAACAGCGCCACCCGGGCCTTGGCGCGCTCGCCGCGCGAGACTGCCCACAGGCTTAGCGCGTAGGTGAACGCGTCGCCCAGGTTGTCGAGCGAATCGGCCAGCAGCGCGGTCGAGCTTGCGAACAGCCCCGCGGCGAGAACGACCGCGAACATGACCGCGTTGATGGCGAGGACGATCTTCAGCGTGGCGCGTTGGCGCTCGCTTTGCAGCGAGCAGGCGGCGGATTCGCAGCAGTCAGCCATTGCGTGCATTGTAATATGCGGCACATGCCATCTTCTTACGACAACCCCCGCTCGCTGCCGGTTCACCGCCTGCGCGATGCGCTCGCCTCGGGCGAGCTGACTTCGGCGGCGCTGGTCGACGGCCTGCTCGAGCGCATCGCGCGTCACGACGCGAAGCTGCACGCATTCGTCGCCGTCTACGCCGACGATGCGCGCGCGGCAGCGGCCGCGGCGGACGCCGCGCGCCGCGCAGGGCACGCGGTCGGTCCGCTGCACGGCATTCCGGTGGCGGTGAAGGACATCGTCGACATCGAAGGCCGCATCACCACCGGCGGCTCCAAGGTGTGGCAGAAGCGCGTCTCGCCGCTGACCGCGACGCTGGTGCAGCGCATGCTCGGCGCGGGCATGATCGTGCTCGGCAAGACGCATTCGGTCGAGTTCGCGATGGGCAGCTTCGGCACCAACCGTCACATGGGAACGCCGTGGAACCCTCGCGACCCGGCGACGCACCGCGCACCCGGCGGCTCGAGCTCGGGCACCGGCGTGGCGGTGGCGGCGGGCATGGCGCCGTGGGGCATCGGCACCGATACAGGCGGCTCGGTGCGCATTCCGTCGTCCTGGTGCGGGATCACGGGCCTGAAGACGAGCATCGGCCGCGTCAGCTGCCACGGCGTGCTGCCGCTCAGCACCACGCTCGACACGCCGGGACCGATGGCGCGCTCGGTCGAGGACGCAGCCCTGCTCTACAACGTGCTGTCGGGAGACGATGCATTGCCGCGGCTCAAGGCGGGCGTGCGCGGGCTGCGCCTGGCGCGCATGCCGGCGGCCGAGCGCAAGGGCTGCGAGCCCGAGGTGCTGGCCGCCTACGACGCTTCGCTGGAGCTGCTGGCGGGGCTCGGCGCGAGTATCGTCGACGTGCGCCTGCCGCGCGGCTTCGCCGCACTGGGCGCGGTGGTGGGGCGCATCATCGGCGCCGAGGGCTATTCCTTCGTCGGCGACCTGGTCGACGACCCGAAGCTGCCGGTCGACGACGACGTGCGCCCGCGCATCCAGGTCGGGCGCGGCATGAGCGCCAGGGACTACCTGCTGACGCTGCGCGAAAAGGACCGCATCAAGCGCGAGTTCGACGCCGCGCTGGCGGAGGTGGACGCGCTGCTGACGCCGACCACCGCTATCGTGGCGCCGCCGGTCGCGGCGATCGACCAGTCGGGCACCGCGGCCGGCTTTACACGTCCGTTCAACCTGATCGAGTGGTGCGCGCTCGCGCTGCCCAACGGCAGCGGCGCCGCCGGGATGCCCACTTCGCTGCAGATTTGCTGCCGCGGCTACGAAGAAGCCACCGCGCTGCGCATCGGCTGGGCCTGCGAGCAGGCCGCGGAGCGCTAGCAGGTTGTTGAAAAACACCTTGAACGACGAGCGCGATGAGCGGTCATAGATGGAACGTCGTTCAAGGGAGAATAAGAATGCGCGGGACCGACGGGATGCAAGAGTCGCTGTTCACCGTGGCAAAGCTTGAAG
>DATFMS010000261.1:0-3655 GCA_035266805.1 Burkholderiales bacterium | reverse complement strand
GCTCGGCCACCGCGTCGTGCCCGACTCGGTCGGCGGCTTCGCCGGGCCGCTCGCAGGATTGCACGCCGGCCTGCAGGCGGCCGCGCAGCCGCTGGTGGTCACGGTGCCCTGCGACTCTCCCTTCCTGCCGCTCGACCTGGTCAGCAGGTTGAAGTCTTTTCTGAATGGAAAGGATTTGGCCGTTGCGAAGACCGGCGATCAGGCGCACCCGGTGTTCGCGCTGGTGCGGCGCAGCGTGCTGCCGCACCTGGAGCGCTTCCTCGCAGGCGGCGGGCGCAAGATCGACGCCTGGTACGCCACTCTCGCGGTGGTCGAGGTCTCCTTCGACGATCAGCCCGACGCGTTCCGCAACATCAACACCCTGGACGAGCTGAGCGCGGCCGCCGCGCCTCAATCGAACAGCAGGTTGTAGAACACGTCGATCGCGTTATCGCCCCCGGTCTGCGTCTGCAGCGACCAGCGCTGGCTCAGGGTGTAGCGCAGCTTGACCGCGTTGCCGGTCGCGAACAGGCCCCGCTCGTAGACCAGGTAGACCTTCGACGACAGCCTCTTGCCGACCGTCATCACCGCGTCCCGCAGCCCGCCGCTGCCGCCGCGAACGCCGAACTCGTCAATCCCCGTGGCGGCGGAGATCTTGCCCTGCAGCGACGCCGACTCGCCTTGCGCAAGCAAGGCGGCGGCGGCAGCCGACATCACGTCCAGCTCGCTCTTGTTGGCGCTGTCCAGCCCGTGCCCGAGCACCAGCCACGACAATTTGTCGCCGTCGGGAACCTCGGGCCGCGAGACCAGGCTGACTTTCGGCGCCGAGGCGGTGCCGGTGACCGCCACCCCGGCCTCGACCGCCTGGTTCTTGCGCAGCGCCACGATATCGAGCCCCGGGTTGTCGAGCGGACCGCTGAAGCTGATGATGCCGCGCTCGATCGTCAGGCGCTGGCCGTAGGCGCTGTAGGTCCCTTCGGCGACCCGGATGCTGCCGCTGCCGGTGGGCAGGCGGTCCTCGTCGGCGCGCAGGCGGACGCTTCCGGTGAGGCGCGCATCCAGGCCCCTGCCCTTCAGCACGAAGCGTTGCCCGAGATCGAGCTCGAGGTCGAGCTGCGCCAGCAGCGGCCGCGCGGGTTCGCGTTCGGCCGCGCGGCCTTTGACCACCACGTCGTCGCTCAGCGTGACCCCTTCGCGCTCGGGCAGAATGATCAGGCCCTGGTCGGCGGCGAGCCTGCCGCTGAGCCGCAGGCGGCCCGCGCGCAGCCCGATTGAGCCGGCGCCGCTCAGCACCAGAAGCCGGTCCGGGCGGCGGATCGCCTCGAGCTTGGCCGCCTTCCAGTCGAGCGCGAGCTCGGGCGCGTCGCCGGCCAGGTCGAGCGTGCCGCTCGCCTCGAAGCGCCCGCCGCCCGCACGCAGCGAGAAGGCGTTCAGCACCAGCTTCGATTCCCGCAGCTCCGCGCGCAGGCTGCCGTCGGCGAGATCGACGCCCTGCTCGACGTCGCGCAGCGCGAGCCCGTCGCCGGACAGGCTGCCCGAGAGCCGCGGCGCGCCGAGCGTGCCGCGCGCCGTGACGGCGGCGCGCAGGCCACCGTCCAGCGCGATGGGCCGCGGCACCAGCGCCGCCATCCATGCGATCGATGCCATCCGGGCCTCGAGCGTCGCCTCGAGCGACGACGCGCGCAGGTCGTCCGACACCAGGCCGAGCGCGGCCCGCGCCTGCAGCATGCCGAGACGCTCGCCACGGGCTTCGGCGCTTGCGGTCACGCGCCCATCGTCGACGCGGGCGCTCAGCTCGAGGCGCTCGATGCCGAGCGCGAGCGGCGCATCGCCCTGCAGCGTAAGGTCGCCCGACTCGCGCTTCAGTTCCGCCCGTCCGCTCCAGGTCGCCGGCGAGCCGGGCTCGCCCGAAATATCCCACTCGGCGGATAGCTTGAGCGTCGAGCGCAGCGCAGCGGGCAGCGCCCCCACCTGCCGCAGCAGCTCGAGCGCGACGCCTTCGGCCGCGCCGCGGCTGGCAATCCGGTCGCCGCGGCGGCTCAGCGCGTCGAGCCGCACCCGCGCCCCGCTCGCCTGCAGCACCAGACCCTCGAGCGAGAAGCCGTCGCCGCCGATCGCGACCGCCGCCGGGGCGTCGAGCTGCGCCGCTAGCGCACCGCGAGCGTCGAGTCGCGTCAGCCGTCCCGCCCAGCCCTTGCCGGCCTGCCAGCCGCCGTCGGCCGCGGCGTCGAGCTCGACGCCGGCGCCGGCCGCGTGCAGCTGCAGCGCGTGGCGCCGCAGCGTGCCGCGCGCGCTCAGCTTCGCCTGGTCGAGCGACAAGCGTCCCGAGCGAAAGCCGCGCAGGCGGGCGTCGAGCGACAGCGCACCGTTCAGCCCGCCCGCCAGGGTGGCGTCGACCATGACGCTGCCGGCGGTTCCTTCCAAAATGCGCTCCAGCCGCGGCAGCTCGAGCTTCAAATCGATTCGGTCGTCGGGCGCGCCGTAGGCGCCGCGCAGTTCGAGCCGGTTGCCGCCCGAGCGCAGCTGCAGCTCGGCGTCGCGCACCCGCCCGGGCGCAAGCGTCGCCTTTCCCGTTCCCGTAAAGGCCTCGCCGCCGAGCGTGCTGTCGTGCAGCTCGAGCCGGAGCTCGCCGCCCGGCTGCGGCAGCAGTTGCCCCGCGAGCCGGAAGCGGGCATTGAGGTCGCTCTGCGGATAGCGGCCGAATTTCGCCAGGTCGATCTTGCCGACGCTGCCTTCCAGCCGCAACGCGCGCGGCGCATCGAGCCCGAGCTGGCCCGAGAGCTCGAGCCGCGCCCCGCCTTCCTGGAGTTGCACCCGCTTCAGCAGGAGCTGCCGGGCCGCCAGCTGCAGCTCGAGCTGCAGCTCGCCCTGCAGATGCGTTGCGCGCAAGCTGCGGTCGATTCGGTGCAGATCGAACCCGGACGTGGCGAGCGACAGCTCGAGATTGTCTGCGCGCAGCGCGCCGTCGCCCTCGAGCGCTCCGGCGGCGCCGAAATCGATGCGCACCCTGCTCAGCGCGAGATCGTCCGGGTCGCCCGCGAACTGCAGCGACAGCGCCTTGGCCGGAATCTTGCCGTCGTCTACGCTGCCAGCGCGCGCATTCTCGATCGCAATGCTGCCCGCATAGCCTCCTTGCGCCTTGAACGGTGCGACGCGCGCGCGCACCCGGGCGCGCAGCGCGCCTCGTTCGGCGTCGGCCGAGAGGTCGATTTCACGCAGCGTTCCGGAGGCTTGCGCACTGACCTGGTACGGGCCGGGGGCGTCGCTGCGGGCCAGCGTTGCTTTCGCCGCCAGCCGGTACGGTGCGCGTGCGCCGAGCGAGGCCTGCGCCGTGAGCGCGCCCCAGGGCGTCTGCGCGCGCCTCAGCTCGAGCCGGTGCCCGCTGCGCCCGAGGCGCGCGCTGAGCTCGATCGCGCGCAGGGTCTCGCTGCGCCCGCCCGCGCGCAGCACGAGCTGGTCGAGCCGCGCCTGCGCCAGCGACAGCTCGAGCGGCAGGCCGAGGTTCGCGGGCAGCTGCGCCGGGGCGCCGCCCTGCCCCTGCAGCGCGACGCGCAGGGTCCCGATCTCGAGCCTGGTGACGGCGACGCGGCCGGAAAGCAGCGCCAGCGGCGACCAGTCGAGCGCCACTTTGTCCGCCTCGATGCGCTGTCCGCCGTCCTCGAACGCGATGCGCGAG
>DATFMS010000260.1:0-3211 GCA_035266805.1 Burkholderiales bacterium | reverse complement strand
CACCGTGATGGTGAACGGGACCGTGCTCGCCAGCGGCCGGCCCCCGGAGATCCGCGCCAGCCGCGAGGTGCAGCAGGCCTATCTCGGCGAAGGGGAGGCGCATGTCTGACTGGCTGGTCGAGGCGCGCGGGCTGCACGCCTACTACGGCGCGAGCCATATCCTGCACGGGGTCGACCTCGCGGTGCGCCCCGGCGAGGCGCTCGGCCTGATGGGGCGCAACGGCATGGGCAAGACCACGCTGCTCAAGACCCTGCTCGGGCTGGTGCGCGCGCGCGCGGGCAGCGTGCGGGTCAAGGGCGAGGACATGACCGGCGCGCCGACCCACCGCCGGGCGCGGCGCGGCATCGCCTACGTGCCCGAGGGGCGCGGCATCTTTCCCAACTTGAGCGTGCGCGAGAACCTGGTGATGGCCGCGCGCGCGGGCAGTAGCGGGCGGCGCGACTGGACCTTCGAGCGCGTGCTGGCGACCTTCCCGCGCCTGGCCGAGCGCCTCGGCCACGGCGGCGCGCAGCTCTCGGGCGGCGAGCAGCAGATGCTCACCATCGGCCGCGCGCTGATGACCAACCCCGAGCTGCTGATCCTGGACGAGGCGACCGAAGGCCTGGCGCCCAAGATCGCGCGCGAGATCTGGAACATCGTGCGCGCGGTGGGGGAGTCGGGCATCGCGACCGTGATCGTGGACAAGAACTTCGCCGCGGTGAACGCGATCACCGACCGCAACATGATCCTGGTCAAGGGCGAGGTGGTGTTCGACGGCGCGGCCGGCGAGCTGCGCGCCCGGCCCGAGGTCCACCAGCGCTACCTGGGCGTCTAGTGCTGCGGCTCGAACGCGTCGGCAAGCGCTTCGGCGAGCGGGTGGTGCTGAACGAGGTCTCGCTCGAGCTCGCCGCGGGCGAGTACGTCGCCGTGATCGGCGAGTCGGGCATCGGCAAATCGACCCTGCTCAACGTCGTCGCCGGCCTCGAGCCGGTCGACGAAGGCCGGGTGGTGTTCGAAGGCACCGACGTCAGCGCGCTCGGCGACGACGCCGCGACGCGGCTGCGGCGCGAGCACTTCGGCTTCGTCTTCCAGGCCTTCCACGTCCTGCCGCACCTGACGGTGGAGCGCAACGTCGCCCTGCCGCTGCTGCTGCGCGGCGTGGCGGAAGCCGGGATCGCGCCGAAAGCGCGCGCCCTGGTCGCCGCGGTCGGCTTAGGCGGACGCGAAGCGAGCCTGCCGCGCGAGCTCTCCGGCGGCGAGCTGCAGCGCGTCGCCATCGCCCGCGCCCTGGTCGGCGAGCCCAAGCTGGTGCTGGCCGACGAGCCCACCGGCAACCTCGACCCGGTCAACGCCCGCCTGGTGCTCGACCTGTTCCGCGCCCAGGTAAAGGAGAAGGGCGCCGGCGCGATCCTCGTCACCCACTCCGAAGCCGCCGCCGCCGGCTGCGACCGGCGCTATCGCCTGACGACGGCGGGGCTCACGGCCATCGCCTAGCGCACTTCAAGCACTGAAGGTCCGCCGTCGTCCGTAGTGCGCCGGCGCAGGTGTCGGGGTGCTGCGACACCGCGTTGCCGAGGCAATGCGCCATATGTCCTTGAGTCCCGTGCTCATGCTGGCATTGTGTACGTCGATGATTTCGGCGGACATCACCTCGCGGCTGGCCACCACCGGGCGGCTCCTCGTGCGCTCGGGAATCGAAATCGGACGGATCCTGGACTCGATGCTCGAGGACGGCGATACCGTGACCGCGAGCCTGCCGCCGCAGCTGATGCTGCTGTCGAAGCTGATACGCGTCGAGGGCGCGAGCGCGACCATGCTGCTCGCGTATTCCGAAAACAAGAAAGCCAACGAGGCGGCGCTGGCGGCGCGCTCGCTCGTCCTGCGCTGCAATCACCGCGGCGCGCAGTTCGCTTTCGCCGGCGACAAGCCCAGGTATGCCGCGGACGCGGGCCAGCCCTGCATCCGCTGCGGGCTGCCGACGACGCTGCTGGGGATGCAGCAGCGCCGCGGCAGCGCCCGTATTCAGGTGCCGGCGGAGGCGATGGTGCGCTGCGACCTGCGCCTGGGCCCGCGGGTCTTCGCCTCCAGGCTGATCGATGTCAGTCTGGACGGGATCTGCGCGCTGATCACCGACCCCGCGATCCCGTTGTCCGCAGGCACGCGGCTGGAGAGCGCGCGCGTGCGGCATGCCGAAGCCGAGTCCTTCCTCGTCGACCTGGAAGTGCGCCACGCGACCCGAATCACTCTCCCCGACGGCAAAGCGGCGAGCCGGGTCGGCTGCAAGCTGCTCGGCTCGCGCGAAGTCCTGGAAGAGCTCATCCGGCTGTTCATCATCGACCTCTGAGCAGCCCGCCGGCAACCGCCGTCGCGCGGCTACGCGAGCCGCGGCGGGACGAACCCGCCCCAGGCCTGCTCGATCAGCTCGGCGAGCTTGAGCGGAGTGCGGTCCTCGAGCCAGGGGCCGACGATCTGCGCCCCGACCGGCAGGCCCTCGGGCGAGAGGCCGAGCGGGATCGCGGTGGCGGGCAGGCCCGGGCAGGTGGCGATCCCCGGCCAGACGAGCTGGTCCACATAGGGATAGTCCTTGCCGTCGATCGTGATGCGGCGGGTCTCCTGGTCGGGCGAATGGTCGTGCGGGTAGGCGGGCGTCGGCATGACCGGGCAGATCAGCGCGTCGAATTCGCCGAACAACGCGCGCCACTGCGCGCGCAGTCCCGCGCGCATGCCGTCGGCGGCGACCCAGTCGCGGTGGCTGAGCACTGCGCCGCGCAGACGCTCGGCCGCGAGGCTGCTGTCCTTCGGCTCGAGCCTTGGCGCGGCGGCCTTCATCCCCTCGTAGACCTCCAGCGGAAACGCTGCGGTCATGAACGAGAACAGCAGCCGCATGTAAAGCCGCGTCGAGCCGACGAGATCCGGCAGCAGGCCGCTTTCGCGCGCGACCTTGGCGCCGGATTTCGCGAGCTCGGCCGCAAGGCCGCCGATCGCCTCACGCACGCTCGCCGCGGTCGGCAGCAGCGGATGGGCGTCGAGCACGAGGAGGCGGAAGTCCTTGAGCGCGGCGTGGCGCGGCGCGGGCAGGTCGAGCCGGTAGCCGCGCCCGGCCTCGAGCTCGTCGGGGTCGGCGATGACGTCGAGCAGATCGGACAAGTCTCCCGCCGAGCGGCTCATGGGGCCGACGACGGCGAGATCGCGGATGAACGGCAGCGGCGGCAGCGGCGGCGGCGTATGCCC
>DATFMS010000259.1:0-3655 GCA_035266805.1 Burkholderiales bacterium | reverse complement strand
GCATCGCTCCGCCGGGCTGGTACTTGCGCCGTTCGCCGGGCGGGATCCGTGTCCCTTCCGGAAACACCACCACCCAGAAGCCCCGCTCGAGCCGCTCCCTGCCGAGCCGCACCAGGCGGCGCAGCGCGGCGGTGCCGCGCGAGCGGTCGATCGCGATCGGGCTGGTGAGCGCCAGGCCCCAGCCGAAGAACGGCAGCCAGAGCAGCTCGCGCTTGAGGAGGTAAACCTGCGGCGGGAAGATGATCTGGAATGCCATCGTTTCCCAGGCCGATTGGTGCTTGGCCAGGATCACCGCAGGGCGCCGTGGCAGGTGTTCCAGGCCTTCGACGCGCCAGCGAATACCGCACAATACCCGCGCAACCCACACCATCAGCCGCGACCAGCCCGCGATGATCCGGTTGCGGGTCAGCGGGGACAGCGGGAAGGTGAGCAGCGCGATCGCGGCGTAGGGCGGCGTGATCAGCAGGAGCGCGAGCGCGAACAGGCCCGAACGCAGCCGCATCATGGGGCGATGTGCTCGGCGAACGCGGCGAGGTCGTCGAACACCTGCGTGCCCCGCGGCAGGTCGCCTGCCTGCTGCGTCTTTCTGCCCTTGCCGGTGAGCACCAGGACGGGCCTCGCGCCGGCCGCAGCCGCCGCTTGCAGGTCGCGCACCGCGTCACCGACCATGTGCACCTCGTCCAGCGGCACGTTGAAGCGGCGCGCGATCTCGAGCAGCATCCCGGGCCTGGGCTTGCGGCACTCGCAGTCCGAATCGGCGGCGTGCGGACAGAAGAAGATCGCGTCGATGCGCCCGCCCGCCTGCGCCGCGGCGCGGTGCATCGCGTCGTGGATCAAGTTGAGCGTCGTCATGTCGAACAGCCCGCGCGCGATGCCCGACTGGTTGGTCGCGACCACGATGCGGTAGCCGGCCTGCGTCAGGCGCGCGATCGCCTCCATGCTGCCCTTGATCGGCTTCCATTCCTCGGGCGACTTGATGTACTGGTCACTGTCGTGGTTGATGGTGCCGTCGCGGTCGAGGATGACGAACTTCATGCCGCCAGCCTGGAAATGTCGGCGACGCGGTTCATCGCCTGGCGCAGGTCGGCCAGCAGTGCGAGCCGGTTCCGGCGCAGGGCGTCCTCTTCGACCATGACCATCACCTTGTCGAAGAATGCATCGACCGGCGCCTTGAGCACGGCAAAGGTCTTCAGGTATCCGGTGTAGTCGCTCTTGTCGAAGAGCTTGTTTGCCGTTGCGGATGCTTTTTGCAGCGCATCGAAAAGCGCGATCTCCGCGGGCTCCTTCAATTGCCCGCGCTCCACCTTGAGGTACGACTCGCCCTTCGACGCCGCCTGGCGCAGGATGTTTGCCACGCGCTTGTTCGCTGCGGCGAGGCTTTCGGCCTCCGGCAGCGCCTCGAACGCCTTCACGGCTTCGAGCTGCAGAGGCACCACACTGATCTGTACGGGGTTCTGGCTGAGCACGGCGTCCACCTGCAGGGTGGAGAAGCCTCGATCCCTCAAGTAGCCGGAGAAGCGGTCGAATACGAAGATCATGAGGTCTGTCTGCGCATCGCCAATCTTGCCGGCGAAGACGGCAAACGCATCGCTTACGAGCTTATCCAGCGCCAGCGCAAGGCGATTCTCGACCACGATGCGGATGACCCCCAGCGCCGCCCGCCGCAGCCCAAAGGGGTCCTTCTCCCCGGTCGGCTGCTCGCCGGCTCCGAACAGCCCCGCGAGCGTATGGAGTTTGTCGGCCAGCGCCACCGCGCAGGCCACCGGCTCCCGGGGCAGCGCATCGCCCGCGAAGCGCGGGCGGTAATGCTCGCCGATCGCGTCGCAGACCCGCGCCTGCTCGCCATCATGCAGAGCGTAATAACGCCCCATCACGCCCTGCAGCTCCGGAAACTCGCCGACCATTCCGGTCAGAAGGTCCGCTTTGGAAAGCCAAGCCGCCCGCTCCGCGGCCATTGCCTCGGCGCCGATCTCGCGCGCGATGCGCCCGGCCAGAAGCTGCAGCCGCTCTGTGCGCTCGAGCTGAGTGCCGAGCTTGCTGTGGTAGACGACCTTTGCCAGCTCCGGCACGCGCGATTCGAGCCGGCGCTTGCGGTCCTGGTCGTAGAAGAAGCGCGCGTCCTCGAGCCGTGGCCGGACCACGCGCTGGTTGCCGTCGACGATGTGGCGCGGGTCGGCGAGGCGCATGTTGGAGACGATCAGGAACTTCGGCAGCAAGCGGTCGGAGGCGTCGAACAGCGGGAAATATTTCTGGTTCTGCCGCATGGTCAGGATCAGGCACTCCTGCGGCACATCGAGAAATGCCGGATCGAACGCGCCGACGTAGACGCTCGGAAGCTCGACCAGCGCGGTCACTTCGTCGAGCAGGTCCGCGTGCTCGCCCAGGCTCGCGCCAACGCGCTTGGCCTCGGCCTGCAGATGCTGCTCGATTTCGTTGCGGCGCACAGCGAAGTCGGCAACCACCATTCCCTCGTCGCGCAGCTTTGCCTCATATTCATCGGCGCTCGACAGTGCGATCGAGCCGGTGCCCATGAAGCGATGGCCGCGCGTGGTGCTGCTGGCCGAAACGCCGAGCACCGTGCCCGGCACCACGCGCGCGCCGTGCATCATCACCAGCCCGTGCACCGGCCGCACGAACTGCGCATCGCCGTCGCCCCAGCGCATTGTCTTCGCCACCGGCAGGCGCTTGAGCGCGTCCTCGACCCTGAGGGCGAGATTCGCTTCCAGCTGCGCGCCACGCGCCAGCTTCCTGCACGCGAACACCTTGCCCTTGGGCGTGTCGACCTGCGCCAGCTGGTCGACCGCGACGCCGTGCTTTTTCGCGAAGCCGGCGACAGCCTGGGGCGGCGCCTTGACGGAAGGACCGGTAATTTCGAGCGGCTGGTCGGGAGCCTTGTCGAGTACCCCGCTGACGGAGACGGCGAGGCGGCGCGGCGTCGCGAACCAGCGCGCCTCGCTCTTGCCGGACAGCAGGCCCTCGTTGCGCAGATCAGCGGCAAGAAGATCCGCGAAAGTCCGGCCCAGCCGCGCCAGCGACTTCGGCGGCAGCTCCTCCGTCAGGAGCTCGACCAGCAGCGTGGCGCTCATCTAGGCTGCCTCGGGCTGCGCGAGCATCGGGAAGCCCAGACGCTCGCGTGCTTCAAAATATGCCTGCGCGACTCCGCGCGAGAGTGCGCGCACGCGGCCGATGTAGGCGGCGCGCTCGGTGACCGAGATCGCGCCGCGCGCGTCGAGCAGGTTGAAGGCGTGCGAGCACTTCATGACCATCTCGTAGGCGGGCAGCACGCACTGCGCCTCGATCAGCCGCTTTGCCTCGGTCTCGAACTGCGAGAAGTGTCCGAACAGCATGTCGGCGTTGGAGAGCTCGAAGTTGTAGCGCGACTGTTCGACTTCGTTCTGGTGGTAGACGTCGCCATAGCTGACCCCCGGCGTCCAGACCAGGTCGAAGATGCTTTCCTTGCCTTGCAGATAGAGCGCCAGGCGCTCGAGGCCGTAGGTGATCTCGCCCAGCACCGGCTTGCAGGACAGGCTGCCCACCTCCTGGAAGTAGGTGAACTGGGTCACTTCCATGCCGTCGAGCCACACTTCCCAGCCCAGGCCCCAGGCGCCGAGCGTGGGCGACTCCCAGTCGTCCTCGACGAAGCGGATGTCGTGCA
>DATFMS010000258.1:0-6249 GCA_035266805.1 Burkholderiales bacterium | reverse complement strand
CACCGCGAGCGACCGGCCCGGCCTGCTGCGCGATATCGGCGACGCGCTCGCGCGCGAGCGCATCAACGTCACCGCGGTGCGCACCCAGAGCCGCGACGAGCTCGCCTTCATGCGCTTCAGCTTCGACGTCAGCGACCTGGCTCAGCTCAAGCGCGCCTTCGCAGTGGTCAAGGACGTGGCCGGCGTGATCCGCGCCGCGCGCGGCTGAGGGCCGCTCAGAACAGAATCAGGAACCAGACCAGGGCGACGGCAGCGAGAGAAAGCATGACCGCAGCGCTGCCGAGATCCTTGGCGCGCTTGGCGAGCGGATGGCGCTCCTGCGAAATGCGGTCCACCGCTGCCTCGAGCGCCGAGTTCAGCAGCTCCACGATCAGCACGAGCAATACGCTGCCGACGAGAAGCGCGCGCTGCGTGCCGTTGTCGCCGAGCCAGATCCCCAGCGGCACCAGGACGACGGCGAGCGCGAGCTCCTGGCGGAAGGCAGCCTCGCCCTTCACGGCCGCGATCAGTCCCTCCACCGAGTAGCGCGTGGCGAGGACAATGCGGCGCAGGTTGAGGATCTCCTTCATGACGGCGTCGCCAGGGTGAACAGCAGCTCTTCCTGCGCCGAGCGGCGGCGGCCGCGGCGCGGCCTGACGCGTTCGTAGCCGCCGTCGGCGTCCATCAGCCAGGCCTGGCAGTTGTCGTCCAGGTAGGGCTGCAGCCCCTCGCGGATCACGCGCCGCTTGAGCGCGGGATCGAGCACCGGGAAACAGAGCTCGATGCGACGAAAGAAATTGCGGTCCATCCAGTCGGCGCTCGCCAGGTAGACGTCGTCGGCGCCGTCGTTGTGAAAGCAGAACACGCGCGAGTGCTCGAGGAAGCGGCCGACGATCGAGATCACCCGGATGTTGTCGGACAGCCCGGCGATGCCGGGCCTGAGCCCGCAAACGCTGCGCACGATGAGGTCGATCTTCACGCCGGCCTGCGATGCGGCATAAAGCTCCTCGACGATGGCCGGTTCGAGCAGCGAGTTCATCTTGGCGATGATGCGCGCGGGCTTGCCTTCGGCGGCGTTGGCCGCTTCGCTGCGGATCGCGGCGACGACGCGCTTGTGCAGCGTGAACGGCGACTGCCAGACGTGGCGCATCCTGCTCGCGCGCCCGAGCCCGGTCAGCTGCTTGAAGACCTCGTTCACGTCGCTGCAAAGCTCCTCGTTGGCCGTCATCAGGCCGAAGTCGGTGTACAGACGCGCGGTGCGCGGGTTGTAGTTTCCGGTTGCGAGGTGGACGTAGCGCTTCAGCTGCTTGCCGCCCGTGCCTTCCTCCCGACGCACCACCAAGGCCATCTTGGCGTGCGTCTTGTGGCCGACCACGCCGTACACGACGTGCGCCCCGACTTCTTCCAGGCGGGCGGCCCAGTTCAGGTTCGCCTCCTCGTCGAAGCGTGCCATCAGCTCGACAACCGCGGTCACTTCCTTGCCGCGCCGCGCGGCGTCGATCAGCAGCTCCATCAGCTCCGAGTCGGTCCCGGTGCGATACACGGTCTGTTTGATCGCGATCACCTGAGGATCGGCGGCGGTAGCGCGGATGAAGTCGATCACTGGCATGAACGACTGGTAGGGGTGATGCAGCAGCACGTCCTGGCGCGAGAGCACCTCGAACAGGTCGTCGCGCTTGTCGAGCGGCGCCGGGATTCCCGGCTGGAACGGCGGATAGTTCAGGTCCGGGCGGTCGACCTGCGCCGGCACCTCGCGCAGCCGGTAGAGATTGACCGGGCCTTCGACGCGATACAGGTCGACGTCGGCCAGGCCGAACTGCTGCAGCAGGAACTCGACCATCGAGGGCGAGCAGTTGTCGGCGACTTCCAGCCGCACGGCGTCGCCGAAGTGGCGGTGCAGCAGCTCGCCCTGCAGCGCGATGCGCAGGTTCTTGATCTCTTCCTCGTCTACGAACAGGTCGGAGTTGCGCGTAACGCGGAACTGGTAGCAGCCCTTCACCTTCATGCCGGCGAACAGCTCGTCGACGTGCGCGTGCAGGATCGATGACAGGAACACGAAGTCGTACTCGCCGCCCGAGATCTCGCGCGGCAGGCGGATGACCCGCGGCAGCACCCGCGGCGCCTGCACGATCGCCGCGCCCGAGCTGCGCCCGAACGCATCCTTGCCCTCGAGCTCGACGGCGAAATTGAGGCTCTTGTTCAGCACCTTCGGAAAGGGATGCGCCGGATCGAGTCCGATCGGGGTCAGCAGCGGCAGCACCTCGCGCAGAAAATAGTCCCGGATCCACTGCCGCTGGCCCGCGCCCCAGTCGGTGCGGCGCAGAAAGCGCACGCCTGCCTCCGCCAGCTTGGGCAGCACGACCTCGTTCAGCAGCCGGTACTGCTCGGCGACCAGCGCGTGCGCCTCGCGCGCGACCTCGGCGAAGACCTCGGCCGGGCTGCGACCGTCCGGTCCGGGCTCGGGGATGTCGAGCTTGATCTGCTCCTTCAGGCCCGCGACGCGGATCTCGAAGAACTCGTCCAGGTTCGACGACACGATGGTCAGGAAATGCAGCCGCTCGAGCAGCGGCGCGGTTTCGTCCGCGGCCTGCGCGAGCACGCGCCGGTTGAACGCGAGCAGGCCGAGCTCGCGGTTCAGGAAATGGGCGCTGGGGTATGTTTTTTTCATTCTGGGACCCGTCAGTTTACCGCTCCGACGCGACAAAGCCATGACCGCCACCGGACTGCAACGTCGCTGTCATATTGAGCCGCTAGCATTGCCCCCGCATGAGTTCCGTCCAGACTCCACACACCTCGCGCGAGTTCGACCAGCAGCTGGACCAGGCCAGGGATCTAGTGCTGGAGATGGGCGCGCGAGTCGACCGGCAGGTAGTCGACGCGCTGCAGTGCCTCATGTCCGGCTCCGGCGCGCTGGCCGACCAGGTCATGCGCCACGAGGCGATGGTCAACGCGCTCGAGCGCTCGGTCGACGAGCTCGTCGGCCAGATCATTGCCCGCCGCCAGCCGGCGGCGGTGGACCTGCGCCTGCTCACCGCGCTGATCAAGACCACCACCGACCTCGAGCGCATCGGCGACGAAGCGAAGAAGATCGCGCTTTTCTCCCGCAAGATCGGCACCGAAAGCCGCCCGCTGCTGCCGCGCTACGTCGAGATCCGGCACATGGCGGGCGTCGCGCTGGAGATGCTGCGCGCGGCGATGGCCTCGCTCGAAAAGTTCGATCTCGAGCACACGGCGGAGATCGTGCGCATGGACGACGAGGTGGACGATGCCTTCCGCGCCGTGCTGCGCCAGCTGATCACCTTCATGATCGAGGATCCGCGCACCATCTCGAGCTGCCTGGACGTCGTCTTCGTCGCCAAGGCGCTCGAGCGCGTCGGCGACCACGCCAAGAACATCTCCGAGTACGCCGTGTATGCCGTTAAGGGCAAGGACGTGCGCCACACTTCGGTCGAGGAGATCGAGCGCGAAGTGGGCTCGGCGCAGTAGCGATTGCCGGCGCCGGTCGCCGGCGCTAAGCTGCCAAGCGCAATGGCACGCCACGAAACCCTCGCCGCGGTCGATCTCGGCTCGAACAGCTTCCACCTGCACATCGTGCGCGTCGAGGGCGGTCAGATCTACCCGCTCGATTCGCTGCGCGAAGTGGTCCGGCTCGGCGCCGGGCTCACCGCGGAGAAGCGCATCGACCGCGCCACGCAGGCGCGCGCGCTCGAAGCGCTGCGCAAGTTCGGCGAACGCCTCAGGGGTCTGCCGCGGCAGGCGGTGCGCGCGGTCGGCACCAACACGCTGCGCGTGGCGAAGAACGCGCCGCAGTTCCTGCGCGAGGCGCGCCAGGTGCTTGGCTTTCCGATCGAGGTGATCGCGGGGCGCGAGGAGGCGCGCCTGATCTACGTCGGGGTAGCGCACGCGCTGCCGGCGGCCGCGCACCGGCGGCTGGTGATCGACGTCGGCGGCGGCTCGACCGAGTTCATCATCGGCACCGGCTACGAGCCGCAGCTCACAGAATCGCTGTACATGGGTTGCGTCAGCTACAGTCTGCAGCACTTTCCCGAGGGCAGGATCGACAAAGGCCGCATGAAGCGCGCCGAGCTGGCCGCGCGCCAGGAGCTGGGCGGCATCGTGCGCGCCTACCGCGGCGCCGGCTGGGACGAGGCGATCGGCTCCTCCGGCACCGCGCGCTCGATCGAGAGCATCCTGCGCGAGAACGGCTTTTGCGAGGACGGCATCACGCGCGAGGGACTCGACCGGCTGCGCAGCCTGCTGATCAAGCACGAGCGCGCCGACCCCGATCGCATTGCGGGTCTGCGTCCGAACCGGGCCCCGGTGCTGCCCGGCGGAGTGGCGATCCTGGGCGCGGCGCTGGAAGAGCTGGACATCGAGGCGATGCGCGTCTCCGACGGCGCGCTGCGCCACGGCGTGCTCTACGACCTGCTCGGCCGGGTGCAGCACCGCGGCGACATGCGCGAGGCGACCGTCGTTCAGTTCATGCGCCGCTACCATGTCGATGCGGCGCAGGCCGAGCGCGTGCGCAATCTTGCGCTCGGGATCTACGACGCCCTGACGGCGGGCGCCGAACGGGATCAGGAAGACGACCCGGATCGGATGCTGCTCGACTGGGCGGCACGCCTGGCCGAAATCGGCCTTTCGATCGCTCACGCGCAATATCACAAGCACTCGGCGTACGTGCTGTCGAACGCCGACATGCCGGGTTTCTCGCGCATGGAGCAGCAGCGCCTCGCGCGCGTGGTGCTCGCGCATCGCGGCAAGCTGGCCAAGGTCGAGGATGCGGGCCCCGAGTCGACCGACTGGGCGTTGGTGTGCGCGTTGCGGCTGGCGTCGCTGATCCTGCGCCGGCGTGCCGACCTCAGGCTGCCGCTGCTGCGGGTGGCCGCGGACGCGGGCGGGTTCTCTCTCGAGTTGCCGCAGGCCTGGCTGGACGAGAACCCCCTGACCGCGGGTGCGCTCGAGTCGGAGGCCGACTACTGGAAGGCGGTCGGCATGAAGCTCAGCGTAAGCGGGCTGTCGGAGAAGAAGGTCGCGGTGCTGAGCCGGTCGTAGTCAAATCAGGTCCGGTGCGATGACCGCGCGCACCACGACCTGGGATTCGTCGTCGCGCACGCGGTTGGTCAGCCACCACAGGCCGCCCTTCTTGATGGTCCATTCGTCCCTGCCGCCACAGACCAGGTAGGACGCGACCTCGCCCAGGGTGGGCTGGTGGCCGACGATCACCACCGCGCCCTTGCGCTCCGACCAATCCGCCGCGCCGAGAATGTCGGCGACCGTGGCGCCGGGCGCGAGGCCAGTGGAGGTCTTGAACTTCACGCCGAGCGACTCGGCGGTCTGGCGGGCGCGCCGCGCCGGGCTGGCGAGAACGGTGAACTTCGACGGCAGCCGCTGCAGCAGCCAGCCGGCCACCCGGGCCGCATGTTTCTGGCCCCTGGGGGTCAGGCGCCGCTCCAGGTCGGGGCCGCCTTCCTCCGCTTCGGCATGCCGCCAAAGGATCAGATCCATTTGGATTTCTCCACTCTCCGGTGTTCGACAAGCCGGATCGAAGCTTGTTCGGCGAACGTGACGCCTGCGTTACGGCATTGAGGGAAGGCGGCAGGATACGCTAGAATCGCCACCTTTCAGGCGCGTAGCTCAGCTGGTTAGAGCACTACCTTGACATGGTAGGGGTCGTTGGTTCGAGTCCAATCGCGCCTACCAGCTTCCGCCCCGAAGGAGTGCCGAAGAAAGTGCGGTGCGACCGCACTTTTTTTTGCCCCCCTGGGGGCCACGAAACATGTTGAACATCCGCTTGCCCGACGGCTCGCAGAAGAGCTTTCCCGGCCCCGTCACGGTGGCCGAGGTCGCCCGGTCGATCGGGGCCGGCCTGGCGCGAGCCGCGCTGGCGGGCAAGCTCGACGGCCGACTGGTCGACACGAGCTACCGCATCGAGCGCGACGCCGAGCTCGCGATCGTCACCGAGCGCGACCCCGAAGGCTTGGAAATCCTGCGCCATTCGACGGCGCACCTGCTCGCGCACGCCGTCAAGGAGCTGTTCCCGGAAGCGCAGGTCACCATCGGTCCGGTGATCGACAACGGCTTCTATTACGATTTCGCCTACAAGCGCCCGTTCACGCCCGAGGACCTGGCGGCGATCGAGAAGCGCATGGGCGAGATCGCCAAGCGCGACATTGCCGTGGTGCGCAAGGTCATGCCTCGCGACGACGCGGTGAAGTTCTTCCGCGACCAGGGCGAGCTGTACAAGGCCGAGATCATCGCCTCGATCCC
>DATFMS010000257.1:0-6167 GCA_035266805.1 Burkholderiales bacterium | reverse complement strand
AGCAGCGGCCGCGTGCCCTCGAGCGTCGCCAGCACGCAGGAGCCGGTCACCGCGCGCTCGTGCTGCGACAGGAACAGCGCCGAAGGATTGCTCACCGTGCGCAGGCCCTTCTCGGTCATGGCGAACACGCCGAGCTCGTTTACCGCGCCGAAGCGGTTCTTGATCGCGCGCACGAGACGGAACGCGGAATGGGGGTCACCCTCGAAGTGCAGCACGGTGTCGACGATGTGCTCGAGCACGCGCGGCCCCGCGATCGCGCCTTCCTTGGTGACGTGCCCGATCAGCAGGATCGCCGTGCCGTTGCGCTTGGCCACGCGCGTCAGCTGAGCCGCGCATTCGCGCACCTGCGCGACCGATCCGGGGGCGGACTGCATCTGCTCCGAGTACAGCGTCTGGATCGAATCGATCACCGCCACCTGCGGCCGCTCGGCCTCGAGCGCGGCGACGATGCGCTCGAGCTGGATCTCGGCCAGCAGGCGCACTCTGCCCGCCGGCAGCGCCAGGCGACGCGCGCGCAGCGCGATCTGCTCGGCCGACTCTTCGCCGGAAATGTAGAGCGAGGAGGATTTCAGCCCCGAGACGCACTGCAGCAGCAGCGTCGACTTGCCGATGCCGGGGTCTCCGGCGAGCAGCGCCACCTGCCCCGCGACCAGTCCGCCGCCGAGCACGCGGTCGAGTTCGCCGATGCCGCTCGGCACGCGGCCGAGCTCGCGCGTCTCGATCTCGGCCAGCGGCACCGGCGCCGCCGCCGGCACGGGCGCCGCGTAGCGGTGCCCCGATACGCGCTCGGCGATCGTCTCGCTCAGGGTGCCGGCGGCGCCGCAGGCGGGACAGGCGCCGAACCACTGCAGCGCACTGGCGCCGCATTCGGAGCAGACGTAGACGGATTTCGCGCGCGCCATCAGGCAACCTCGAGCACCGGAACCCGCGGCGCGAGCGCGCACAGCAGCTCGTAGCTCAGCGTCCCGGCCGAGGCGGCCACTTCGTCGGCCGACAGGCCTTCGCCCCACAGTGTCACCGGCGCGCCGATGCCGGCGTCGGGGATTGCGCTCAGGTCGACGCAGATCATGTCCATCGACACCAGGCCCACGGTGCGGGTTCGCACGCCGCCGACCAGCACCGGGGTGCCCGAGGGCGCGTGGCGCGGGTAGCCGTCGGCGTAGCCGCAGGCCGTCACCCCGAGCGTCATCTCGCCCGCCGCCTCGTAGGTGAAGCCGTAGCCGACGCGCTCGCCCGGGTGCAGCCGCTGCACGGCGATGACTTCGCTCCTCAGCGTCATCGCCGGCTCGAGCTCGAGCTCGATCGCGCTGCGGTCGGCGAACGGCGAGCAGCCGTAGAGCATGATCCCGGGCCGGACCCAGTCGGCGCGGGTCTCGGGAAAGCGCAGCAGCGCGGCCGAGTTGGCGAGCGAGCGCGGCGCGCCCGCGAACGGCGCGACCATCTCGTTGTACCAGGCAAGCTGGGCCTCGACCCCGCTCGCGCCGTCGGCGTCGGCGAAGTGGGTCATCAGCGTCACGCCGCGGACCTGCGGGTTCGCCTCGAGCGCGTTCCACGCCAGGTGCACGCTGTCGAGCGTGAAGCCGAGCCGGTTCATGCCGCTGTTGACCTTGAGGTAAGCGTCGATCGGCGCCGCGAGCGGCGTCCTGGCGAGCATCTCGATCTGCGCCGCGCTGTGCACCACCGGCGTCAGCTGGTACTGGCACACCAGCGCCAGGTCCTGCGCGTTGAAAAATCCTTCGAGCAGCAGGATCGGCTTGTCGATGCCGGCCAACCGCAGCCGGATCGCCTCTTCGAAGTCGAGCAGCGCGTAGCCGTCGGCGCCGGCGAAGGCCTGCGCCGCGCGCCGCAGGCCGTGGCCGTAGGCGTTGGCCTTGATCACCGCCCAGATCTTCGCGCTACCCGCGCGAGCGCGCGCGACGGACAGATTGTGCGCCAGCGCGCCGAGCGAGATGGAAGCGCGGATCGGTCGCGGCATGCCGGCCTCAGCGCTGCTCGACGATGCGGAACACCGGCGCCTTGGCGCGCTCGTCCATCAGGCCGAGCGCGCCGACCAGCGCCGCCGCGACGCGGTCGGTGGTGTCCTGCATCGCCGGCCACGCCTCGCGCGCGGATTCGATCAGCGCGCCGATGTCCTCGGGCAGCGGCCGTTCGTCCTCCATCACCATGTCCTCGAGCATGCCGGGCTTGAGCTCGGGGCGGAACAGCAGGCCGTAGCCGAGCTCGGGGGTGCGGAACGCAAGCCAGCGGCCGTCCTCGTCCGCCGCCACCGGCTCGAGCCCGGCGCCGAGCTCGGCGCTGCCGTTGGCCATCACCAGCACGCGCCGCCCGTCGATTGCCCGCGCCACCGGGTCGTCGGCGACCAGTGCATGCGCCAGCGCGAAGCGGGCGTCGTGCGCGGGCTGCGCCGACAGCGTCGCGCCGTAGGCGGCGGCCAGCACGTGGGCGCCGAAGCCCAGCCCCACGACCGGCCGCTTCGATTTGGCGAAGGCGCGCACCAGGCGCAGCTCGTCGTCGAGCCACGGGCAGCGCTCGCGGTCGGCAGCGGCGCAGGCCGCGCCGAGCAGCCACAGGGCGTCGAACTGGGACGGCGTTCCGGCGACATCGTCGCCGGTCACCGGTCGCACGTACTTGAAGCCGATCCCGCGCGCCTCCCACTGCGCCTCGAGGGCGCCGAAAAACTCCGCGAAGCTGTGCTGGACGGCGAGGAAGCGCTTCACGTCCCGCGCGCCTCAGCTCGGCAGTTTCGCCGTCAGCTTTTCCTTGGCGAACTGGACGAAGGTATTCACCAGCCGCGAGCGGAATTTCTCCTTCGGATACACCACCGACAACTTGCGGATCAGGCGCGGCGCAAGCGGCAGACTGACCAGCTCGCCAAGGCGGATTTCCTTGTTCACCGAGGCGCGCGACATGATGGTGAACCCCAGCCCGGTGGCGACCAGCCCCTTGAGCGCCTCGGGGCTGCCGAGCTCCATCACCAGGTTGAGCGATTCGGGTCGCACGCCGGCCTTCTGGAAGTAGGCGTCGGCGACCTCGCGCGTGCCCGAGCCCGATTCGCGAGTGATATAGGGGTGCTCGAGCAGCTGCTTGGGCGCGATCTCCTTGTCCCGCGCCAGCGCGTGCGTGGGCGCGCACACCACCACCAGCTCGTCTTCGCAGCAGACGTCGGTCGCCACCGTCGCCAGGTGCGACGGCGCCTCGATGAAGCCGATGTCCAGGGTGTGCTCCGCGACCCGACTCTCGACCGTGCCCGAGTTGGCGACGAACAGGCGCGGCACCACGTTGGGATACTTGGCCTTGAAGTCGCCCAGCACCTGCGGCAGCAGGAATTCGGCGATCGTCATGCTGGCGCCGACCAGCAGCAGCCCGGCGATCTGGCCGGTCATCTCCTTCAGGCGGGTGTCGAGCTCGGCCGACAGGCCGAGAATGCGCTCGGCGTAGTCGAGCACGATGTCGCCCGCGGGGGTGAGCGTGATGCGCCCGTGGCCGCGCTCGAACAGGCGCGTGTTGAAATGCTCCTCGAGCTGCTTGATCTGGAACGTCACCGCCGGCTGGGTCATGAACAGGGCCTCGGCTGCCTTGGTGAACGACAGATGCTTGGCAACGGCATGGAATACCTGGAGGCGCCGGTCGGCCATGTGCAATCAATCCGATCAATGCGTGTTGAGAGAATGCTTATTCAAGCATAAACTCGGCGCGATTCATAGCTTATGATTGCCTGTGAGCGACGCTTGGAAACGCTTCGACCTGTCCGGCGGCGGATTGCAGGAGGCCAACCTGCGCCTTGCCGCGGCGCTGCGCCGGCGTCGCACCGCGTACCTGCTGTGGCTCGCGTTCCCGCTCGGGGCGCACCGCGCCTACCTGCATGATCGCGCCGGCGCCTGGGCCTTCCGCCTCGGTAGCGCGGCGGCTCTCGGCCTGCTGCTGGTCGACGCGCGCGCAGCCGGCGGCGTCGCGCTTGCGATGCTGGCCGTCGCGCTGGTCGACCTGGTCCGCCTCGATGCGCGCCTCACGCGCCTGAACAAGGCGATTCGCATGCAGGTCTACTTGCGGCGCGAAAAATAACCCGCCTCGGCGTGCTATAAACCGGCACGCGAAAAATGCAATGAACCTCGGCTTCTACATAATAATGGCGGCGCAGTTCTTCTCGTCGCTGGCCGACAACGCGCTGCTGGTCGCCGCCATCGCCATGTTGATGCAGTCGCACGAGCCGTCGTGGCTGACGCCGTACCTGAAGTTCTTCTTCGTCCTGTCCTACGTCGTCCTCGCGCCCTACGTCGGCGCCGTCGCCGACCGCCTGCCCAAGGGCCGGGTGATGTTCATTTCCAACGCGGTCAAAATCGCCGGCTGCGGCCTGATGCTGTTCGGCGTCAACCCGCTCGCGGCCTACGCCCTGGTCGGCCTCGGCGCCGCGGCCTACTCGCCGGCCAAGTACGGCATCCTGACCGAGTACCTGCCGCCGACCCGGCTGGTGCTCGCCAACGGCTGGATCGAGGGCCTGACGGTGGCGTCGATCATCCTCGGCACCGTGCTCGGCGGCGTGCTGATCAATCAGACGATCGCCAGCCACCTGCTCGCCTTCGACCTGCCGCTGATCGACACCGGCGTCGACACCGGGCCCGAAGCGGCGCTGTGCGTGATCGCGTTCGTCTACGCGGTGGCGGCGCTGTTCAACCTCTACGTGCCGCTCACCGGCGCGCCGATCAAGCACCTGCACGGCAGCCCGCTGGCGACGCTGAAGGACTTCTACCGCTGCAACGCCCGGCTGTGGCGCGACAAGCTGGGCCAGATCTCGCTTTCGGTCACGACCCTGTTCTGGGGCGTCGGCGCGACGCTGCAGTTCATCGTCATCGAGTGGTCGCACGCCGCGCTCGGCTTCGACCTGTCCAAGGCCGCGTTGCTGCAGGGCGTGGTGGCGCTGGGCATCGCCGCGGGCGCGATCGCGGCCTCGGTGCGCATCCCGCTGCACCACTCGATGCGGGTGATCCCGATGGGGATCGCGATGGGCGTGGTGGTGATGGCGATGGTCGTGGTGCGCAACGTCTGGGTCGCGGTGCCGCTGATGATCCTGATCGGCGTCCTGGCGGGCTTCTTCGTGGTGCCGATGAACGCCCTGCTGCAGCACCGCGGGCACAACCTGATGGGCGCCGGGCGCTCGATCGCGGTGCAGAACTTCAACGAGAACCTGTCGATCCTGGCGATGATTGCGCTGTACTCGTGGCTGCTGCATCGCGGACTGCCGATTTACGGCGTGATCGTGCTGTTCGGGCTGTTCGTCGCCGGCACCATGGCGCTGGTGGGACTGTGGTACCTGCGCAACCGGCGCCTGCACCGGCGCAAGATCGACCGCCTGCTGTCTTTCGCGCGCTCCGAGGACTACCACCACCACCGCCGCTTCCGCGCGGAACGCGAAGCGTGAGCGCGCCGCGCCGTCACTCGGCGCGGCGGAAAAGCCCGGCGTAGTCCTGCTTGCCCATCGGCGCCGCGCGCGCCACCGCCAGCACGTCGTCCAGGTGCGCCGGCGCGCTCAGGCCGGCGAGCGCGCTGCCGACGCCCGGCGTCGAGCGGGCGAATTGCAGCGCGCGCTGCGCCGGGTTGGCGAGCCCGGCGACGCCGGCCGCGAGCGGATCCTCGGCGGCGAAGCGCCCCTTGCCGAGCGCGTGGCTGGTCATGACGTAGACCTTGAGCTGGTGCGCCGCCTGCAGCGTGGAGGCGACGTTGCCCTGCCCGGTCGCCTGCGAGAAGCGGGTGAAGCCTTCGGTCATCGCCGGGTTGAACGGCAGCTGCAGCAGGCGCAGGTGGTGCCGCGCGCGGGGGTCCTTGCGCACGGTCTGCGCCGCGCCCTCGGCCAGCCCCTGCAGCGAAGTGATCGACTGGAACAGCGGGTGGTCGGTCTCGACCCGCATGGCGTCGAAGGTCGAGATCCCGTACTGGCGCAGCTTGCCCTCCTTCACCGCCTGCTCGAGGACGGCGAAGGCGCGCGCGAGCTTGCGGTTGGCGCGCTCCTTGCCGAGGGCGCGGATATGGATCTCGGGCTGGTCGACCAGGAACGCGTCCAGCGTCTCGAGCCCCAACGCGGCGCGCGCGAACTCGAGCTGCCAGGCGAGGTAGGGCGCGGCCAGCAGGTGCGCGCCGGCCAGGTCGGCGCGCGTGCCCAGGCCGCGCGCGGC
>DATFMS010000256.1:0-5396 GCA_035266805.1 Burkholderiales bacterium | reverse complement strand
GGCCTTGAGCCGATGCTCGCGCAGCTGGTCGGGATGTCGTTCGCCTGGGGCGACACTGCCGCCTACCTGCCGCTCGCGCACGAATATCCCGGTGCACCGCCGCAGCTCGGCGTCGAGCGCGCGCTCGAGCTGCTGCGCCCCTGGCTGGAGGACGCGACGCGCGCCAAGGTCGGGCAAAACCTGAAGTTCGACGCCCACATTCTCGCCAACCACGGCGTCGAGCTGGCCGGAATCGAACACGACACGCTGCTCGAGTCCTACGTCTACGAGGTGCACGAGCGTCACGACCTGGATTCCCTGGCGCAGCGGCATCTGGGCTGGAAGACGATCACCTACGACGAAGTCACCGGCAAGGGCGCGGCGCGGATTCCGTTCTCGGCAGTCGACATCCAGCGCGCCACCGACTACGCGGCCGAGGACGCCGATTGCGCGCTCGCGGTGCACGACGCGCTCTATCCGAAGATCGCCGCCGATCAAAAGCTGAGCTACGTCTACCGGGACATCGAGATGCCGGTGCTGCCGGTCTTGCTGCGCATGGAGCGCAACGGGGTGCTGCTCGACAGCGCCAAGCTCGAGGCGCAGAGCCACGAGCTGGGCAAGGAAATGCTGGACAAAGAGCAGAAGGCCTATGAGGCGGCCGGCCAGCCGTTCAACCTCAACTCGCCGAAGCAGATCCAGGAGATCCTGTTCGAACGCCAGGGCCTGCCGGTAAAGAAGAAAACGCCCTCGGGCGCGCCGTCGACCGACGAGGACGTGCTCGCCGAGCTGGCGCAGGACTACCCGCTGCCGAAGATCCTGCTCGAATACAGGGGGCTGGCGAAGCTGAAGTCCACCTACACCGACAAGCTGCCGCGCATGGTGAATGCGCAGACCGGGCGTGTGCACACCACCTATTCGCAGGCGGTTGCGGTGACCGGGCGGCTGGCCTCGACCGAGCCCAACCTGCAGAACATTCCGATCCGCACGCCACAGGGGCGGCGCATCCGCGAGGCTTTCGTCGCGCCGCCCGGGTGCCGGATCTTGAGCGCCGACTACTCGCAGATCGAGCTGCGCATCATGGCGCACCTCTCGGGCGACGAGGGCCTGCGTCACGCCTTCGCCCACGGCCACGACGTGCACCGCGCCACCGCGGCAGAGGTGTTCGGCCGCCAGCTGGAGGAAGTCTCGGCCGACGAGCGGCGCACCGCCAAGGTGATCAACTTCGGTCTGATCTACGGCATGTCGTCCTTTGGCCTGGCGCAGAACCTCGGCATCGAGCGCGCCACCGCGCAGGCCTACATCGACTCGTACTTCTCGCGTTATCCGGGCGTGAAGCGCTACATGGACGAAACCCGGGAGCGTGCCCGCAGCCAGGGTTACGTCGAAACGGTGTTCGGCCGCCGCCTGCGGCTGCCGGAAATGAAGAGCGGCTCGCCGCAGCGGCGCCAAGGCGCCGAGCGCGCGGCGATCAACGCGCCGATGCAGGGCACGGCGGCCGACCTGATCAAGCTCGCCATGGTCACGGTGCAGAAGTGGCTGGACGAGCGCGGCTTCGGCGCCAAGCTGATCATGCAGGTGCACGACGAGCTCGTGCTCGAGGTGCCGCAGAACGAGCTCGATGAGGTCCGCGAGGGGCTGCGGGCGCGCATGCAGGACGTGACAGAGCTCGAGGTGCCGTTGATCGTCGATGTCGGCGTCGGCGACAACTGGGACGAAGCGCACTAGGTTGTCGGGCGAGGCCGCCCCGTGCTACCTTGCAGCGGCGTCAACTATACAAGAGGGGAACGAATCCCCCGCATAACGTCCACCGGAGGAAACACCATGCCTAAAGTCAATCACAGCGCCGCCGCCGTGGCGGTAGTTGCCGCGCTCGCGGCCTTTTCCGCCAGCGCCGCAGAAGTCAACGGACCGAAGCTCGAGTGGAAATTCTCCACCTGGGGCAATCAGCGCGCCTTCACCAAAGGCATCGAGGTGCTCGCCGACATCGTGTCGAAGAAGACCGACGGCAAGTTCACCATCCGCATCGGCTACGGAGAATCATTCTCAAAAGCCCGGGAGAATCTCGACGGCATCAAGCTCGGCGCGCTGGATGGCGCGCATTTCTGCAATTTCTACCATCCGGGCAAGAACCCGGCGTTCATGGTCTTCTCGCTGCCGTTCCTGCCGCTCGGCGACTGGAACGTATCTCGCGTCGTGCGCGACAAGTTGTACCACCACCCCGCCCTGGTGGCCGACATGGACCGCTGGGGCGCGATGGCCTACGCCTCGACCCTGCTGCCCCAGTACGAGTTCCTGGGCAAGGGCAAGCCACCCTACAAGCTCAGCGACTGGAAGGGGCTGCGGGTGCGCGCAGGCGGCGGAATCGGCGACGCCATGCAGGTGCTGGGCGCGATCAAGACCACCACCACCGCCACCGAGGTCTACACCTCGATGCAGCGCGGCACGATGGACGCCGCGTCGTTTCCGTACACCTACGCCCAGGTCGCCTACAAGATCAACGAGGTGTCGGACTGGTACACCACCAACATGTCGCCCGGCACCTCCGACTGCCCGATCGTGTTCAGCAAGTCTTCCTGGCAAAAGCTGCCCGAGCAGTACAAGAAACTCGTCATGGACGCCAAGACCCAGGTCATCGACGCGCAGATCGCGGCCTACGTTGCCATCGACAAGAAGAACCTGCCGATGCTGGCGAAGACGCTCAAGCCTGTGACCTACTCCGAGGCCCAGCTGGAGGAATTCCGCAAGGTCGCCGGCAAGCCGGTGTGGGACAAGTGGGTCGCCGAGAACAAGGGCAAGTTCGACGCCCAGGGTCTGCTCGACCTGCTGTTCAAGACGGCGAAGGAAGCGTCCAAGTAACCCGATGAGCGCCGTGCCGCGCGAGGACGGCTCGACGCTGAGCGTGTTCGACGTTCGTCTGGGACGCGTCGAGACCTTCTTCAACCTGGTGGCCGCGGCCTGCATCTTCGTGCTGATGTTCCTCGGCATGGCGCAGGTGCTCGGCCGCCAGCTGCTCGACAGACCCATCAACGGCTATATCGACTTCGTCGAGCTGTCGATGGCGACGTTCGCTTTTCTCGGCATCGCCTACTGCCAGCGCCTCGGCGGCCACGTCAGGATGGAGATGTTCCTCAAGATGACCAGCGGACGCATGCACTGGGCGATGGAGGTGTTCGGCACGCTGATCGCTCTGTTCGTGATCGCGGTGCTGATCTGGTACGGTTTTGACCACTTCCTGCGCGCCTATCGGCTGGGCGACAGCACGATCGACGCCGAGCTGCCGGTGTGGCCGTCCAAGCTTCTGGTGCCGGTGGCGTTCGCCCTGCTGTGGCTGCGCCTGCTGCTGCAGCTGGCCGCCTACCTGCGGCTGGTGCTGAACCCGGCCGCCGCGCCGGTGGCGGTCCCCCGGGCGATGACCGCTGAGGAGATCGCAGCGCAGGAAATCGAGGGCGCGAATTGAGTTCCTTCGAGATCGGCATCGCCGGCGTGATAGGTCTGATCGCGCTGGTATTTCTCGGCGTGCGGGTGGTCTACGCCGCCGCGTTCGTCGGCATGGTCGGGTTGATCGCCATGCTCGGCTGGGACGCCGGCGCCGGCATGGCTGGCACCATCCCCCACTCGAAGGTCACGACCTACACCTTGAGCGTGCTGCCGATGTTCATCCTGATCGGCTACCTCGCCTTCCACGCCGGCCTCACCGAGCGGCTGTTCGACGCCGCGCGCAAGTGGCTCGGCTGGGTACCCGGCGGCCTCGCGGTGGCGACGGTAATCGCCGCAACCGGCTTCGCCGCGGTGTCGGGCGCGAGCACCGCGACCGCAGCGGTGTTCAGCCGCGTCGCAATCCCCGACATGCTCAAGTACGGCTACGACCGCAAGCTCGCCGCCGGCGTCGTCGCCGCGGGCGGAACGCTTGCATCGCTGATTCCCCCCAGCGCGCTGCTGGTGATCTACGCCATCATCGTCGAGCAGTCGGTCGGCGCGCTGCTGGTCGCAGGCTTCCTGCCGGGCATCGTCTCGGCCATCGCCTACTCGATCATGATCGTGATCATGGCCGCACTGAAGCCGAATCTCGGCCGCCCGATCAAGGGATTCACCTGGCGCGAGCGCTGGCGCTCGGTGCCGGGGACGCTGCCGATCATCGCGGTGGTGATCATCATCTTCTCCGCGATGTACTACGGCTGGGCGACGCCGACCGAAGCCGGCGCGCTCGGCGCGTTCGTTGTATTCGTGATCGCGCTCGCGCACGGCATGCGCTGGCACGGTCTGCGCGAGGCGCTGCTCGAATCGGCCAAGCTGACCGTGATGATCTTCTCGATCATCTGGGGCGTGCTGATGTTCGTGCGTTTCCTCGGCTTCGCCGGGCTTCCGGACGCGTTCGCCAAGTGGGTGGTGACGCTGCCGCTGCCGCCGATCGCGATCATGATCGGCATTCTGCTGTTCTACACCGTGCTCGGCATGTTCATGGACGCCATCGGCATGCTGCTGCTCACGCTGCCGGTGGTCTATCCCGCGGTCATCGCGCTCGGCTATGACCCGATCTGGTTCGGCATCGTGGTGGTCAAGATGTGCGAGATCTGCCTCATCACGCCGCCAATCGGGCTGAACTGCTTCGTGGTCAACGGCGTGCGGCCCGACATCCCGCTGTCGGACGTATTCCGCGGCATCATGCCCTTCTTCATCGCCGACGTCGTGACGCTGGCGCTGTTTCTCGCCTTCCCGGACATCATCCTCTGGCTGCCGCGCACGATGCACATGAGCTGAGGCGCACCGCCCTCGGGGTTCTCGCGCTGTGCACCATGATGAACCTGCTCTCGCGCGGCATCGGCGAGAGCTACGCCGTATTCCTGCTGCCGCTCGCGCGCGAGTTCGGCGCCGATCGTGGCACGCTCACCGGCGTGTACTCGACGTACATGCTGTTCGCCGGGATGATGTCGCCGCTCGCGGGGATCGCCTTCGACCGGCTCGGGCCGCGCTTTTGCTATTGCGTGGGGCTGGCCCTGTTCGGCTCGGCTTACGCACTCGCGGGCTGGCTCGGCGCGGTGTGGCAGCTGTACCTGCTGGTCGGGGTGGCGGGAGGCGTCGGCGCGGCGCTGATCGGCATGGTGCCCGCGTCTGGGTTGGCCAACCGGTGGTTCCGTGAGCGGCTCGCCAGCGCGATGGGCGTGCTCTATGCCGCGCTCGGCACCGGGCTGCTGATCATCGCGCCCGGCACTCAGTGGCTGATCGAACGTTACGGTTGGCGCGGCGCCTACCACGCGCTGGGCGGGGTGCTGCTCGCATTGCTTCCGCTGGTGCTTGCGCTGCCGTGGCGGCGCATTGCCGCCGGTCGGGACGGGCGCCCAGGCAGGGGCGGTCAGTCCGCGGCCCGGGACAGGTCGTGGACCATCGCGCGCGCGCTCGCCACGCCCGCGTTCTGGGCG
>DATFMS010000255.1:0-2199 GCA_035266805.1 Burkholderiales bacterium | reverse complement strand
ATGTATTCCGTTCCCAGGCTCGAATCGGCGTCGCCGCACGGCTGGGGCGAGCACTTCACGACCCTGCTCGAGGCGGCGGGCTTTCCCGGGCGCGGCCTCGACTCGGCCGAGTACCAGGCGCGCGCGAAATTCAACGAGACGCTGGCCGAGTTCGCGCGCCTGGAGCGCGTGGCGCCGAAGATGAGCGCGCCGCGCGCGCTGGCGCGCTTCGAGCGCCTGTGCCGCGACACGCTGTTCCAGCCCGAGTCGCCCGCGGCGCCGGTGCAGGTGCTCGGCGTGCTCGAGTCGGCGGGCCTCGCCTTCGACGCGCTGTGGCTCGCCGGCATGACCGACGAGGCCTGGCCGCTCGCGGCGCGGCCGAACCCGTTCCTCGCGCCCGCGCTGCAGAAGAAGGCCGGCATCCCCGAGGCCTCGGCCGAGGCGACGCTCGCGCGCGGCAAGCGCATCACCGCGGGCTGGCTCGCCGCCGCGCCCGAGGTCGTGGTCTCGCACCCGGCCTGGGAAGACGACCGCAAGCTCGTGCTGTCTCCGCTTTTTTCTGAAATTCCCGTTACCCCGACGCCCGAGTCGTCGGCGCCGCGCTGGCGCGAGCTGATCTTCGCCGCGCGCGGCACCGAGGCATCGCCCGACGGCCAGGCGCCGGCGCTGGCGACCAGGACCCCGCGCGGCGGCACCCGCATCCTCGCCGACCAGGCCGCGTGCCCGTTTCGCGCCTTCGCCCGCCACCGCCTCGGCGCCGAGGCGCTCGAAGAGCCGCTCGCCGGGCCCGACGCGCGCGCGCGCGGCTCGCTGCTGCACGCGCTGATGCGCGAGCTGTGGGGCGAGCTCAAGAACAGCGCCGCGCTCGAGGCCGACTGCGGCCCGGCGATCGCGCGCGCGGCGCGCGCCGCGGTCGCCGAAGCCGAGCTCGACGAGCCCTTCGCGGAGCTGGAGCGCATGCGCCTGGCGAAGCTCGCGCGCGACTGGCTCGACGTCGAGCGCAAGCGCGCGCCGTTCGAGGTCGCCGCGCGCGAAGAAAAGCGCAAGCTGAAAGTGGCCGGCCTCGAGCTTTCCGGGCGCATCGACCGGCTCGACAAGCTCGCCGCGGGCGGGCACGCGCTGATCGACTACAAGAGCGGGCGCCCGACGCCGAACGCCTGGCAGGGCGAGCGCCCCGACGACCCGCAGCTGCCGCTCTACGCCCTCTCGGCGCCGGAGCAGATCAGCGCGGTCGCCTACGCCAAGCTGCAGACCGGCGCCATGCGCTACATGGGCTTCGCGCGCGACAAGGACAAGGGCTTCGTCGCCGAGGCGAAGGACTGGAGCTCGCTGCTCGCGGGCTGGAAGAGCTCGCTCGAGGCGCTCGGCGCGGGCTTCGCCGCGGGCGAAGCGCAGGTCGATCCGAAAAACGGGCTCGCCACCTGCCGCTACTGCGACCTGCAAACGCTCTGCCGGGTGCACGAGCGCATGAGCGCGCTCGAAGAAGAAAGCGAGGAGCCGGAATGATCCTAGGCTTCGACGTCCACGTATTCCACGCGGCTGCTCGGCTCGGGGATCGGCTGCCCGTCGGCCCGCATTCCTTCGAGATGAAACTCGATCGCCTCCTGGATCTCGCGCTCGGTCTCTTCGATGGTGTCGCCGACGGCTACGCAACCCGGAAGATCCGGTACGTATGCCGAGTAGTTGCCTTTGCCTTTTTCGATCACAACCGCGTAGCGCATGCAAATCCCTATCGCTTGAGGCCTGCCTGTCGAAGGATACTGTTTAGCGTGGCCGGATGTAAATCTTTGCTGGGCTTTCCAGGCACCGTGACGCGGCCGGGCTTTACCGGATGCTTGAACTGGCGGTGGCTGCCGCGCGTCGCGACGAGCATCCAGCCGTCGCGGCGCAGCAATTCGAGTACCTCCGACACCTTCATTACCCGTACGCCCCCCTTGGGGAAGCAACGTACGATTTCCGCGATGGTTGACCGCCATGCCTGAGCCGGCCGACCGCGCCCAGCGCCACGCCGCGCTCGACCCGGCGCGCTCGTTCATCGTCCAGGCGCCGGCGGGCTCGGGCAAGACCACGCTGCTGGTCGAGCGCTTCCTCGCGCTGCTGAAAACCGTGCAGCAGCCCGAGGAGATCGTCGCCATCACCTTCACCCGCAAGGCCGCGGCCGAGATGCGCGAGCGGGTGCTGCAGAAGATCGCACCCGAGCTCGCGCCGCGCCTGCGGATC
>DATFMS010000254.1:0-5539 GCA_035266805.1 Burkholderiales bacterium | reverse complement strand
CCCGCGCGAGCGCCTTGTCGGCCACGCGCGTGATGCGGATCGCGCGCCCCGCGCGGCGCTGGATCTCGTCGGCGTTGCGCCCGAGCACCTCCCAGGTGCCGCCGCCGACCGTGCCGATGCCGAGCAGGCCGACGTTGATCGCCCTCACGCCGCGCCTCGCAGGGGGTGCGGGGGTAAGGTGCTTCTCACCCCCGCGTCACCATAGCCGTCCTTTTTGAACATGTCGCGCACGCCGCGCAGCGCCTGGCGCAGGCGGTGCTCGTTCTCGATCAGCGCGATGCGCACGTGGTCGTCGCCGTACTCGCCGAAGCCGACCCCGGGCGAGACCGCCACCCGCGCCTCGTCGATCATCTTCTTGGCGAACTCGAGCGACCCCATCGAGCGGTAGGCTTCCGGGATCCTGGCCCAGATGTACATCGACGCCCTGGGATTGGTGACCATCCAGCCCAGCTCGTGCAGGCCCTTGACCATCACGTCGCGCCGCCGCTGGTAGGTCTGGCGGATCTCCTCGACGCATTCCTGCGGGCCGTCGAGGGCGACGATCGAGGCGACCTGGATCGGGGTGAAGGTGCCGTAGTCGTGGTAGCTCTTGATGCGCGCCAGGGCGTGCACCAGGTCCTTGTTGCCGACCATGAAGCCGATGCGCCAGCCGGCCATGTTGTAGCTCTTCGACATGCTGAAGAATTCGACCGCCACGTCGCGCGCGCCCGGCACCTGCATGATCGAGGGCGCGCGGTTGCCAACCCAGCAGCCGTCGAAGACGATGTCGGCGTAGGCCAGGTCGTGCACCACCATGATGCCCTGCTCGCGCGCGAACGCGATCACGCGCTCGAAGAAGTCGAGCTCGACGCACATCGCGGTCGGATTCGACGGAAAGCCCATCACCAGCATCTTGGGCTTGGGGATCAGCTCGGCGCAGGCGCGCTCGAGCTCAGCGAAGAAGTCGACGCCCTCGGTCATTCTCACCGAGCGGATGTCGGCGCCGGCGATGATCGCGCCGTAGATGTGGATCGGGTAGGAGGGGTTGGGCACCAGCACGGTGTCGCCGCGCTCGAGCGTGGCGAGCATCAGGTGCGCCAGGCCCTCCTTCGAGCCGATGGTGACGATCGCCTCCGAATCGAGGTCGAACTCGACGCCGTAGCGCCGCTTGTACCAGTCGCAGATCGCGCGCCGAAGGCGCGGAATGCCCTTCGACACCGAGTAGCCGTGCGTATCCTGGCGCTGCGCCGCCTCGACCAGCTTGTCGACGATGTGCCTGGGCGTCGGCCCGTCGGGGTTGCCCATCGACAGGTCGATGACGTCCTCGCCGCGGCGGCGCGCAGCCATTTTCCACTCGTGCGTGGTATTGAACACGTACGGCGGCAGACGCTTAATGCGCGCGAATTCCCTCATAGCGATACAATTTTACGCGAGCGCCGCAACTCCCTCAATGAAAACAACGACAATCGCCTTCCTGCTCGTCTTCTCCTTCGCCTGGTTCGCCAACCTGGGGCAGCGCGACCTGTTCAACACCGACGAGGGCCGCTACGCCGAGATCTCGCGCGAAATGGTGGCCAGCGGCGACTGGCTCACCCCGCGCCTGAACGGCCTCAAGTACTTCGAGAAGCCGCCGCTGCAGTACTGGGCCACCGCGGCCGCGTTCGAGGCCTTCGGCCAGAGCGCGTGGAGCGCGCGGTTGTGGACCGCGTTGACCGGATTCCTGGGGGTCCTGTTCGCGGCCTTCGCGGCCTGGCGCCTGTTCGGTGCCGAGGCCGGGCGCGCCAGCGGGGCGATCCTCGGCGGCAGCCTGATGTGGGTCTTCATGGGCCACGGCTCTTCGCTCGACATGGGGGTTTCGTCCTTCCTTTCGCTCGCGGTGGGCGCGTTCGCCCTCGCCCAGCGCGACCGCGTCGGCCCCGGCGGCCGGCGGGGATGGATGCTTTTCGGCTGGGCCGCCTGCGCGCTCGCGGTGCTGTCCAAGGGGCTGATCGGCATCGTCCTGCCGGCCGGCGCGGTGGCGCTGTACGTGCTATGGCAGCGCGACTGGCGGCTGCTGGCGAGGCTCGAGCTGGCGGCGGGCTTGGCGCTGTTTCTGGCCATCGCCGCGCCCTGGTTCGTCATGGTCTCGCTGGCCAACCACGAGTTCGCGCATTTCTTCTTCATCCACGAGCATTTCGAGCGCTTCCTGACCAAGGAGCACGGCCGCTTCCAGCCTTGGTGGTACTTCCTGCCGCTGCTCGCGCTCGGGGCGGTGCCGTGGACGCTCGCGCTGCCCGGCGCGCTGGTCGCCGCCGCGCGCCGCCGCCCGCTGCTGTCGTTCCAGCCGCAGCGCTTCCTGCTCGTCTGGTGTGTGTTCGTGTTCGTCTTTTTCTCGGTATCGGATTCCAAGCTGTTCGCCTACATCCTGCCGATCTTTCCCGCCCTCGCGATGCTGCTCGGGGACTGGCTGCCGCGCATCGGTTCGCGCGCGCTCGCCCTGCTTTGCGCGAGCGCGGCGCTGGGCGGCGCCGGCCTCGCCGCGCTGACCCCGCTCGCGACCGCGAAGCTGTCGGGCGACCTGCCGCCCGATCTGGTGGCGGGCTTCGGCCGCGGGATGGTGGTCGCCGGCGCCGCCGTGGTCGCCGCGGGCCTGATCGCGACCGTGTTTGCGCTGCGCGTGCGCAAGGGCGCGGCGATCGGCTGGCTCGCGATCGGCGGCCTCGCGCTGACGCAGCTCCTGCTGGTCGGCTACCAGTCGCTCGCGCCGGTATACTCGTCGCGCCAGATCGTGGAGCGCATCCGCCCCGCGCTCGAGGCCGCAAAGCGCGTCTACTTCGTGCAGTTGTTCGATCACAGCTTCCTGTTCTACTCCAGGCGCACGGCGATCATGGTCGGCTACAAGGACGAGCTCGACACCTCGCTCACCTGGGAGCGCCGCAACTACCTCGACACGGTCGAGGACTTCTCGCGCGCCTGGCGCCGCGACAAACCCGCCGTGGCGCTGATGCCGCCTGCCGAATACGATCGCCTGCGGCAAGCCGGGCTGCCGATGCGGCTGCTGGCGCGCGACCCGCGCCGCGTCGCGGTGGGGACGCCGTGAGCGAGTACCTTCCCTTCACCCGCCCGAGCATCGACCCGGCGACGATCGAGGGCGTGGCCGAGGTGCTGCGCTCGGGCTGGATCACCAGCGGGCCGCAGGCGAAGGCCTTCGAATCGCGGCTGTCGGAATATTTCGGCGGCCGCCCGGTGCGCGCGCTCGCTTCGGGCACCGGCGCGCTCGAGCTGGCGCTCGCGCTCGCGGGCGTCGGCGCCGGCGACGAGGTGGTGACCACGCCGCTGTCCTGGGTCGCGACCGCGAACGTGGTGCTGCGCGCAGGCGCCAGGCCCGTGTTCGTCGACATCGACCCCGCGACGCGCAACATCGACCCGGCCAAGATCGAGGCCGCGCTCGGGCCGCGCAGCAAGGCGCTGATCCCGGTCGACATGGCGGGGCTGCCGTTCGACCGCGACGCGGTGTACGCGATCGCGGCGCGGCGCGGGCTGCGGGTGATCGAGGACGCGGCGCAGAGCATGGGCTCGAGCTGGAAGGGAAAGAAGGTCGGCAGCTTCGGCGACCTGGTCTGCTTCTCGTTCCACGCCAACAAGAACATCACCACCGCCGAAGGCGGCTGCCTGATGCTAAACGACGAGGCCGAGGCGCTGCGCTGCGAGCGCCTGAGGCTGCAGGGGGTGGTGCGCCTGCCCGGCGGCGAGATCGAGGTCGAGGAGGCCGGCGCCAAGCTCAACCTGACCGACGTCGCGGCGCGCCTGGGCCTCGGCCAGCTCGAGCGTCTGGAGGAATTCAACGCCCGCCGGCGCAGCCTCGCGCGGCGCTACTTCGAGCGCCTCGATGCGTCGCTGGGCTGTGGCCTGCCGCCGGCGGACTTCGAACAGTCGAACTGGCACATGTTCCAGGTTCTGCTGCCGCTCGAGCGCATGAGCATCGACCGCGCGCAGTTCATCCAGGCGATGCACGCGCGCGGCATCGGCGTCGGCGTGCACTACCCGGCGATGCACCTGTTCCGCCTCTACCGCGCGCAGGGCTGGAAGGCGGGCGACTTCCCGCACGCGGAGCGCGTCGGCGCGAGCATCGCCACGCTGCCGCTGTTCCCTGCCATGCGCGAGGCCGACGTCGACCGGGTCTGCGCGGCGCTCGGTGATATCCTTGCCGCACACCGCCGCTAGAAGCGCGGCCCGACCCCGATGCAGGCCCCCGAGCTCTCAGTCGTCATTCCGGTATACAACGAGGAGGAAGGCCTCGCGGCGCTGTTCGCGCGCGTCTACCCGGCGCTCGACGCGCTCGGGCTGCGCTACGAGCTGATCTTCGTCGACGACGGCAGCCGCGACCACTCGACGGCGCTGCTGCGCGAGCAGTTCGAAAAGCGCCCCGAGGTCACGCGCGTGGTGCTGCTGGCGGGCAACTTCGGCCAGCACCCGGCGATCCTGGCCGGCTTCGCGCACTGCCGCGGCGCGCGCGTGGTGACGCTCGACGCCGACCTGCAGAACCCGCCCGAGGAGATCGGCAGGCTGCTCGCCAGGATGGACCAGGGCGCGGACTACGTCGGCGGCGTGCGGCGCCAGCGCCAGGACAGCTGGCTGCGGCGCATGCCCTCGCGCCTGATGAACCGCCTGCGCGAGCGCATCACCAGCATCCGCATGACCGACCAGGGCTGCATGCTGCGCGCCTACAGCCGCGAGGTGGTCGACGCGCTCAACAAGTGCCGCGAGACCAACACCTTCATTCCCGCGCTGGCCTACACCTTCGCCCGCCGCCCGGCCGAAATCGAAGTGGCGCACGAGGAGCGCGCGGCGGGCACCTCGAAGTACTCGCTGTTCAAGCTGATCGCGCTCAATTTCGACCTCATGACCGGCTTCTCGATCGCGCCGCTGCGGGCGTTCTCGGTGCTCGGCATGCTGATCGCCGCCGGCTCGGTGCTGCTCTACCTGGTGGTGATGGCCGAGCGCATGCTGCTCGCGGACAACCTGCACGACGCGCTCGCGGCGCTGTGGGACCGCGACATCCTGGCCTACTTCCTGATCGGGCTGCAGCTGTTCGGCATCGGCCTGCTGGGCGAGTACGTCGGCCGCATCTACGAGGAGGTGCGCCAGCGCCCGCGCTACGTGGTGGGCGCCGTCCTGCAGCGCGAGGAATGACGCGCGCGGTCGTCTTCGCCTACCACAACGTCGGGGTGCGCTGCCTCGCGACCCTGCTCGCGCACGGCGTCGAGGTGCCGCTGCTGGTGACGCACCGCGACTCGCCCGGCGAGAACGTCTGGTTTTCGAGCGTGGCCGATTTCGCCGCCGAGCGCGGCCTCGAGAGCGCCTTCCCCGACGACCCGAACGTGCCGGGCTTCGCCGCGCGCATCGAGGCGCTGCGCCCGGATTTCCTGTTCTCGTTCTATTATCGCCGCATGCTGGGCAGCCGGCTGCTGGCGGCGCCGCGGCGCGGCGCGCTCAACCTGCACGGCTCGCTCCTGCCGAAGTACCGCGGCCGCGCGCCGGTGAACTGGGCCGTGATCAAGGGCGAGTCCGAGACCGGCGC
>DATFMS010000253.1:0-19987 GCA_035266805.1 Burkholderiales bacterium | reverse complement strand
CATCTGGTCGCTCAGCAACGCCTCCGGCTCGATCGACGTCCCCGCCGGCAGCAGCGGCGTAGCCCCGGCGGATTCCAGCCAACCACCGCAGGAAACCGGAGAGACGCCGTCGGTGCCCCCCGCGCCCCCGGGAACCACCGGCCCCGACTACGTCGCCGGCGGCGATCGCACCGGTACCGGTGATCCGATAGTGCCAACGATTATCCCTTTGGCGACGGGGTCCGGTTACGGCATTGCAGTTGCGTCTGACGGCTACCCCATGGTGACCAGCGACACCAAGACCGATGCGGTGTTCAACGGCACGGGCCAGCTGACGAGCGCCAACCTGACTAGCCAGTTCATCCAATACGACCTTCTCAGCGGCGCGACCGCAGATTTCGGGACCGACGGAATACTTGCCTGGGGCCGCTGGGTTGGAGACGTCGCGGTTCTGGGTTGCGACTGCTCCTCGCCAGTAACCTACGATGCGAATCAGGGCCTGCATTACGTCGTCGGCATGCCGACGCCAGTGATGCCGACCACGGGCAGCGCGATCTATACTTTGCTCGGCGCGACCAATCCAACATACGCTGACGGCCACACTGCTCCGGGCACCTTTGCCGGCTCGCTCGAGGTTCTGTTCGACGCCCGTAGTCCATCGGTAACGATGGCCTTCAGCGTCGCTATGCCCGACGGCAATAGATACCTTCTGAACGGCTCAACTACCTATTCCGGAGCGTTGTTCTCTTCCTCGAGCCTGACCGTCACCGGGGCCGGCGGCAGCGCGTGCATCGGGTCGGGCTGCTTCTCCGACGTCCAAGGATTCTTCTCTGGCACCAATGCAGCACGCGCCGGCGTGGCTTACCACATTAACGACAACTACTCCGCGGATATCATCGGCGCGGCGGCGTTCAAGAACACCGGCGTGCCGGTACCGCCGCCGCAATAGGGTCCGTTGTCGCTCGACGCGGCGCTCGAGCGGCTGCGGGGTGGGCAGCCGCGGGCGGCGCTGCCGCTGCTCGAATCGCATGTCGCCGCGCACGCGGCCGATGCGCGGGCGTGGTTCCTGATCGGCGCCTGCCGCCACCAGCTCGGCGACGAGGCGGGCGCGCTCGAGGCTTTCGAGCGCTCGCTCGCGCTCTCGCCCGACCCGAATGCGATTTACGCCAGCGCCGTCGCGCTCGAGGATCTCGACCGGCCGCAGGACGCGCTCGCGCGCTATGACGCCGCGCTAGAGCGAGCTTCCGGGCACGAGGACGCGCTGCACAACCGCGGCCTGCTGCTCGCCCGCCTCGGCCGGCTGGCCGAGGCGGAGCGCAACCACCGGCGCTACGTCGGACTGCACCCGCAGTCCGTCCGCGCGCGCGGCGACCTGGCCGAAGCGCTGCTCGCGCTGAGCCGCTACGAGGAGGCGCTTGCCGAGCTCGACTGGATCCTGGCGCGGGCGCCGCGCGATGCGCTCGCGCTGCTGAAGCGCGGCATCGCGCTCGCCTCGCTGCGGCGCTTCGACGAGTCGCGCGCTGCGATCGCCGCGGCACTCGCCGCCGACCGACCCGCGGTCACGCGCTTCATCGCGGGCGTGGCGCCGCGGGCCGAACCGGAAATCATGCTCTCGCCCCGGAACATCTTCCTCTGGCGCCGCTACGTCGCGCAGGGCACTTGCGACTGGAGCGGATGGGATGACTACCTGGCCGAGTTCAGGCTGGCGATCCGCGACCCGGACCTGCCGCTCGACCGCGCCCTCGCCTTCAGCGCGCTCCACCTGCCGCTCGACGAGAGCGAGCGGCACCTGATCGCCTGCCGCATCGCCGCGCGCATCGAGCGCAAGGTGGCCCCCCTGCCGCCGCGCGCCGAACCGAAGCACGAGTGCCTGCGCGTCGGCGTCATGTCGCCGGACCTGCGCGAGCACCTCAATGCCTACCTGCTGCTGCCGCTGTTCGAGCTGATCGATCGCCGGCGCTTTGAGATCTTCGCCTACTCGCTGGCGCCGGACGACGGCAGCCCGATCCGCGCCAGGGTGGACGCGGCGGCGGACGGCTTCCGCGACCTTTCGCGGCTTGGCGACCGCGACGCCGCGAACGCCATCCGGCACGACGAGGTCGATATCCTTGTCGATTGCGCCGGGCATACAACGGGCGGCCGCCTCGAGATCACCGCGCGCCGCCCGGCGCCGGTACAGGCGCTCTATCTGGCCTTTGCGTGCACGCTCGGTTCGAAGCGGGTCGATTATGCGATCGTCGACCGCATCGTCGTGCCACCAGGGTCCGAAGCGCACTGGTCGGAAGCGCCGGTCTACTTGCCCGACACCTACTACCTCTACGACTACCGCGAGCCGGCGCCGGAGCTGACCGGCGCCAGAGCTGACTACGGTCTGCCGGAAGACGCGGTGGTGTTCTGCGCCGGCCACAAACCGGAGAAGATCACGCCCGACGCGTTCGACCTCTGGCTGCGCGTGCTCGCCCAGGTGCCGCGCGCCGTGCTGTGGCTGAACGCCATGCCCGCCGCCGCGATCGAGAACCTCAGGCGCGAAGCCGCGGCCCGCGGCATGGATCCTGGACGCCTGGTATTCGCGCCCTTCGATCCGCGCCCGCGCTACCTCGCCCGGCAGCGGCTGGGCGACCTGCTGCTCGACGCGCTGCACCACAGCGCGATGACGAGCGCCTGCGACGCCCTGGGCGCCGGGCTGCCGGTGCTGACGCTCAAGGGCGCGACCTTCGCCTCGCGTGCCGGCGAAAGCCTGCTGCGGGCGGCAGGCCTGCCGGAGCTGGTGGCCGCCGGTCCCGAGGCCTTCGTGCAGACCGCATGCGCCTTGGGCAACGACCGCGGCTTGCTCGCCGGACTGAAAGACAAGTTGCGCGCCAAGCGGACGACTGCGCCGCTGTTCGACACGACCCGCCGCGTACGCCAGCTGGAGGCCGCATTGGCAGACATGTGGCGCCGGCATGGTTGAGGGTGTAAGGGAATAGTTCCGCGCACGGGACCGCCCGTTGTGCTTAGATGCAAACTTCTGCAAAGGGGCTGCGGACCATGAAGACACTGTCGACCCGAATCGCCTGCGCCTGCGCCCTCGGCCTGGCGATGAGCACCGCCGGCGCACAGCCGGTTCCGGGCGTGACGTCGACCACGATCCTGCTCGGCGAATCGGCCGCCTTTACCGGACCGGCGCAACAGCTCGGAATCCAGATGCGCGACGGCATGATGCTCTGGTTCAATTACATCAACGCGCGAGGGGGCGTCCATGGACGCACCATCCGCCTTACGACCCGCGACGACGGCTACGAGTCCGACCGGGCGGCGGAGAACACGCGCAAGCTGATCGAAGATGACCGGGTGTTCGCGCTGGTGGGCTATGTCGGCACACCGACCAGCAAGGCCGCGCTGCCGGTATTCACCAAGGCCAAGGTTCCCTTCGTCGGCCCATTCACGGGCGCCGAGCTGCTGCGAACCCCGGTCAACCCCTATATTTTCAACGTGCGCGCCAGCTACTACAACGAGACCGATCAGATCGTCGAGCAGCTGCTCACCACGGGAAACAAGCGCTTCGCGGTGTTCTACCAGAACGACAGCTACGGCCTGGCCGGCCTCACCGGAGTCCAGATCGCCGTCCGCAAGCGCGGCGGCGAGATCGTCGCCACCGGAACGGTCGAGCGCAATACCGTCGACGTGGCGAAGGCCTTGAAGGCGATCCTGCCCAAGCGGCCCGACGCCGTGATCATGATCAGCGCCTACAAGTCGATTGCGGCCTTCATCAAGGCGGCGAAGAAGGAAGGCTACGACGGCCAGTTCTACAACGTTTCGTTTGTCGGCTCGACGGCGCTCGCCAACGAACTCGGCAAGGACGGCGTCGGCGTAGCCATTTCGCAGGTGGTTCCTTTCCCCTGGAGCCTCAAGGTTCCGGTGGTGGAGGAGTTCAATCAGCTCGCCAAGAAGGCGAAGGTGGACGTGAACTTCTCCAGCCTGGAGGGATTCCTGGTGGCGAAGGTCACGGTCGAGGGACTGCGCCGTGCAGGCAAATACCTGACGCGTAACAAATTCACCGACGCGCTGGAGACGATGAACGACGTCGACTTCGGCGGATTCGCGGTGAGCTATTCGCCGAAGAAGCACAACGGCTCGATGTACGTCGATCTGACGATCATCGGCCGGGATGGCGGATTCAAGGACTGACAGGGGGCGCTTTCGGCGCGCCGCTCAGCTGCGGCGCCAGGTGGTGCCCTTGGCACCGTCCTCGAGGATGATGCCGGCGGCGGCCAGGGCCTCGCGCTCGGCGTCGGCCGCCGCGTAGTTCTTCTCCTTCTTGAACGCAGCGCGACGGGCGATACGGCGCTCGATCTCGTCGTCGTCCAGCGTGGTGCCAGGACCGGCACGCAGAAAATCCTGCGCTTCGCGCTGAAGGATTCCGAGCACGCCGCCGAGAGCGCGCAGTTGCGGCGCCAGGCCGACGGCGCCTCGATTTACTTCGTTCGCCAGCTCGAACAGCACGGCGACCGCCTCCGGGGTGCCGAAATCGTCGTCCATTGCCGCCTTGAAGCGCTTGGCGTACGGCTCGTCCCAGTCCACCTGAGCCCGTGCGCCAGGGCTGCTTCGCAGCGCTGTGTAGAGGCGCGTCAATGCGGCCTTGGCGTCCTGCACGTGCGCGTCCGAGTAGTTGAGGGGGCTGCGGTAGTGCGCGCGCACGATGAAGAAGCGCACCACCTCGGGATCGAACGACGCCAGGATGTCGCGTACGGTGCGGAAATTGCCGAGCGACTTGGACATCTTCTCTTCGTCCACGCGCACGAAACCGTTGTGCATCCAGAAATTGACGAACGTCTTGCCGTTCGCGCCTTCGGATTGGGCGATCTCGTTTTCATGGTGAGGAAACTGCAAGTCCTCCCCGCCGCCGTGAATGTCGAAATGCTCGCCGAGCAGCGCGCAGCTCATGGCCGAGCACTCGATGTGCCAGCCCGGACGGCCCTCTCCCCATGGCGACGGCCATTTCGGCTCCTCCGGCTTGGAATGCTTCCAGAGCACGAAGTCGAGCGGGTCCTGCTTCGACGCGTCGACCGAGACACGCTCTCCCGCGCGAAGCTCATCGAGAGACTTTCCCGACAGCTTTCCGTAGCCCGGGAACCTTCTTACCGCGAAATTGACGTCGCCGTCCGTCGCGCGATACGCCAGGCCGCGGCGCTCTAGCGCGGCAATCATATTGAGCATCTGCGGCACGAACCCGGTTGCGCGCGGCTCGTAATCCGGCGCCTCGACGCCGAGCGCCGCCGCGTCCTCCTCCATGAAGCGGATGAAGCGCGCAGTGAGCTCGCCTATCGTTTCGCCGTTATCGATCGCGCGCCGGATGATCTTGTCGTCGATGTCCGTGACGTTGCGTACATAGGTCACGCGATAGCCGCTTTCCCGCAGCCATCTTCGAACCATGTCGAACACCACCATCACCCGCGCATGTCCCAGATGGCAGTAGTCGTACACCGTCATGCCGCAGACGTACATGCGCACGCCATCGGCGCGGATCGGCACGAACTTCTGCTTTTTTCTACCGAGCGTGTTGTAGATCGTGAGCATCCGGGGCCACTGTGCTCGCCGGTTTCGGAGCCGGTCGAGGAAACTCTGCGCAGCGCGCCGCTTCAAAACTTCCGGAACCGCACCATGCGGTGCAAAAAAGTCGTTCGAAGTTGTCGCGCAGCGGAGGTTGGTCTAGAATGCGCTGTTTCGTAGAGCCTTGAAAAGTATAACACAATGGTCTCTTTCGTTCGCCAGGGCTCGACGTTACGGCGCCTCGTCCAGGCGCTTTGCTTCGGCGTTCTGCTAGGCGCTTCCGCGGCGCATGCCGACGAAATGCAGGAGGCGAACGCGTTGCTCAAGGCCGGCCAGTACCCGCAGGCGCTCGAGCACGTGAATAAAGCGATCGCCGCGAAGCCCGGGGACCCTGAGGCACGCTTCCTCAAAGGGCTCATCCTCACCGAACAGGGCGACACCAAGGACGCGATCGAAGTGTTCCAGAAGCTTACGCAGGACTATCCGGACCTGCCCGAGCCCTACAACAACCTCGCCGTAATCTACGCCGGCCAAGGGCAATACGAGAAGGCTCGCGCAGCGCTCGAAAAGTCGATCCGGACTCATTCCAGCTACGCCACGGCCTACGAAAATCTGGGCGACGTCTACGCCAGGCTCGCGAGCCAGGCCTACGACAAGGCGTTGCAACTCGACTCGTCCAACTCAGCGGCACAAAACAAGCTGATGCTAGTGCGCAGCCTGGTCGGGACCGCGCCGCAACCGAGCCACACCGCACAGGGGAAAGTCGCGCGGCCCGTCGCGGTGGCGGCGGCGCCGGTGCCCCCTCCGCCGCCGGCGCCGTCCAAGCCCGCGCCCGAATCCAAACCCGCGGCCGTGTTGGCGGCCACAACGGCCAAGCCGGTCGCCCCCGAGCCCGCCCCGAAGCAAGTGACAGACCACCGCGGCGAGGTGCTGGCGGCGATCGACGCATGGGCCAGTGCCTGGTCGAGCCAGGACGTGAATGCCTACCTTTCATATTACGCCCCCGATTTCAGGACACCGCATGGGGAGCCGCGCAGTGCATGGGAAAAGCTGCGGCGCAGCCGTGTTGCCGGACCGAAGTCGATTGCGGTCGAGATCAAAGCCCCCAAGGTGGCCATCGAGAGTGATACGACTGCGCGCGTCACTTTTCGTCAGATCTACCGATCCGACCGTTTCAAGGGTCGCGGCAACAAGACCCTCGATATGGTGAAGATCGGTGGCCGTTGGCTGATCCGGCGGGAGCAGGTAGGCGGCTGATGACGAGGCTCGCGCCGCGGCTCGCTCTTGCGCTGGCAATCGCCTGCGCCTCGCTCCTTCCCAGCATCAGCCAGGCACGCTCGCCGGACGCCGAACTCGAGCACGGGCTGTCCAGCGTCATTCAGGCGATCGAAGGCGACCGGCCGAACCTGGCGCTGCGGCGGGTCGAAGCCCTGATCGCGGCGCACCCGACATTCCGCCTCGCGCATCTGATCCGCGGCGACTTGCTGCTCGCGCGCACGCGACCGCTGCAGACGTTCGGCGATGTGGCGAAGACCGTTCCGCGCGCAAAAGTCGAGGGGCTGCGCGAAGAAGCGCTTGCGCGCCTGCGCGCGCAGCGCGCGCGCCCTGTCGCGGACCGGCTTCCGCGCTACGTACTGCAGCTCAATCGCGAGCAGAAGTACGCAATCGTGGTCGATTCGCGGCTGTCGCGGCTGTACCTATTCAGAAACGTGGGCGGCCGTCCGCAATACGTCGAGGATTACTACGTCACCCTCGGCAAGCGAGGAATGGAAAAGACGCGCGAAGGCGACCAGAAAACCCCGGTAGGGGTTTATCACGTCGTGGCAAACCTGCCGCGCAGGAAATTGACCGACTTCTACGGTGCGGGTGCCTTCCCCATCGACTATCCCAACGCGTGGGACAAGCTGATGGGACGCAATGGCCACGGCATATGGCTGCATGGAACCCCGTCCGACACCTACAGTCGTCCGCCGCGCGCCAGCGATGGCTGCATCGTGCTCGCCAACCCCGATCTCGAGTCGGTGGGGCGCTACATGCAGATCGGGCTGACCCCGGTCATCATCGCTGACGACATGCAGTGGAGCAGCGCTGCCGCCATCGACGCGGACCGCAGGTCCCTCGCCCACGCGGTCGAAAGCTGGCGCACCGACTGGGAGAGCCGCGATACTGCGCGCTACCTGAGCCACTACTCGGCGCGCTTCCGTTCCAACGGCCATGACTATGCGGTCTGGGCTGCGCGCAAGCGCAAGATCAATTCCACCAAGACCTGGATCAAGGTCGGAATTTCCGACTTCGCCATGTTTCGATATCCGCGCGAGCGCGACTTCGCGGTGGTCAGTTTCGCCCAGAACTACCGCTCGAACAACCTGTCGAACGTGATCCACAAGGTACAGTACTGGTCGAGGGAAAACGGCAGCTGGAAGATCCTCTACGAGGGCGCCGGCTGAATCTCACCGGCGCCGCCGATGGCGTCATTCAGCGGAAACATCCATGAACCTGCTAAAGCTCTGGAAGTCATTTGTCATTCTTTCGGCCGCCGCCGCCTCGCCCGCGGCTGCCGCTAATCCTCAGGTCGAAGTAAAGACGAACGTCGGCACCATCCGACTCGAACTCTATCCGTCGAAGGCGCCCAAGACAGTGGCCAACTTTCTGCAGTACGTGCGCGAAGGCCATTACGACGGCACGATCTTCCACCGCGTAATCGACGGCTTCATGATTCAGGGTGGAGGATTCGACCGCAGTTACACCCAGAAGCCGACACGCGCGCCGATCCCGAACGAAGCACAGGCGGGGGTCGAGGCCGGCCTCAAGAACGAGGCCGGAACGATCGCCATGGCGCGCACCGCAAATCCGAACTCCGCCACCGCGCAGTTCTTCATCAACCTTGCCGATAACGCGTTCCTCAACTGGGGCGACCCGCGCGGCGACGGCAACGGCTACGCCGTGTTCGGCAAGGTCGTCTCCGGCCTTGACGTCGTGACCAAGATCGCCAAGACGCCGACCGGACGCGGCGGTCCGTTCGCAAGCGACGTGCCGCGCGAGGCGATCGTCATCGAGTCGACGACGCTGGTCGACGCCAAATAGACCGCAGCGTGGGACGGGACCTGCTCATTTCCGACCTTCACCTGTCGCAGGAGCGGCCGTCCACTACCGCGCGCTTCCTCGAATTTCTGCAAGGCGAAGCGGCGCTTGCGCGAGCGCTGTACGTCCTCGGCGACTTGTTCGACTACTGGATCGGCGACGACGAGTTGACGGCGCCGGGCGCGGACTCCCTGGCGCGAGAAGTCGCCGAGGCGCTGCGTACGCTCGCGCACGGCGGGACCGCGGTATACGTGATGCAGGGCAACCGCGACTTCCTGCTCGGCAGCGGATTTCTCGCCGCCTGCGGCGCGCTGCCGCTTGCCGACCCGACGGTAGCGGAGATCGGCAGCGTGAAGACGCTGTTGATGCACGGCGATACGCTGTGCACCGACGACTTGGACTACCTGGCGTGGCGCCGTACCGCACGCTCGGCGTCGTGGCAGAGCGAGTTTCTCGCCGCGCCGATTGCCGAACGGCGCGACCGCTCCCGCGCGCTGCGGAGCGAGAGCGAGGCGCGCAAGCGGACCAAGAGCGCGGCGATCATGGACGTCAGTCCCGACGCCGTGCGCGAGGCGTTTCGCCGACACGAGGTCACGCGCCTGATACACGGGCATACCCATCGCCCCGGGCACCACGAGCTCGAGGTCGACGGGCGACCTTGCGAGCGCTGGGTATTGCCGGACTGGTACCAGTCCGGCGGCTATCTCAGCGCCGAGGACGGCGCACTGCGCCTGGTCGAGTTTTCCCCCGCCGTCCCCTAGAGGCCGCGCGCCAGGTCCTGGCGCAGGTCGGCCTGGCCCTCCAGGCCCACTGCGACGCGTACCAAGCCATCCGTGATCCCTGCCGCGGCACGCGCCTCGGGCGAAATACGCCCGTGCGTCGTGGTGGCGGGATGCGTGATCGTGGTCTTGGTGTCGCCAAGGTTGGCGGTGATCGAGATCAGCCGCGTGGCGTCGATCAGCTTCCAGGCGGCGGTACGCCCGCCTTTGAGCTCGAAGGAGACGACCGCACCGCCGGCGCGCTGCTGACGCCTGGCCAGCGCGTGCTGCGGATGCGACGCCAGCCAGGGGTAGTACACCCGCGCCACGCCGGGCTGCTCTTCAAGCCAGCGTGCGAGCTCGAGCGCCGAAGCCGACTGCGCAATCATCCTCAGCTCGAGAGTCTCCAGACCCTTCAGGATGACCCAGGCATTGAACGGCGACAGCGACGGCCCGGCGGTGCGCAGGAAGCCGAAGATGCCGTCCATGACCAGCTTGCGGGGCCCGACGATCGCCCCGCCCAGCACCCTGCCCTGGCCATCCAGGTATTTGGTCGCGGAGTGGATTACCAGGTCCGCGCCGAGCGCGAGCGGGCGTTGCAACGCCGGGGAACAGAAACAGTTGTCCACCGCGAGCAGCGCGCCGGCACGCTTGGCGACCGCTGCGATCGCCGCGATGTCGGCGACCTCGGTCAGCGGGTTGGACGGCGTCTCGAGGAAGAAGAGCCTGGTGCTCGGCCGCACGGCACGCTCCCAGTCGGCCGCCTCCAGCGGCGAGACGAAGGTCGTTTCGACGCCGAAGCGCGCGAGAATCCCGGCGTACAGCTGCACGGTGGCGCCGAATACGGCTTTCGAGCAGACAACGTGGTCGCCGGCCTTCAACAGTGCCATCGACATGGCCAGGATGGCCGACATTCCCGACGCGGTCGCGACGCAGGACTCGCCGCCTTCCATCGCGGCAAGCCGGTCCTGCATCATGCTGACGGTGGGATTGGTAAAGCGCGAGTAGATGAAACCGTCTTCGCCGCCGGTAAACTTGGCCGCTGCCTGCTGCGCATTTTCGAACACGAAGCTGGAGGTGAGGAACAGCGCCTCCGAATGCTCGTTGAACTCCGTGCGCGCCTGACCGGCGCGCACACCCAGTGTGGCAAGCTCGAATGTGTCTTTCATGACCTTACATCCTTCGCCTGCGGGCACAAAAAAACCCGGCTGCGCGAACCGGGTTTGGCGGCACGCTTTAGCAGCATTTTTAACGCGCCCGCAAGCTGTCGTTTCAAATCGGCGCAAACGATATGTTATCTCGAACTTCGTCCGCCGTAAAGACGGCGCCAACCCCCGTCTCCGGGCTAGTCTGTCGTGACCAGATTCAAGTCGAGCTGGGCGCCTTCGGCGTCGTCGCCTGAATCGCGCGCCGCATCGCGCCGGGTCTCGATCGCGAGCAGGTAGTCGCTGGTGACGTCCCCGGTGATGTAATTTCCGTCGAAGCAGGAAGTCTCGAAATGCGTAAGCTTCGGATTGATCTGCCGCACGGCGCTCTCTAGCGCCTCGAGATCCTGGTAGATGAGCGCATCCGCGCCGAGCTCGATGGCGACCTCTCCCTCGCTGCGGTGTGCGGCGATCAGCTCGGCACGGGTCGGCATATCGATGCCGTACACGTTGGGAAACCGCACCGGCGGCGCTGCCGATGCGAAGAATACCTTGTGCGCCCCGGCTTCGCGCGCCATCAGCACGATTTCCCGGCTGGTCGTGCCGCGGACGATCGAATCGTCGACCAGCAGCACGTTCTTGCCCTTGAATTCCATCGATATCGCGTTCAATTTCTGCCGCACCGACCGGCGACGCACCGAGTGCCCCGGCATGATGAAGGTACGACCTATGTAGCGGTTCTTGACGAAGCCTTCGCGATACGGCACTCCCAGGCCGAGCGCCAGCTGCAGCGCCGACGGTCGGCTGGAATCCGGGATCGGAATTACTACGTCGACGTCGAGGTGGTGATACTCGCGCCGGATCTTCTCGGCCAGCTTTTCGCCCATGGTGAGCCGCGTTTCGTACACCGATGCCCCGTCGATCAAGGAATCGGGCCGCGCGAGGTAGACGTACTCGAAAATGCACGGATTGAGGCTGGTACGCGGCGCGCACTGCTGGCTGTGGAAGTTCCCGTCCTCGTCTATCAGCACGGCTTCGCCGGGCGCTACGTCGCGCAATACGCGGAAGCCGAGCGAATCAATCGCAACCGATTCCGAGGCGACTATGTATTCCGTGCCGCCCTCGGTTTCGTTGTAGCCGATCACCGCAGGGCGGATGCCGTAGGGATCCCGGAACGCGAGCACGCCGTATCCCGAGATCATCGCAATCACTGCATACGCACCGCGGCAGCGTCGATGGACATTGGACACCGCGGCGAAAATGGTCTGAGGCTCCAGCCGCAGCTTGACCGAGGTCTTCTCCAGCTCGTGAGCGAGCACGTTGAGCAGTACTTCGGAATCGGAGTTCGTGTTGATGTGCCGCAGATCCTGTCGGAACATCTCCTCCTTGAGCTGATCGGCGTTGGTGAGATTGCCGTTGTGCCCGAGAACGATCCCGAACGGCGAGTTGACATAGAGCGGCTGGGCCTCGGCCGAATTGCGCGCCGAGCCGGCGGTCGGATAGCGACAATGCGCAATTCCAAGGTTCCCCGGCAGCGAGCGCATGTTGCGGGTGCGGAACACGTCGCGCACCATGCCGTTGCCCTTTTGCATGTGAAAGGTCTTGCCCTCGCTGGTCACGATTCCAGCGGCATCCTGACCGCGATGCTGCAGCAGCAGCAGCCCGTCATAGAGCAGCTGGTTGACGGGCGAACGCGCGACGATTCCGAGAATCCCACACATAGGGGCCGCCTACCGGTTATCGGGCCTCAATGATAGCGCAGGCGCGTGGCGAACGATTGCGGCAGCCACGGCCGAAGCGCCAGCGCGGTGCTAGCCAAGGGCGCCCCAACGACCGAGTCGCGCCAATACGCCTTGCGCGGGGCGGTCGTCAGGCCCGCCACAAGCGCGAAAGCGAGCACGATAAGCAGTCCGCGCGCGAGGCCGAAAAAAGAACCGAGCAGACGATCGAGCCCGCCTAGACCGGCTGCTTTCGCCAGCTTCGACAGCAGCAGGCCGCAAAGGGTGGCAACCACGAGCGCGGCGATAAAAACGACCATGAACGCCGACAGCAGGCGCAGCTCGGGGGTAGGAATCGCGCGCGGCAAGACGTCCGCAAGCGGTACCGCAAACAGATTTGCCGCGACAAACGCGAGCACCCAGCCGGCGATCGAGATGACCTCGCGCACCAGGCCGCGCCAAAGCCCCCAGAGCACCGAGACCCCGATCACGCCGAGCACGGCGTAGTCCAGCCAAGTCATCAGGACTTGGTGGTGACGTTTCCGGGCTTGAGTCCAAGGCCCTTGAGCTTTGCGCGTGCTTTCTCTGCGGCCTCCCGGCTGGCGAACGGTCCTGCGCGCACGCGGGTCACCTTGCCCTTAGCCGTGGCGATGGGCTCGGTGTAAAAGGGAAGCTTGGCCGCCGCCAGGCGGGACGTGAGCTGCTTGACGCGCTCGGGTTCCGCCAGCGCCGCGACCGGCACGATGTACTCGATACCGGCCAATGCCGCTTCCGCGCGCGCGCGTTCGGACGCGCTTGGCTCGGGTTTCGCCTTGCCGGTGCTAACCGGCGCCTTGTGCGGCGTCGCCACGGGCTGAGTCGAAGAGCTCGGCGCCGCCTTGTCGCTCTTCGGCGCGGACGGCGCAGTGCGCGGCGCTTCGGTCGCGGGCTGCGCGGGAAGCTTGGGTGCGAATTGCGTGTCCTCGCTCGGGATGCGTACCTCGACCGGGGTCGTGGCCTGCCTCGGTTCGGAATCGAACACCATCGGCAGCAGGATCACGGCAAGCAACACCAGGGCGACGGCCCCGACCAGGCGTCTACGCCCACGGCGCTTCAGCGTGTTGACGTCCTGCGCCTCAACCATGGCTGTGCACGCCGCTACGGTCCGCTTCGAGATACGCCATTACTTCGCCAACCGTGAGGAATGATCCAAAAACGAGAATTTTATCATTCTCGCTCGCCTCTTCCCGCGCTGCAGCGAACGCGAGCGCCGCCGAGGCGTGCGGTGCGGCCGGGGCGGCTACATCCTCGGCCCTGAGGATCGCCGCCAGCTCGGCGGCGCTGGCGCCGCGCTCGCCGCCAAGCGTTGCCAGGTGCCAGCGCGTCACCCGCGGCGCAAGCGCGCGCACGACGCCGGCGATGTCCTTGTCCCGCAGCATGCCGAACACGGCGATCGTCTCGGGGGCAAAGCCGCTATCCGCCAGGTCTTGCGCCAGCCCCTGCGCGGCCTGCGGGTTGTGCGCCACGTCGAGGATCACCTGCGGCCGTCCCGGAAGCACCTGGAAGCGCCCCGCAAGGGCGACCTGTGCCAAACCCTGGCGCACGTGCTGCATGGCGACCGGAAGGCGCTCGCGCAGGCTTTCGAGTGCACATATCGCGGCTGCGGTATTGCGCAGCTGCAGGCTGCCGCGCAGTGCGGGGTGAGCGAGCCCCGCGCGCCGCCCGCCGGGCCCCCAGTAACTCCACTGCCCGTCCTCCCGCGTGTAGCCGAAGTCGCGCCCGACGAGAATCAGGCGGGCGCCCACCGCTTTTGCAGCCTCCAGGACCGAGCGCGGCGGCGCGGGTTCTGCGACGACTGCCGTCCGGTCGCGGCGGAATATGCCCGCCTTCTCCCTGCCGATGGATTCGCGCGTGGCGCCGAGAAAATCGGTATGGTCGATGCCGATACTCGTCAGCACGGCGCAATCGGCATCTATCACGTTCACCGCATCGAGACGACCACCCAGCCCCACCTCGAGGACGATGGCCTCCAGTCCCGCATTGCCGAACAGCCAGATGGCCGCCAGTGTGCCGAACTCGAAATAGGTCAGGGGAATATCGACACGCGCCGCCTCGACGGCCGCGAACGCCTCGCAAAGAGCGCCGTCTTCGGCCTCGCGACCGTCGATCCGCACCCGCTCGTTGTAGCGCACGAGATGCGGCGAGGTGTAAAGACCGGTTCGGAATCCGGAGGCTTGCAACATCGACTCGAGAATCGCGCAGGTCGAGCCCTTGCCGTTGGTGCCGCCCACGGTAAACACCGGGCACTCGATCCGAATTCCCAGGCGCCCGAGCACCCGCGCGACGCGGTCGAGCCCGAGCGCGATCGGCTGCGGGTGCTGTCGCTCGACGTACTGCAACCACTCGGCGAGCGTGCGGGACGCCACGACGGGTGCCAATGCGGGGCGAGATCTCAGGAAGCCTGCTCGGCCTGCAGGCCCTGCAACATTCCGAGCAGGGAGGCGAGCGTGTCGCGCAGCTGGCGCCGGTCGACGATCATGTCGATCGCGCCTTTCTCGAGCAGGAATTCGGCGCGCTGAAACCCTTCGGGTAGCTTCTGCCGCACTGTCTGCTCGATGACGCGCGGACCGGCAAAACCAATCAGCGCTTTCGGCTCCGCGATGACGATATCCCCGATCATCGCGAAGCTGGCCGACACGCCCCCCATGGTCGGATCGGACAGCACCGACACGAAAGGCAGCCTGCGTTCGGCAAGGTCGGTGAGCGCAGCTGTGGTCTTGGCCATCTGCATCAGGGACAGCAGGCCTTCCTGCATCCGCGCGCCACCCGACGCCGAGACGCAAATGAACGGCAGTTTCTGCTCGATGGCGAGGCGTACGCCACGAACGAAGCGTTCGCCCACTACCGAGCCCATCGAGCCACCCATGAACTCGAACTCGAAAGCGGCGCAAACCACGCCGGTTTCCCTGATCGATCCCTGCATGACGACCAGTGCGTCGGTCTCCGCGGTCTGCTCCTGCGCCTCTGACAGGCGCTCGGAATATCGCCGCGAGTCCTTGAACTTGAGACTGTCGACCGGCAGCACCTCGGCGCCGATCTCGAACCGGCTCTCCGCATCGAGCAGCGCATCGAGCCGCGCCCTGGCGTCGAGCCGCTCATGGTGGCCGCACTTCGGGCAGACATTCAGGTTCTTCTCCAGGTCCGTGCTGTAGAGAACCGCGTCGCACGCCGGACACTTGGTCCAAAGGCCCTCGGGCACGGTCTTTCGCGCGCCGCGCTCCGAGCGCTGGATCTTCGGTGGAAGAAGTTTCTGTAACCAGCTCATGCTTGCCTAGCCCCGTTTATTCCTCTTTAGCGTCCATCGCTGCCCGGATCGGCCTGATCAGCTCTCCGACGCGGACGACTGCCTGCTCGGGACCCGCCGCCTCGATTTCCTGGATGATACGGCTGCCGATTACCACTGCGTCGGCGATCTCGGCAACGCGACGCGCGGACTGCGCGTCGCGTATGCCGAAGCCGACCCCGATCGGCAATTGGGTCGCCGCCCGCAGCAAGGGGAGTCGCTTCGCGACGTCCGTAAGATCGAGGCCTGCCGCGCCGGTCACGCCCTTGAGGGACACGTAGTACAGGTAGCCGGCCCCTACTCGCGCCACTTCCCGGATTCGGCTCGAGGTGGAAGTCGGGGCAAGAAGGAAGATCGGATCGATTCCGTAGCGCTTTGCGAGCTCCGCGAACGGCGCCGCCTCCTCCGGCGGGTAATCGACGACGATCACGCCGTCGACGCCGGCGTCCGCCGCGGCGACGAGAAATTTCTCGCTGCCCATCGCCTCGATCGGGTTGGCATAGCCCATCAGGACGATCGGGGTGTCGGCGTCCTGTTCACGGAATGCCCGCACCATGCCGATCACGTCGACAAGGCCGACGCCATTCGCCAGAGCGCGCTCCGCGGATCGCTGGATCACGGGGCCGTCGGCCATGGGGTCGGAGAACGGCACGCCAAGCTCGAGAATATCGGCCCCGGCCTCGACCAGCGTCAGCATCAGCGGCACCGTAAGCGCAGGAACCGGGTCGCCGGCAGTGATGTAAGGTATCAGCGCTTTGCGGCCCTGATTGCGAAGCGAAGCGAAACGCGACTGGATGCGCGACATCGCTAGAACACGATGCCCGAGCGCTGCGCGACGGTATGCATGTCCTTGTCGCCGCGCCCGGACAGATTGACCAGCAGTATCGCGTCGGCAGCGAGCGTCGGCGCGATCTTGGTCGCGTATGCGACAGCATGGCTCGATTCGAGCGCCGGGATGATACCTTCCAGGCGGCACAGCTCGTGAAACGCCTGCAGCGCCTCGTCGTCGGTGACCGCAACGTACTCGGCGCGGCCACTATCCTTCAGCCAGGCATGTTCCGGCCCTACGCCAGGGTAGTCGAGGCCCGCCGAAATCGAGTGCGTCTCGATGATCTGGCCGTTGGCATCCTGCAGCAGATAGGTGCGGTTTCCGTGCAGCACGCCTGGCGTTCCGGCACACAGGGACGCGGCGTGCCTGCCGGTGGCGAGCCCCTCACCCGCCGCCTCGACGCCGATCAGGCGCACCGATTCGTCCGGCAGGTATGCATTGAAAATGCCCATCGCGTTAGAGCCGCCGCCCACGCATGCGATCACGGCATCCGGCTGGCGCCCCGCGATTTCCGGCATTTGCTGCAGGCATTCTTCCCCGATCACGGCCTGGAAGTCGCGCACCATTGTCGGATACGGATGCGGCCCGGCGACCGTGCCGATGATGTAGAACGTGTTTTCGACATTCGTCACCCAGTCGCGCATCGCTTCGTTCAGCGCGTCCTTGAGCGTCTTCGAGCCGGATTCCACCGGCACCACGGTGGCTCCAAGCAGCTTCATGCGATACACGTTCGCAGCCTGGCGCTTGATGTCCTCGGACCCCATGTAGACGACGCATTCCATTCCGTAACGAGCCGCCACCGTGGCGCTGGCTACACCGTGCTGCCCGGCGCCGGTTTCCGCGATCACTCTCGGCTTTCGCATGTGGCGGGCGAGCAGCGCCTGACCGACCGTGTTGTTGATCTTGTGCGCACCGGTGTGGTTCAGGTCCTCGCGCTTGAGATAGATCTGCGCGCCACCGTACTTTTGCGACAGGCGCTTCGCGTGGTAGACGGGACTCGGCCGTCCGACGTAGTGCTTCAGCTCATAGTGGAATTCCGCCATGAACGCCGGATCCTTGCGGCAGCGCTCGTACGCCTGCCGCAATTCGTCGAGCGCGTGGATCAGGGTCTCGGCGACGAACACGCCACCGTAGGGACCGAAGTGTCCGCGCGCGTCGGGGAGCTCATCCATCTGCATTTCTGACCTCTGCCATGAAAGCCGCAATCTTGGCCGAGTCTTTGATGCCCTTCGCGGACTCGACCCCGCTCGAAACATCCACCGCCCACGGGCGCACGCGGCGAATCGCGTCGCGCACGTTCTCGGTCGTCAGGCCGCCCGAAAGGATTAGCGGGCGGGGTCGCTGGCGCGGAACCACGGACCAGTCGAAGCGCGTTCCGACACCGCCGTAGGCCTCCACGTAGGCGTCCGCCAACCAGCCGCTCGCGCCCATGTAAGGCTGCAGGTATTCTAGCAAATTGACCCCTTCCTTCACGCGGCAGGTCTTGAAATAGGGCAGCCCGAATCGCTCGCAAAATTCGGGCGGTTCGTCGCCATGGAACTGCAAGGCGCCCGGGCGCACTCGATCTAGCACGCGCTCGACCTCGTCACGGCCGGGATTTACGAACAATGCCACCACCGTGACAAACGGCGGCGCGGCGGCGCGCAGCGCGCGTGCCTGCTCGTGGGACACGAATCGCGGACTGGACGGATAGAACACCAGGCCGATCGCGTCCGCGCCGGCTTCGCAAGCAGCCTGCGCATCCTGGATGCGCGTTACGCCGCAGATCTTTACCCGGGTGCGCATCGCTCAGATCTCGAGCGGCAATACCGAGGGCGTCCGGCGCCCGACCGGCAAGCCCCAGTCGGGAGCGTAATCGACCGCTTCGAGATAAAGCCCTTCGGGGCCGAATGTCGGCGCAGCGCGGGCACGTTCGCGCGATGCCAGCACCTCGCGCACCCAGGCTGGCGGGTGCTTGCCTTTGCCCACGTACACCAGCGTGCCGACAATATTGCGCACCATGTGGTGCAGGAAGGCATTGGCCGTGAGGGTGAAGTCGATCCGCTCGCCGCGGCGTTCAATCTCGATTCGATTCACGTTCCGCACCGGCGTCTTGGCCTGGCATTCGGAGGAGCGGAAAGCGGAGAAATCGTGCTCGCCGACAAGGTATCCGGACGCAACGCGCATCGCGCGCACATCCAGCTCGCGATGGAACCATCCGGCGTAGCGTGCGGCCAGCGCGGGCCGCACGCCGCGGTTCAGAAGAACATAGCGATAGCTGCGGGACATGGCGCTGAAACGGGCATGAAACGCGTCGTCCACCGTCCGCACCCATAACACGGCGACCGAATCCGGCAGTATGGCATTGACGCCTCGCACCCAGGCACTTTCCGGGCGCGCCACAGGCGGATCGAAGTGGACGACCTGCTCGCATGCATGCACCCCTCTATCGGTTCTGCCCGCGCAGACGACCTTCACCTCCTCCCCCGCGATTGCCGCGAGTGCCGCCTGCAGCACGTCCTGCACCGTGCCTCCGCCGGGCTGCGTTTGCCAGCCGAGGAACCGGCTGCCGTCGTATTCGATACCGAGCGCCAGTCGCATGCCAGAAAAAGTTTAGCCACGGCGCCGCGCAGGGGCGCAGCCCGTGGCTAATTGTAGGGGATTGGCTCTCAGCCGAGGCTGGAGAGCATCTGCTTGGCTTGGCCTTGTTGCGCGCTGTCGCCTTCTTTCACGACCTCGTTCAGCAGCTCGCGCGCACCATCCTTGTCGCCCATTTCCTCGTAGGCCTTGGCCAAATCCAGCTTGGTGGCAACCTCTTGCCACTTCGGATCCGCGTTGGTGGTCGGCGCCGCGGTTTCGCCCGGCATGTCGAGATCCAGGCTGATCGAGGACAGGTCGAGCGCCGCCGGCTCCGCCGCGGGGCTCGGGGTTGGCTTGGTCTCGCCCGTATCGAGATCGAGATTGAAATCCATCGAACCCAGAGTGTCTTCGGGAGCGGTCGCCGGCTCCGGCTCCGGCTCCGGTTTTGCCGCGGGCGCCTCGAAGTCGATTGCGCCGGTTTCGGCCGATTTCTGCGTTTCGCCGCCGCCTCCGCCGAGATCGAAATCGAGACCGGCCGACTCCTCCGGCGGAGTCTCGGCATTCTTGTCCATGCGCAGAGTGCCGCCTCTGGCAAAGTCGCTCGCTGGCATCTGGCCCGTGCTGCCGCCGATGTCGAAATCGAGTGCCGCCGACGCTGCCGGCTCCGTATGCTCCTGCTCGCCCGCATCCAAGGGAATATCCGGGCGGGGGGCAGGGGCGGATGCCGCATCCAGATCGAAATCCAGATTCGGCATCGGCGCAGGCGTGGGCTCGGCTGCGGCCCCCGAAACGGCGAACGCGCCTGCGCCCACCGCTTCTGCGGTGCCGCCGTACAGCGGGTTCTGCGGGTCCATGCTGCGGCCGAGTGCCGCGGCTTTCTCCCATTCCGGACCTGAACCGCCGGTGAGCGACTGCAGATTGTGCGCGGCCTGTTCGAACGATGCCGCATCGCGCCGCCCCGCATAGATCTCCATCAGCTTGGCGTGGATCGCCGGGCGCTTCGCGTCCTTCTGCAGCGCCTCCTTGAGGATCTCCTCGGCCTGCGCGTCGCGGCCGTAGGCCATGTA
>DATFMS010000252.1:0-14131 GCA_035266805.1 Burkholderiales bacterium | reverse complement strand
TGCCCAGGCGGACGCCGCCCGCGCCGCCTTCGCCGACCGCGACGCGGGTTTGGGAGGCGCAGCCGGCAGACAGCGCTACGGCGAGAAGGACGGAAACGACGCGCATGGGGATCATTCTAGACGTTTGACCCACGTCAACATATCCGCGCAGAGGCGGTTCAAGATCGCTGCAGACACCGAAGAAAGCGGGGTAACCGTATGGCCTACAAAACAATCCTGGTCCACTTGGACGTGAGCAAGACCATCGATTCACGCCTCGACATCGCGTTCTCGCTGGCGCAGAAGTTCGACGCCCACCTGGTGGGCCTGCACGCGCTGAGCGTGACGCAGATCCCCAGCTGGGCGATCGCCGAGGCCGGAGACATTTTCGAGAAGGCGCAGGCAAAGGCGCGTGCCGCGGCCGCGCAGGAAGGGCGCAAGGCCTGGGACGCGGCGGTGAAGCGCGCCAACTGCTCGAAATGCGAATGGCGCAGCTCGACCGCCGACGCGCTCGACGTGGTGACGCTGCATGCGCGCTACGCTGATCTGGTGCTGATCGGCCAGGACGACGGCAGCGGCACCAGCGGCATAACGCGGGACTTCGAGCAGCACCTGCTGCTCGGCGCGGGACGCCCGGTGCTGGTGGTGCCGTACGCACGCGACAAGCGCCCGGTGGGCAACAAGGTGCTGATCGCCTGGAACGCGAGCCAGGAAGCCACCCGCGCCGTGACCGACGCGCTGCCCCTGCTGCAGGGCGCCAAGCAGGTTCAGGTCGCCGCCTTCAACGCCGGCCGCAAGGGCGGCATGCACGGCGACGTGCCCGGCGCCGACATCGGCCTGTACCTGTCCCGCCATGGCGTAAAGGTCACGGTATCCCAGTTTCAGGCCGACGACGTGGACGTCGGCAACCAGCTGCTGTCGCGCGCCGCGGACCTCGATTCGGACCTGATCGTGATGGGAGCGTACGGCCACTCCCGCATGTCGGAGCTGATCCTCGGCGGCGTGACCCGCACCCTGCTCGAATCGATGACCGTCCCGGTGCTGATGTCGCACTAGGCCTGCGGCGCGGCAGCTCGTTTCAGGCGGTCGCGCACCGCGGCCCAGGCGGCGTCCTGCGGCGGCTCCTCGACCAGTATCAGCGCGCAGCCGGCCGCGTCGAGCTCGCGCAACGCCGCGTAGAGCCGGTGCGCGTAGCCCTGCGGCTCGCGCGGCATGCGCAGCCAGCGCGCGGCGCGCTCGTCGGGACGCGAAAACGCGAGCACCCCGGTGCCGCCTCCGGCGCGCGATATTTCCTGATCGAGCGCATGCGAGGCAACCAGGCGGAGCGGGGTTTTCGGCGCGTAGTGCCGCTCAAGCGTGCCCGAGGCGCGCGGTGCGCCTGCGTCGGCCGCCGCGACCGCAGCGCCGAGCGCCTGTTCGAGCATCGCGGGCGTGATCGCCCCGTGCCGAAGCAGCACCGCGCGCCCACGCGAGAGGTCGACGATGGTCGACTCGATCCCGACTTCGCTGTCCCCGCCTTCGAGCACCAGATCGACGTCCTCGCCGAGGTCTTCCCGCACGTGCGCGGCGCGGGTCGGCGAGACGCGGCCAAAACGGTTCGCCGAGGGCGCGGCGACGCCGCTGCCGAATTCGCTCAGGAGCGCCTGCGCCACCGGATGCGAGGGCACGCGCAGGCCCACGGTGTCCTGGCCGCCGGTGACGAAATCGCCCGCTCTTGCCGAACGCTTGAGGATCAAGGTGAGCGGGCCGGGCCAGAAGCGCGCGGCGAGCCGGCGCGCTGCCTCGGGCACCTCACGCGCCCAGGCAAAGGCTTCATCGGCGCTCGCGAAGTGAACTATCACCGGATGGCCCGCCGGCCGGCCCTTGACCGCGTAGAGCTTCTTCAGCGCGGCCTCGCTCGAAGCGTCCGCGCCAAGCCCGTACACCGTCTCGGTGGGGAAGGCGACCAACCCTCCGGCGCGCAGGATTTCCACCGCGCGCCGGACGTTGGCGTTCACAGCTTGAGCGGCGGAGCCTTGAGAACCGCCTCGGTCTGCTTGCGGCGGAACTCCTCGAGCTTCTTGGCCATGCCCTCGTCCGAGAGCGCGAGCAACGCCACGGCAAACAGCGCGGCGTTCGCCGCGCCGGCCTCGCCGATGGCGAAGGTCGCCACCGGGATGCCCTTGGGCATCTGTACCGTCGACAGCAGCGAATCGAGCCCCTGCAGGTGCCTGGAAGGCATCGGCACGCCGAGCACGGGGAGCGTGGTGTGCGCGGCAACCACGCCCGCCAGGTGCGCCGCGCCGCCTGCAGCGGCGATGATCGCCTTCGCGCCGCGCTTGGCGGCGCCGCCGGCCCATTCGGCGACCGCGTGCGGCGTGCGATGCGCGGACATCGCCTTGGCCTCGTAGGGCACGCCGAAGTCTTCGAGCATCTTGGCCGCCGCCTTCATGGTTTCCCAGTCCGAGGTCGACCCCATTACGATTCCGATCATGCGAGCTTTCTCCCGGTGAGCCGCTCGAGCGCCTCGCGATATTTTTCAGAGGTTTTCGCGATCACTTCGGCCGGAAGCCGAGGCGCCGGCGGCGTCTTGTCCCAGTCGAGCGTCTCCAGGTAGTCGCGAATGTACTGCTTGTCGAACGACGGCGGGCTGATGCCGACCCGGTAGGAGTCCGCGGGCCAGAAGCGCGACGAGTCCGCGGTCAGCGCCTCGTCGATCAGCACCAGCCTGCCCTGCCCGTCGGTGCCGAACTCGAATTTGGTGTCGGCGATGATGATGCCCTTGCCGGCCGCATAGTCGGCGGCCTCGGTGTAGAGCCGGATCGCCACCTCGCGCACCTTCTCCGCCAGCGGCCGGCCGATCAGCTTGACGGTCTCCTCGAACGAGATGTTCTCGTCGTGCCCTTCGGCCGCCTTGGTTGCCGGAGTGAAGATCGGCTCGGGCAGTTTCTGCGCCTGCTCGAGCCCCTTCGGCAGCTCGATGCCGCACACCTTGCCGCTCTTCTGGTAGTCCTTCCAGCCCGAGCCGATGAGGTAGCCGCGCACCACCGCCTCGATCGGCAGCGGTTTCAGCTTCTTCACCACCACCGAGCGGGCGCGCAGCTGGGCCTTTTCGGCCTCGTCGGCGACCACCGACTCGGGATCGATTCCGGTCAGGTGGTTGGGCACCACGTGCGCCAGCTTCTCGAACCAGAAATTCGACATCTGGGTCAGCACCGCGCCCTTGTCGGGGATCGGGTCGGGGAGCACGACGTCGAACGCCGACAGGCGGTCGCTCACCACGATCAACAGCTTGTCGTCGCCGAGCGCGTAGATGTCGCGCACCTTGCCGCGGCCGATGCGCGGCAGGCTCGCGATGCCGGACTCGAACAGGGCGGCGCTCATGCGGCCTGCTTCTCTAGCTCCGGCTTCCACTTGCCCTGGCAGGCAAGTCCGTTCATGTGCGCGCGGTGATGGAACGCCTTCTGCGCCGCGGCGACGTTCTGCAGGCTGCCGCGCCAGGTCTTGAGCGCGGGATTCTGCAGCGCGCGCGAGTACGAGAACGTGAGCGGCCAGGGCAGCCCCTTCATCGCCGCCATCGCGTTCAAGTGCGCGGTGGCGTCGAGGTCCGACTGACCGCCGGAGAGGAACACCACGCCCGGCTGCGCTGCCGGCACCGTTCGCTTGAGAACCCGGACGGTGCGCTCGGCGACTTCATCGACGCCGGCCTGGCGCGCGCAGGTCTTGCCCGAGAGCACCATGCTGGCCTTGAGGATGGTGTGCTCGAACGAAACGTTGTGCGCCGCGAGCGCGGCGTAGGTCGCGCGCAGCGTCGCTTCGGTCACTTCCTCGCCGCGTTCGATCGTGTGGTCGCCGTCGAGCAGCACCTCGGGCTCGATGATGGGCACGATCGAGGCCTCCTGGCACAGCGCGGCGTAGCGCGCCAGCGCGTGCGCGTTGGCGTACAGGCAGGTGTGCGTCGGGATGCCGTCGCCGATGGTGATTACCGCGCGCCACTTGGCGAAGCGCGCGCCGAGCTTGAAGTACTCGGCCAGTCGCTCGCGCAGGCCGTCGAGCCCTTCGGTGACCTTCTCGCCGGGACACAGCGCAAGCTCCTTGGCGCCCTTGTCGACTTTGATGCCGGGGATGATCCCCTTGCCGGCCAGGAACTGGGGAAACGCCACGCCGTCGCTGGTCTTCTGGCGGGTGGTTTCGTCGAACAGGATCACGCCCGAGACGTACTGCTCGACGCCCGGCGTGGTGAACAGCAGGCCGCGGTAGGCGCGCCGGTTCTCCTCGGTGCTTTCGACGCCGACAGACTTGAAGCGCTTTTCGCAGGTGCCGCTCGATTCGTCGGCGGCGAGGATGCCCCTGCCCTTCGCGACCATCGCGGCCGCGGTCTTGGATAGCAATGCCTTGTCCATACGGATCCTCGGTGTTGAGATGATGCGGGGAGTGGAACGCAGCGATTTTACCGCCGCCCAATATCCGGGGCCAGCTTTAAGCCTGGGTTAAGGCTCGCCCCCGATCCTCTGGCCTGCGCGGCGAATTCAGCGATAATGCGGCCCCTTGAAGCCGCAGCGCAAGCCTCACAGCCCATGATCCAAATCGAAAATCTGGTGAAATCGTTCGGCCCGAAGCGCGCGGTGGACGGGGTTTCGTTCAACGTCGAGCGCGGCGAGGTGCTCGGCTTCCTGGGGCCGAACGGCGCCGGCAAGTCGACCACCATGCGCATGATCACGGGCTTCATCCCGCCCACCGAGGGCAAGGTCGCGGTCGGCGGCTACGACGTGACCGAGTCGCCGCTCGAGGTCAAGCGCCTGATCGGCTACCTGCCCGAGGCCGCGCCCTCGTACCCCGACATGACGGTGCACGGCTTCCTCGCCTTCGCCGCCGACATGCGGGGCCTGAGCGGCGAAGCCAAGAACAAGGCGATCGGCCGCGTGGTCGAGCTGTGCTTCCTGTCCTCGGTGCTGCACCAGGGCATCGACACCCTGTCCAAGGGCTACAAGCACCGCACCTGTCTTGCGCAGGCGCTGATCCACGATCCGGAGGTGCTGGTGCTCGACGAGCCGACCGACGGTCTCGACCCGAACCAGAAACACGAGGTACGCAACCTGATACGCGACCTCGGCCGCAGCAAGGCGGTCGTGTTCTCCACCCACATTCTGGAGGAAGTCGATGCCGCGTGCACCCGCGCCATCATCATCGACCGCGGCCGCATCGTCGCCAACGGCACGCCCGCGGAGCTGCGCGGCATGTCCGGGCTGGCCGGTGCGGTAACTGTTTCAGGCCAGGGCGTGAGCGCCGACAAGCTGGCGCCGCTCGGCCGGGTCGAAGTGGTGGACGGCGCATACCGCGTGTTCCCGGCGGACAAGGCCGCGGCGGGCGAGCTGGCGCGCGAGGTCGCCGAGCTCGCCACGCGCGAAGGCTGGCGGCTCGAGGCGCTGCGCACCGAAGAAGGCCAGCTCGAGGAAGTGTTCCGCCGCATCACGTTGCCAGACACGGTGAAGAAATGATCTCCGCCTGGAAGACCGTCCGCACCATCGCGCGGCGCGAGCTGACGAGCTATTTCACCTCCCCGGTGGCCTACGTGTTCCTGGTCATCTTTCTGCTGCTGACGGGCTTTTTCACCTTCACCGCGGGTGGCTTCTTCGAGCGCGGCGAGGCGAGCCTGGCGTCGTTCTTCGCCTGGCACCCGTGGCTCTACCTGGTGCTGGTGCCCGCGGTCGGCATGCGCCTGTGGTCCGAGGAACGCCGCTCGGGGACGCTGGAGCTGCTGCTCACCATGCCGGTGACGGCCTGGCAGGCGATCCTCGGCAAGTTCCTCGCTTCCTGGGCCTTCCTCGCTATCGCGCTCGCGCTCACCTTCCCGGTGGTGCTAACCGTGAACGTGCTCGGCGACCCCGACAACGGCGTGATCGCGAGCGGCTACTTCGGCAGCCTGCTGCTGGCGGGATCCTATCTGGCGCTCACCTGCATGACCTCGGCCCTGACGCGCAACCAGGTGGTCGCCTTCATCCTCGGGGTGGTGATCTGCCTGTTCCTCATCCTGTGCGGCTTCAACCCGGTGACCGATCTGCTGACGCGCTGGGCCAGCCCCGCGGTGGTCGACACCGTGGCGGCGTTCTCGGTGATTCCGCACTTCGACGGCTTTCAGAAAGGCGTGATCGATTCGCGCGACCTGTTCTACTTCCTCTCGGTGATCGGCTTCGCGTTGTTCGCGACCGGCGTCATCCTGCGCAACCACCGGGCAGGCTAGCATGATGAAGAAATACGAAACCCTGGTCTATTCGGCCGTCGGCCTGGCGGCGCTGTTCCTGATCCTGGTGGCGTTCAACTACCTGGCGGGCATCACCCCGCTGCGCGCCGACCTGACCGAAGGCAAGCTCTACACCCTGTCGGCCGGCACCAGGAAGCTGCTGCACGGGCTCGAGGCGCCGGTCAAAATCAAGCTCTACGTCTCGCGCGACGAGTCCGTGCCGGTTCAGCTGCGGGCGTTCTCCAAACGCGTCGAGGATATCGTCAACGAGCTCAAGGCGGTCGCGGGCAAGAACCTGGTGGTCGAGATCTATCACCCGCAGCCCGACTCGGAGGAAGAGGACGCCGCGCAACTCGACGGCATCGAGGCGCAGCAGCTGCCGAGCGGCGATTCGTTCTACCTCGGCGCGGCGGTGAGCCGGCTCGAGCGCAAGCAGACGCTGCCGGTCATCTCGCCGCAGCGCGAGCCGCTGCTCGAATACGATCTGGTGCGCGCCATCGCCCGCGTCAGCTCGCCGCAGCAGCCGGTGGTCGGCGTGATGAGCGCGCTGCCGGTGCTGGGCGAAGCCTACAACCCCATGACGCGCCGCCCGTCCGATCCCTGGGTGCTGGCGAACGAGCTCAAGCGCGAGTTCGACGTCAAGCAAGTGAACATGTCGGCGACGGAAATACCCAAGGACCTGAAGGTGCTGCTGCTGATTCACCCGCGCGACGTCACGCCGCAGACCGAGTACGCGCTCGACCAGTTCGTGCTGCGCGGCGGCAAGCTGATTGCGTTCGTCGACCCGTACGCCTACTTCGACCAGCTGCCGAGCGTGCCCGGAATGCCGCAGCAGGGCACGAGCTCATCGCTGCCGGCGCTGTTCAAGGCCTGGGGCGTAGAGATGGATCCCGGCAAGGTCCTGTCGGACGTGGTCTACGCCTCGGGCGGCGGGCAACGCTATACGCCGACGGTGCTGTCGCTCAACCGCGGCGCGTTCGACCGCGACGACGTGGTCACCAGCCAGCTCGAGACGCTGCTGTACGTGTTCGGCGGCGCGTTCAAGGTCAAGCCGGCCGAGGGCCTGAAGGTCACCGACCTGGTCAGCAGCTCGCCGGACTCGATGCTGGTCGACGATTCGGTCGCCACCGCGTCGGGCGACGCCGCGACCAAGGATTTCCGCCCCGGCGGCAAGTCCTGGCCGCTCGCGTTGCGCCTTAGCGGCAAGTTCAAGACCGCGTTTCCGGGCGGACCGCCCGCGGCGCCGGGCAGCAAGGACAAGGACAAGAAGAAGAACGCCTCCCCGGCGCAGCTCAAGGGGTCGGCGCATGACAACTCTGTAATCCTGGTGGCCGACACGGACATGCTCGCCGACCCGGCAGCGGTCGACGTGCAGGATGTGTTCGGGCGCAAGGTGGTGGTGCCCTCCAACGGCAACCTCGCCTTCGCGCTCGGCATGGTCGAGCAATTCGCCGCGGGCGACGATCTTATTTCGCTGCGCAGCCGCGCCGCCTCGTTCCGCCCGCTCACCGTGGTGCGCGAGCTCGAGGCCAACGCGCAGAAGCAGTACTTCGGCAAGATCCGCGAGCTCGAGCAGGAGATCAAGAGCACCACCGACAAGCTGCAGGAGCTGCAGAAGGCGCAGGGCGGCAGCGCCGCCTCGGCCCAGATCCTCACGGCAGAACAGCAGGCCGAGCTGGACCGGTTCCGCAAGCAGGTCGCGAAAACCAAGCTCGAGCTCAAGGAGGTGCGCAAGAACCTGCGCCGCGACTCGGAAAGCCTGGTGTTCTGGACCAAGGTAGCCAACATCGCGCTGATGCCCCTGCTGGTGGCGCTGTTCGGGCTCATGGTGGCGCTGCTGCGCAGGCGCAGGGCGGCGGGGCTATGAACGCGCGCTTCGCCGCGATCCTGGTCGTGCTGCTGGCGGTGCTCGGCGGCGGCGCGGTGCTGGTCTACCAGCAGCAGCACGCGCGCGAACCCTCCAACGTCGGTACGCTGGGCCAGCCGCTGCTCAAGAGCCTGGCGGCGCCGGACATCGCCGCGATCCGGATCGCGGAGCCGAGGTCCACTATCACGCTCGAACGCAAGGGCGACGATTGGGTAATCGACGAGCGCGCCGGCTTTCCAGCCGATTTCGACAAGGTGCGCGCCTTCGTGCTCGAGGCGCTCGAGCTGAAGATCGGGCAGAGTGAGCCGATCGGCGCGCAGGACCGCGCCCGGCTGCACCTGCTCGAGCCGGACAAAGGCGACGGCGCGGGCACGCTGGTAGAATTCCGCGCCGCGGGCGGCAAGCCGCTGGCGAGCCTGCTGATCGGCGACAAATACTTCAAGAAAGCGCCCGCGGATCCCGCGACCGCGACCGCCGACGGGCGCTTCGTGCTGCGGCCGGACGATCCGCAAACCGTCTACGTCGTGTCCGATCCGCTCGGGCAGGCCGCCGCGCGCAGCGCGGTCTGGATCGACAGGAGCGGAATCAGCGCGCAGAAGCTGAAGACGCTCGAAGTGCGTCTCGCGGGAGAAGCGCCCTGGAAGATCGCGCGCGCGGGCGACAACGCCGAGTGGAGGCTGGCGGGCGCGCGGGCCGGGGAAAAGCTCGAGATCACCAAGGCGAACGCGGCGTCGTACTCGCTCTCGCTGCTCGAGCTGGCCGATGTGGCCCCGCCGGGAACGAGCGCGCAAAGCGCCGGCTTCGACAAGCCCACGGCGACCATCGCCGCCGCCACCCTGGACGGCCTCAGCTACGAGTTCACCGTCGGCAAGCTCGACGGCGCGAACTACTACCTCAGGTTCACGCGCCAGGGCGAGCCGGGCAAGAAGAACGCGCCGCGCCTCGCGCGCGAGCAGGCGCTCGAGCCCTATACCCTGCTGGTCGCAAAGTCCAAGCTCGACGACACCCTGAAAAAGCGCTCCGAGCTGCTGGAAAAGAAAAAGTAGCGGTGCGCCCGGCGGCGACCCGGCTATCATAGCGGGGGACGGACCCGGGAGCACAACTCATGGCGACACAGGAAACCAGGACCAAGGTAGTCATCCTGACCGGCACCTACCGCATCAAGGGCTACATCGACCTCGTTCCGGGCGCGCGGCTGACCGATTACATGGTCGAAGCGAAGGGCTTCATCGCCGTCACCGACGCCGAAGTGTGGGCGCTCGAGGGCCGGCAGGTCTTCACTGCGCCGTTCATCAACGTAAGTCGCGAGCACATCGAGGTCGTCGCGCCCGGGAGCTGAGCATCGGCAGTGGCCACGCCGCTGATATACGACATCACCCACGTCATCCAGCTCGCGGTGGCGCCGGTGTTCATGCTGACCGCGGTAGGCACGATCATCTCGGCGCTGAGCGTACGCCTCGGCCGCGCGGTCGACCGGCGCCGGGTGCTCGAGGCCGCGCTCAGCCAGCTGGTGGGCGAATCGGTACATTCGGCGCGCGACGAGCTGGCGCAAATCGCCCGGCGGGTGCGCACCGTCTACTTCGCGATCCTGTGCGCGGTGCTTTCGGCGCTGTTCGTCTGCCTGCTGATCGCCGCCGCGTTCGTGGGCGCGTTCGTTTCGGTAAACTTGTCGAGCACGATCGGGGCGCTGTTCGTGCTCGCGGTCCTGGCTCTGGTCGCCTGTCTGCTCCTGTTCCTGCGCGAAATCTTTCTCGCCGTCACCGCACCGCGCCACGCCTTGCCTTGAGCGCGGTAGACTTAGCCATCGGCCCCGGATGCTGCTATAAGGATTGATGGACAGCGGGAATACGACTTGCCCAAGCTCGCGACCGACAACATCCGTACGATTGCCCTGGTAGGGCAGGCCGGCAGCGGCAAGACCTCGCTCGCCGAAGCGCTGCTGGCGCAGGCCGGCGCAATCGGCGCGCCGGGCAGCGTCGAGCGCGGCAGCACGGTTTGCGACTACACCGCGCTCGAAAAGTCGCTGCTGCACTCGCTCAAACTGGCGGTGGCGTCGTTCGAGACCCAGGGCACCCGGGTGCATTTGCTCGACACCCCTGGTTACCCTGATTTCCTGGGCCATTCGCTGCCCGCGCTGGCGGCGGTCGAGACCGCCGCGGTGGTGATAAACGCGCAGAACGGGCCCGAGATGATGACCGGCCGTTTCATGCAATGGGCCGCCAAGCGCGGGCTCGACAGATTGATCGTGGTCAACAAGATCGACGCCGGCGCCGACCTGGCCGGGTTGCTTGAGACCATCCGGCAGGCCTTCGGCAAGGAATGCCTGCCGCTCAACCTGCCCGCGGCCGGCGCGAGCCGCGTCTCGGACTGCTTTTTTGCCCCCTCGGGCGAGTCGGATTTCTCCTCGGTGGAAGAAGCGCACAAGCAGCTGGTCGACCAGGTGGTCGAGGTCGACGAGGCGCTGATGGAGCTGTACCTGGAGCAGGGCAGCATCGAGCCCGAGCAGCTGCACGGTCCGCTCGAGCGCGCGCTGCGCGAAGGCCACCTGATTCCCGTCGTGTTCACCTCGGCCATCACCGGCGCCGGGGTAGCGGAGCTGCTCGACGTCATCTTGCGTCTGCTGCCCAATCCCGCCGAGGGCAATCCACCCGTCTATCTGCAGACTCCGGCCGAAGGCGGCGCCGCGAGCGAGATCCGCGCCGAGCCGGACCCTTCGAAGCATGCGCTCGCGCACGTATTCAAGGTCGAGATCGACCCCTACCTCGGGCGGCTGGCCGTATTCCGGGTGCACCAGGGCCGGATCACGCCCGCGACCCAGCTCTTCATCGGCGAGGGGAGAAAACCGATCAAGCCCGGGCACCTGTTCATGCTGCGCGGAAAGCAGCAGAGCGAGCTGACCGAGGCGCTGCCGGGCGACATCTGCGCCATCGCCAAGGTGGACGAGATCCGGTTCGACCACATTCTGCACGATTCGCCCGAGGACGCGCACATCCACGCCCGCCCGCTCGAGCTGCCGGCGTCGATTTTCGGCCTCGCGGTGGCGTCCAAGAAGCGCGGCGACGAGCAGAAGGTGTCCGACGTCCTGCACCGGCTGGTGGCCGAGGATCCCTGCTTTCACGTCGAGCACAACGCGCAGGCGAACGAGATGGTGATCCGCGGCCTGGGCGAGATGCACCTCAAGGCCATGCTGGAAAAGATGGCGACCCAGTACAAGCTCGAGCTCGACACGCGTCCGCCCGCGGTGCCGTTCCGCGAAACCGTCGTGGCGAAGGCCGAAGGCCACAACCGGCACAAGAAGCAGACCGGCGGCGCGGGGCAATTCGGCGAGGTCTTCCTGCGCATCGAGCCTTTGCCGCGCGGCGCGGGGTTCGAATTCGTCGACCATGTCAAGGGCGGCGCGATTCCGTCGGTCTACATTCCCGCGGTGGAAAAGGGCGTGCGCGCGGTGATGGATTCGGGCTATCTCGCCGGCTTTCCGCTGCAGGACCTGCGCATCATCGTATACGACGGCAAGAGCCATCCGGTCGACTCGAAGGAAGTCGCATTCATCGCCGCGGGCAGGAAGGCGTTTCTCGACGCCCTGTCGAAGGCCAGGCCGATCGTGCTCGAACCGATCGTGAACGTCGAAATCGCACTGCCCGAGGCCCACATGGGCGACATCGCCGGCGACCTCTCGGCCCGGCGCGGCCACATCAAGGGCTCGGAGGCGCCGCGCCCGGGAACCCTGCACGTCGCGGCCCAGGCGCCGCTATCCGAGCTGGAAACCTTCCCCTCGCGCCTCAAGGCGCTCACTGCGGGCCACGGCTCCTACACGCTCGAGTTCAGCCACTACGAGCCCGCGCCCACCCCGCTGCAGCAGAAGCTCGTGGCGCAGCACAAACCTGCCGCCGAGGAAGCTTGAGCGAAGCGTCCTCCCCTGTCTGGTACGAGCGCGCGGGTGCGGGCTCGCCGCCGCTGGTATTCGTGCATGGCTTTGCCTGCAGCCACGCTGACTGGCGGCCGCAGTTCGATCACTTCGCGGCCACGCAGACGGTGGTCGCCTGCGACCTGCGCGGCCACGGCGCCACGCCGGGGGATCCGGCCGACTGCTCGATCGAAACCTACGGCGCGGATGTTGCCGCCCTGCTCGCCGCGCTCGATCTGCGCGGCGCGCTGCTGATCGGTCACAGCATGGGCTGCCGCGTCGTGCTGCAGGCCGCACTCGACGCGCCCGAGCGCGTGGCGGGCGTGGTGCTGATCGACGGCAGCCGTATCGGCATGGGCGACCCGGAAACCGCCGGGCGCGTGATGCGCGAGCAGATCCGCGCCACCGGCTACGGCGCGTTCGCGCGCCGGCTGTTCGAGGAGATGTTCCTGCCCTCGAGCGGCGTGATGCTGAAGACCTCGATCGTCGAGCGCGCGCTGGAGCTTCCCGCGCCCATCGGCACCGCGCTGTTTCCGCGCATGGTCACCTGGGACGCGGCGAACATGGAGCGCGCCCTGTCCACGCTCGGCGCGCCGCTGCTGGTGGTGCAAAGCACCAACGTCAACGCGCAACGGGTGCGGGTGGCGCTCTCGCCCGGCGAGACCACCCCCTGGCTCGACCTCGTCAAGCGCCTGGCGCCGGCGGCGCGGATCGAAATCGTCCCCGGCGTCGGTCACTTCCCTCAGCTCGAAGCCTCCGAGGAAGTCGACCGGCTGATCGGCGATTTCGCCGCAACCTGCGCCGAGACGTTCAGCGCGCGCAGCGACGCCCAGTCAGGCAACGCACCGCTCGCGTAGCCCGGACAGTCGAGCGAGCCCATCGCGAGCATCCCATCGCGGATCAGCGGCCGCACCGCGCCGTAGCTTCTCTGGTAGAGGTCGGGGTGGGCGGCGAGGAACTCGCTTTGCTCGGAATCGGGCGCCGCCGCCATGCCGTTGACGTAGTGATGCCCGTTACGCTCGACATGGCGCAGGCCAAGCAGCGACACCAGCGCGAGGTCTTGCTGCAGCGCCAGGCCCGCCTGCACGGTCAGGTCCTCGCCGCTCATGAAGCAGCGCCCGGCGCCCTGGTCACGGTTCCACAGCGCGCAGCGCGCGGCGTTGATCAGCGATTTGTACAGGCCCTTGCAGGTTTTCGATGACACCCCCGCGTAGCCCAGCGTGCGCGCATGCGGGAAGGCCTCGAGCGAGTCGTCCGACTCGTCGATGATGACCGGTATCTCGCGCGCCAGCGGCGAGATGTCGCGCGCCAGTGCGCTCGCACGCCGGATCGGCTGCTCGACGAATAGCACGCTGCGCGCGAGCCGCACCAGGCGCGGCTCCTCGACCACGCGCCGCCAAAGCTCGAGTGCGCCCTCCACATCGCCGTACTGCTCGTTGCCGTCCAGCGTTGCGTGGTACGGGTCCTCGATCCGGTCGAGCACGGAGGCGATCGCTGCCAGGCGCTCCACCGCGGCGCGCGGCTCGCCGCCCACCTTGAGCTTGAAATAGCGCTGGCCGTAGCGCGCCACGACCTCCTCCAGCGTCTCCGGCAGGCCGTCGTTCAGCCGCTGGCCGAGGTCGCCGGCGGTGATCGGGTCCGCCAAGCCGACCGTGTGGCGGGCGGCGATCGTCGCTTGCGGCGCAAGACCCGACAGGAACGCGGTCATATCCAGGCCGGGCTGCTCGATTCCCGGCAGGTTCGACCTCGCCGCGCGGTAGAAGGACACCACCAGCGCGCGGCACAGCGCATCGAGCAGCGCACGGTCGATAAGCGCCGGCCCGTAGCACGCCACCAGGCCGTTCAGGCCGCGCAGCGCGCCACCGGCAATTAGCGGCGCGTAGTTCTCACGCCAGTGCCCGAAGGCGGTATTGGCGCGACCGGCGAGGTAGGCCTCGCGCGCCGTCGCCAGCGAGTTGCGCAGCTGAGCGACGTTGTCCTCGTCCGACAGGGCGGGGCTCTTGTCGAACCATTTTGGCGCCATCATTTCCGCCGCCGCACCCGCGGCCCGCCGGCCATCCTCGAGCCGGATGGATGCGCGCACATAGGCCTGCGGCGCGGCCGTCAGCGTCACCACCCCGAAGCGGAACGGCATGCGCAGGTGAATCTGCCGCTCGAACAG
>DATFMS010000251.1:0-5261 GCA_035266805.1 Burkholderiales bacterium | reverse complement strand
ATCGTCGCCACGACGACCGCCGGCACCACGATGGCCGACTTCTCCGACCGCTCGCTCGGCATCGGCTACGTCGGCGGGTCGCTGTTTCTGTTCGCGGTCCTGATGGCGGTGCTCACGATGTGGAAGCTGCGGCTCGGGGCGATCAGCTTCGAGCACATCACTTCGCCGAGGGTGGAAGCGTTCTACTGGACCGCGATCCTGTTCTCGAACACGCTCGGCACCGCGCTCGGCGATTTCCTCGCCGACCGCTCGGGCCTGGGCTACGAAGGCGGGGCGCTGTTCTTCGCCGCCGCAATCGCACTGGTCGCCGGCGCGTACTTCTTCAGCCGCATGTCGCGCACGCTGCTGTTCTGGTCGGCGTTCATCCTAACGCGGCCGCTCGGCGCGACGCTCGGCGATCTGCTAACCAAGCCGCATTCGCACGGCGGCTTCGACCTGAGCCGCTTCAGCTCGTCGTCGCTGATTGCGCTGTTCATGGCCGCCTGCATCTTCCTGTTGCCGCAGCGGGCGGGAAGCCACCCCGGGGCGCGTTAGGCCGGCACGCCGGGCGCCGACCGTTTGCCGCCTTCGAGCGGCATCGTATAGCAGACCGCGTTGCCGTCGAGCACCACCGTGCCGTCGGCGAGCAGCACGCGCGTCTCGAGCTCCGTGATCGGCTTGTCGTCGCGCACCTTGGTCACCTTGACCTCGCCGGTGATGGTGTCGCCGGGCCGCACCGGCGCCTTGAAGTTCCAGTTGACCTGCAGGAACACGGTGCCGGGCCCCGGAAGGTCCTCGGCGACGACGGCGTTCAGGATCGCGCTGGTGACGCCGCCCTGCACCACGATGCCGCCGAAGCGGGTCTTGCGCGCCGCCTGCTCGTCGTAGTGCAGCGGATTGCGGTCGCCGCTGATGTCGGTGAACAGCTCGATGTCGCGCGCCGTCACGGCGCGCGAGCGCCGCGCGACCTGGCCCAGCGCCGGAATTCCGTTCGGCCATATCTCGCTTTTCGCGCCCATGCGTCTCTGCCCAAGAACGAAAGGGTGAAGCCTAGCAAGTGTCGCCCTCGGGCGACAGAGTAACGCGCGCAATGGCGCAAAAGAGACAGAGAACTGTCGGCCGGCAGCGACGAGCGCGCAAATCCGATTGACAGCGCACCGGCCCAACGAGCAAAGATAAGACGTAGGGGGATTACAAGTGAAAGGAGAGACAATGAAAATCGCAAGATCGGCCATCACCTTTCTCGCTCTCGCCGCCGGCACGTCGGTTGCGACCCCCGCCGCCGCGCAAGACCTGCATCGGTTCTTCGCGGGCGCCTCGATCGGCCAGACCACCGCGTCGGACGGCTGCAGCGGAATCATCGTGCCGGGCGTCACCTGCAACGACAGCGACACCGCGTGGAGAATCCTCGGCGGTTACCAGATCGACCGCAATTTCGCCGTGGAGCTCGGCTACCACGACTTCGGCAAGGTCAAAGCGACCGGGTTCGGCGTCAACGGCGAGGTCACGGCGAACGTGTGGGAACTGGTCGCGGTCGGAACGCTTCCGCTGCGGAACCGGTTTTCCGTCTACGGCAAGCTGGGCGGCTATCGCGGCGACACGAAGCTGCGCTCGAACGCCGGGTTTTCGGGCAGCGACACCAACACGGACATCACCTTCGGGGTCGGCGGCCGCTACGAGTTCTCGCAGCAGATCGCCTTCCGCGCCGAGTACCAGGCGTATCAGAGCGTCGGCGGCAGCACCGTGGGCAGCTCGGATTTCGACGTCGTCAGTGTTGGCGCTCTGTTCAAGTTCTGACAAGGATAATTGTCATGTCACTACGCCACACGGATGAAATCGACGCTACTTTCGACGAGCTGGAGGAGCTGCTGCGCCAGCTGCAATGGGCGGCAAAGGCGATGGAAGAGAACGCGCAGGTTCGACCCCCGCTGCTGTCGGCGCGCGTCTCGTCCGCGCGCACGGTGGCGCAATTACTGCGCCGCGGTCTGCTGAGCGCCTAGCGCCAGGCCCACACCGGCTGCTCGAGGTGGGCGACGCGAGTGGCGCGGCCGAGCAGGGCGACCTCCATGAACTGGTACATCACCGCCGCGGTGGGGGCGTGGATCAGTGTGCCGAGCAGGGGGTAGCGGATCACCGGCTGCTCGGATTCGGGGATGGAGACGAACTGCGGCGAGCCCGGCCGGCCGATGTCGGCCAGCGGCACGCGGTAGATCTGCGCGACTTCCGCGGGGTTGGGCACGAAGCGGGCGCGTCGCGCGCACCACGCGACGAGCGGAGTGATGAGGTAGCCCGAGCGCGTCGGGTAGTCGTCCAGCCGGCCGAGAAAGTCATCCGGCGCGAGCTCGAGATTGATTTCCTCGCGCGCTTCGCGCCGCGCCGCATCGAGCGCGCTCTCTCCCCTGTCGACGCGCCCGCCGGGCAGCGCGAACTGCCCCGAGTGCGTGCTCAGGTGCTCGGCGCGCCGGGTGAGCACCAGCGCCGCCTCGCCGCGGCCGTCATCGGCGACGATGACGCACACCGCGGCGCGCTTGAGCTTGCGCGCCTCGAGCGGGGCGTGCTCGCTGCGCGCGATGTTCTCGATCAGGCGCGCGCGCAGCGCGGCGTCGAAGGCGACCGGCTTCATGCGGCGGCGGCGCGCGGGCGCGACGAGGACAGCGCGACGCCCGAAAGGATCAGCGCGATGCCGGCGAAGTGGAACCAGTGCGGCACCTCGCCGAGGAAGATGGCCGCCATCAGCACGCCGAGCGCCGGCATCAGGTGCATGGTGACGCCGGCGCGCGCGGCGCCCAGGCGTGTGACGACATAGCTCCAGCCGGCGTAGGCGAGCAGCAGCGAGCCGATCGCCGAGTAGGCCACCGCCAGCAGGCCGCGCGCCGACAGCAGCACGCGGGTGCCGTGCGCGACCTCCCACAGCACCCACGGCGTCATCCACAGCACGCCGAAGGCGCAGACGATGGTCAGAAACTCGAGCGTGTTGAGCGCGTCGCGCCGCAGGCGCAGGAACACGGTGTACGAGGCCCACATCGCCATCGAGCCGAGCGCGAGCAGGTCGCCGACGTTGAACGACAGGGTGGCGACGCCTTCCAGGTCGCCGTGGGTGGCGATCAGGGACACGCCGATGAACGAGATCGCGACGCCGGTCCACTGCCGGCCCCGGATCGGCTCGCCCAGCAGCGGCGCGGCGAGCAGCAGGATGAAGATCGGCGAGGTGGACAGATACAGCGTGCCGCTGGTGGCGGTGGTGAAGTGCAGCCCGAGCCACTGCATCGCCAGGTGCAGGCCGCCGCCGAAGAAACCGAGCGCGGCGAGCACGCGCCAGTCGCGCCGCCCGAGCGGACGGAGCTTGCCCGGCAGCGTGCGCCACACCAGCGGCAGCAGCAGCGCGAGCACCAGCACGAGCCGCCCCAGGGTGGCGACGCCGGGCGCGACGTCCGCGCGCACCGCGCGCGCCACGATCCAGTTGCCCGACCACAGCGTCAGGGTGGCGAGCAGGATGAGGTAGGCGGCGGCGCGCATCGAGCGCGCATTATGCGCGAATGATATTCTCGCGCGCATGCCGTTTCTCACTGCTGGCGGGCACAGGCTCGAATATGAATGGTTCGAGGGCGACGATGCCGCAAAACCCGCACTGGTATTTCTGCACGAGGGCTTGGGCTCGATCCGCCAGTGGCGCGACTTTCCGCTGCGCGTGTCCAAGGCCACCGGCTGCCCGGCGCTGGTCTACAGCCGCTACGGCTACGGCCACTCCGACGTGCTCGCCGAGCCGCGGCGCAGCGTGCGCTTCATGCACGAGGAGGCGCTCGAGGCGCTGCCGGCGGTGCTGGCCGAGAGCGGGATCCGCGCCCCGATCCTGGTCGGGCACTCGGACGGCGCGTCGATCGCGCTCATCTACGCCGGCGCCGGCAACCCGGTGCGCGCGCTGGCGCTGATGGCGCCGCACGTGTTCGTTGAAGAGGTCTGCGTGCGCAGCATCGAGCAGGCCAAGCGCGAGTTCGAGAGCAGCGACCTGGCGCAGCGCCTGGGCAAGTACCATCGCGACCCGCGGCGCTCGTTCTACCTCTGGAACGACGTCTGGCTCGACCCCGAGTTCCTGGACTGGAACATCGAGGAGTACCTGCCGGCGATCACCTGCCCGGTGCTCGCGATCCAGGGCCGCGACGACCAGTACGGCACCATGGCGCAGCTGCGCGCGATCGCGCTCAAGGTCAAGGGGCCGTGCGAACTGGTCGAGCTCGAGCGCTGCGGCCACAGCCCGTTCCGCGACCAGCCCGAAGCGACGCTCGGTGCCATCTCGCGCTTCGTCGGCGGTCTTGCGGTAGCCTAAGCGCATGCACACCGCCGTCCGCCCGCTGCGCCAGGATGCCAAGGTCATCGGCCTGATTGCCAGCGCGCATTCGCTGTCGCACTTCTACCAGCTCGTCATCCCGGTGCTGTTCCCGCTGATCAAGGCCGACCTCGGCGTTTCCTATGCCGAGCTCGGCGCGGCGTCGGCGCTGTATTACGTCGTCTCGGGCGTGTGCCAGACGCTGGCCGGGTTCGCGGTCGACCGCTTCGGCGCGCGCCGCGTGCTGGTGGGGGGGCTCGCGCTGTGCTCGGGCGGCATTCTGCTCGCCGGGCTGGCGCACGCCTATCCGCTGCTGCTGCTCGCGTCGCTCGTCGCCGGCGTGGGCAACAGCGTGTTCCACCCGGCCGACTTCGCGATCCTCAACGCGCGCGTCGACAGCGCGCGACTCGGCTACGCCTTCAGCTTCCACGGCATCGGCGGCAATCTCGGCTGGGCGCTGGCGCCGCTGTTCTGCGTCGGCATTTCGAGCGTCTACGGTTGGCACGCCGCGCTGCTCGCCGCCGCCGCGCTCGGCATCGTCATGATCGGCGTGCTGCTGACGCAGCGCGAGGCGATCACGGTCGAGCTGCGCCGGCCGCACCCGGGCGCGGCCGCGCCGACCCTGGCCGGCGACGTGCGGGTGCTCACGGCGGCGCCGGTGCTGATGTGCTTTTTCTTCTTCTTCCTGTTCTCGTGCGGGCTGACCGGCATGCAGACCTTCGGCGTCGCGAGCCTGACCGCGCTGTACGCCGCGCCGGTCGCGCTCGCCTCGTCGGCGCTGACCGCGTTCCTGCTCGGCGGCGCGGGGGGAATCCTCGCCGGCGGCTGGGTCGCGACCCGCACCGCGCGCCACGACCTCGTCGCCGCGGGCGGCATGCTCGGCGCGGCGGGCCTGGTGCTGCTGATCGCGCTCGGCGCGCCCGGCCAGGCGCTGCTCGCGCCGGCGCTCGGGCTCGCC
>DATFMS010000250.1:0-6746 GCA_035266805.1 Burkholderiales bacterium | reverse complement strand
TCGGCACCACGAAGAGCGAGATCCCTTTCACGCCTTCGGGCGCGTCAGGGGTACGCGCGAGCACCAGGTGCACGATGTTCTCGGTCAGGTCGTGCTCGCCGTAAGTAATGAAGATCTTCTGCCCCGAGATCAGGTAGTGGTCGCCCTCGCGCGCCGCCTTGGTGCGCACCAGCGCGAGGTCGGAGCCGGCCTGCGGCTCGGTCAGGTTCATGGTGCCGGTCCAGGCCCCCTCGACCATCTTCGGCAGGAAGGTCTTCTTCAGCGCCTCCGAGCCGGCGGTCAGCAGCGCCTCGATCGCGCCCTGGGTCAGCAGCGGGCAGAGCGAGAACGACATGTTGGCCGAGACCCACATCTCGTCCACCGGAGTGGCGACCAGCTTCGGCAGGCCCTGTCCGCCCCACTCGGCCTCGAGCGGCAGCGCGTTCCAGCCGCCCTCGACGAACTGCCGGTAGGCCTGCTTGAAGCCCTTCGGCGTGGTGACCGTGCCGGCGTCCCATTTCGATCCTTCTTGATCCCCAGAAAAATTAAGTGGATCAAGCGCTTGGGTAGCGAACTTCGAGGCTTCCTCGAGAATTGCATCGACCGTGTCCGGAGCCGCCTCCTCGCAGCCGGGAAGCTTCGCCACCTCGCCGAGCCCCGCCAGCTCGTTCAGCACGAACCGCATGTCCTTCAGGGGCGCGACGTAGGCGGTCATTTGTTCAGCTCCTCCACCAGCTGCGGCACGACCTGGAACAGGTCGCCGACGATGCCGTAATCGGCGACCGAGAAGATCGGCGCCTCCTCGTCCTTGTTGACCGCGACGATGACCCGGCTGTCCTTCATCCCCGCCAGGTGCTGGATCGCGCCCGAGATGCCGACCGCGACGTACAGCTCGGGGGCGACGATCTTTCCGGTCTGCCCCACCTGCCAGTCGTTCGGCACGAAACCGGCGTCGACCGCGGCTCGCGAGGCGCCCATCGCCGCGCCGAGCTTGTCCGCCAGCGGCTCGAGCAGCTTGAAGTTCTCGCCCGAGCCCATGCCGCGCCCGCCCGAGACCACCACCCGCGCCGAGGTGAGCTCCGGGCGCTCCGACTTGGAAACTTCGCGCCCGACGAAAGACGACAGCCCGCTGTCCGCCGGCGCGTCGACCTTCTCCACCGGCGCCGAGCCGCCGCTCGCGGCCACCGCGTCGAAGCCGGTGGCGCGCACGGTGATCACCTTGATCGGGTCGGCCGACTGCACCGTGGCGATCGCGTTGCCGGCGTAGATCGGGCGCTGGAAGGTATCGGGCGAGTCGACCGCGGTAATTTCGGAGATCTGCTGCACGTCGAGCAGCGCCGCCACGCGCGGCATGACGTTCTTGCCGTTCGAGGTCGCCGGCGCGAGCAGGTGCGAATAGCTCTTGGCGAGAGAGACGATGAGCGCGGCGACGTTCTCGGCGATCTCGTCGTCGAGCTGCGGCGCGTCGGCGTGCAGCACCTTGGCCACGCCCGCGACCTGCGAGGCGGCCTGGGCGGCTTCGGCGCACTCGTGCCCGGCGACCAGGAGGTGGATCTCACCGCCGATCTTCTGCGCCGCGGCGACGGTGCTGAGGGACGCCTTCTTCAGCGCCTTGTTGTCGTGCTCGGCAAAAACGAGGATGGCCATCAGATCACCTTGGCTTCATTTCGGAGTTTCTCGACCAGCGCCTTGGCGTCCGGCACCTTGACTCCGCCCTTGCGCTTGGGCGGCTCAGCGACCTTGAGCGTCTTCAGGCGCGGCGCGACGTCGACCCCGAGCGCGTCGGGCTTGAGGTTCTCGAGCGGCTTCTTCTTCGCCTTCATGATGTTCGGCAGCGTGACGTAGCGCGGCTCGTTCAGGCGCAGGTCGGTGGTCACCACCGCCGGCAGCTTGATCGAAATGGTGTCGAGGCCGCCGTCGACCTCGCGCGTGACCTGCGCCTTGTCGCCTTCGATCTTGACCTTCGAGGCGAAGGTGGCCTGCGGCCAGCCCGTCAACGCGGCGAGCATCTGCCCGGTCTGGTTGGCGTCGTCGTCGATCGCCTGCTTGCCCATGATCACCAGCCCCGGCTTTTCCTTCTCAACCACCGATTTCAGGAGCTTCGCCACCGCCAGGGGCTGCAGCTCGGCGCCGGTCTCGACCAGGATCGCGCGGTCGGCGCCGATCGCAAGCGCGGTGCGCAGCGTCTCCTGGCAGGCCAGCGGGCCGCAGGAGACCACCACCACCTCGGTCGCGACGCCGGCCTCCTTCATCCGCATCGCCTCCTCGACCGCGATTTCGTCGAAAGGATTCATCGACATCTTGACGTTCGCCGTCTCGACGCCGCTGCCGTCGGACTTGACCCGCACCTTGACGTTGTAATCGACCACGCGCTTGACGCTGACCAGGACTTTCATGGGCTGGAATCTTGCCTTGAGGGGAGTGTGCAATTATATCGGTCATGAGCTGGAAGGGCGAACTGCTGCACATCCACATTGCTGACGCCGGGTCGCAGCCGATGCGCGCGCTGGCCGAGGCCCGCCTCGTGCCCGGCATCGGCATCGAGGGCGACCGCTACGCCACACGCAGCGGAACCTATTCGGACCGCCATAACGTCGACCGCGAGGTCACGCTGATCGAGTTTGAAACGCTCGAGGCCCTCGCCCGCGATCACGGCATCGAGCTCGCCCCGCACGAGCACCGGCGCAACCTCACCACGCGCGGCGTGCCGCTCAACCACCTGGTGGGACGCTATTTCAGGGTCGGCGATTGCGTGCTCCACGGCGAGCGGCTCAACGTGCCCTGCCTGTATCTGGAAAACCTGCTCGGCAAGAAGGTGTTCAAGCCGCTCATCAACCGCTCGGGGCTCAACTGCCGCATCGAGAGCGGCGGCACGATCCGGCGGGGTATGGCGGTCGAGCCCTGCGGCATTTGATTCGAAATCGATAAGAGAAGGCGCGAATGCTCGTCAGGTCCCTCAGCCTCGCCAGGTCGATCCTCAAGCGAACAGGGCTGCTTCCCGTCGTCAAGCGCATCCTCTACCGGCCGACCGATGCCGGCGCGCGCCAGCGACCGGCGAGCGGTCTGCGTTACCGGCTGAAGCTGTTGATCGAGCAGGGAATCTATGCCTCCGTGGAGCAGGTGCACGACGTGCCTGCGATGGAGCATTACTGCTCCGAGAAGTATCTCGCTCCGCTGCTCGAATCATTCGGTTTCCGCACGGATGACGAACTCTTCATTCGCGAACTTCTCGAAGCGATGGAGCGATGCGCCGGGCCGCACCGGATCCTGAGCGTTGGAAGCGGAAACTGCGATACCGAAATCCGTTTTGCCGAGCGCCTGCAGGCGGCGGGCCGGCGCGACTTCGTGATCGAATGCATGGATATCAACGCCGAAATGCTCCGTCGCGGCGCCATGCAGGCGAAATCGCAGGGGGTCGGCGAATTTATCGTGCCCTTGCGAGGCGACTTCAATGCCTGGCGGCCAGCGGGGCAGGTCTACACGGCGATCATCGCCTATCAGTCCCTTCATCACGTCGTCAATCTCGAGGGTCTGTTCGATGCGATTCGGGACGCACTGCTGCCCAAGGGGATATTCCTCACCAGCGACATGATCGGCCGCAACGGCCACATGCGCTGGCCCGAAGCGCACGAGATCGTAAACGAGTTCTGGCGAAGGCTTCCGGCGTCCTATCGGCACAACCACTTGCTTGGAGCCACTACTGAGGAATACGTCAACTACGATTGCTCCAAGGCGGGCTTCGAAGGAATACGGGCGCAGGATATTCTGCCCCTGCTCATCGAGAGATTTTCGTTCAAGATGTTCATTCCGTTCCGAAACGTGCTCGATGCCTTCATCGATCGCGGAATCGGACCGAATTTCGATCCCGAGCGCGCGTGGGATAGAGACTTCATCGACCAGGTACACGCGGCGGACGTTGCGGCCATCGAGAGCGGACGCATCAAGCCGACGCATCTGCTCGCCTCAATGACCGTACGCCCCCTATTTACTTGCCGTTATCCGGGCAACCTGTCTCCGGATTTCTGCGTTCGGAGGCCGTAGCTCCAAGGCGAACCAAGCAACTCCGCCGGCTAGCGGAAGATGACGTGCGGCAACCAGGTCGCCATCGCCGGGAACAGGGCGAGCACGACGAGCATCAGCAGCTGGATGATCACGAACGGTACGACGCCTCGATAGATGTGCATGGTCGTGACCTCGGGCGGCGCCACGCTGCGCAGGTAGAAAAGCGCGTAGCCGAGCGGCGGAGTCAGGAAGGAGGTCTGCAGGTTGACCGCCATCATGATGCCCAGCCAGATCGGGTCGAGCCCGAACTTGAGCAGCGCCGGGCCGACGATCGGCACCACGATGAACAGAATCTCGATGGTGTCCAGAAAGAACCCCATCACGAACATCAATCCCATCACCACGATCATCGCGCCGAGCGCGCCGCCGGGAATTCCGCCGAGAAACTCGTGCACCATGTCGTCGCCGCCGAGGCCGCGGAACACGAGCGAGAACAGCTGCGCGCCGATGATGATGACGAAAATCATCGAGCTCAGGCGCGCCGTGGTCCGCGTCACCTGGACAAGGGTGTCGTCGCGGAACACGCGCGCGAGCGCGACCAGCAACCCCCACAGGATGCCGAGGCACATGAGCATGGCGAGCGCGGTCGAGACGTACTCGAGCGCCGTGACCTGGTCGCGCGTCACCCGCATGTCGACGAAGCTCGTCAGGATGATCACGCCGACCAGGCTGACCGCCGCGGTGTAGACCGGCAGCGGCTTGCCCTCGGCGAGACGGTGCCCGGCGAGCAGCGTGGCGCCGATCGCGCCCACCCCCGCCGCCTCGGTCGGCGTGGCGATGCCGACCAGGATCGAGCCGAGCACCGAGACGATCAGCACCAGCGGCGCGACCAGCGCGTGCATCACTCGGCCCGTCATGTTGCCGGACTGCATTGAATCGTCGCGCGGAATCGCCGGCGAGGCGCTCGGCTTGAGGAAGGCGAGGCCGATCTGATACAGGATGTACATGCCCACCAGCGCGAGCCCTGGGATCAGCGCGCCGGCGAACAGGTCGCCCACCCCCACCGGTTCAGGGGAGAAGTTGCCGAGCAGGCGCTGCGCTTCCTGGTGCGCGTTGGAAATCTGGTCACCCAGCACCACCAGCACGATCGACGGCGGAATGATCTGCCCGAGCGTGCCTGCCGCAGCGATCGATCCGCAGGCGAGCCTGGGGTCGTAGCCGCGCCGCAGCATGGTCGGCAGCGAGAGCAGGCCCATGGTAACGACGGTGGCGCCGACGATGCCGGTCGATGCGGCGAGCAGCGCGCCAACCACCGAGACCGAGATTCCCAGGCCGCCGCGCAGGCGGCCGAAGAGCTGCCCCATGGTGTCGAGCAGTTCCTCGGCGACCTTCGAGCGCTCGAGCATGACTCCCATGAAGATGAACAGCGGCACCGCGATCAGCACTTCGTTGGTCATGACGCCGAAGATGCGGTTCGGGAACACGCCCAGGAAGTCAGCGTCGAACACCCCCATCGTCATGCCGAGCAGGCCGAAGATCAGCGCCGTGCCGGCGAGCGTGAACGCAATCGGGTAGCCGAGCAGAACCAGCACGCACAGCACGACGAACATGGCGAGATCGAGCCACTCGCCGAATTGCGCGATCATTCGCCGTGCTCCGCTTCGCCGTCGAATTTGCCTCGCGACGGCGTCACGCGGGCGAGGAACAGCGCCGACTGCAACACCAGCGACACCGATTGCAGGCCGAGCAGTCCGGCGAACACCAGGATCAGGGTCTTGAGCAGGAACACCGCCGGAATGCCCATGCGCCCTTCCGGCGAGCCTTCGAGCACCGCCCAGGACGCCGCAGCGTATGGCCAGGTGACCCAGAAGATGAGGATGCACATCGGAATCAGGAACGCGAACGTGCCGATGATGTCGATCACCGCCCTGCCGCGCGCCGAAGCAATGCTGTAGAAGATGTCGCAGCGCACGTGCCCGTTGTGGACCAGCGCGAAGCCCGCGCAGCCCATGAACACGAAGGCGTGCATGTAGACGACCGATTCCTGGAGCAGAGTCGACCCCAGGCCGAAGACGTAGCGCATCAGCACCACGCCGAACGTGACCAGCACCATGCCGAGCGTGAGCCACGCCAGGACGCGCCCGATCCAATCATTGATCAGGTCGATCGCGGTCGCGATCCGCTTGAGGCCGTTCATTTCGCGCTTCTTCTTATAGACGCGCTCATCCCGGCGGGATCACACGATCCCGCCGCGAGAGCGCTCACACCGCCGACGCTCAACCCTTGAAGCTGGCGCCGCGGGCGTTCATGAACCCTTGCTCGGCGAGCTTGCTCCAACCGATCGCCTTGGCGCGGGCCGCCATGAAGTTGTCGTAGACCTTCTTGGTGAAGGGATCCTTATTGCCGATCTCGGCGACGACGTCCTGCGCCGCGTCGTAGAAGCCCTTCAGCATCTCGGGCGAGAACTGGCGCAACTGGACGCCGTGCTTGTTGATCAGCACGTCGAGCGAGTCGGCGTTCTTGTACGCGAACTCGGCGTACTCGTTCGTCGACTCGGCCGTTACCGCCGTGCGGATGATCTCCTGGTGCTCCTTCGACAGGCCCTGCCACACCTTCTTGTTGACCAGCACCTCGCCGGTCGTGTTCGGCTCGTGGAATCCCGGCCAGTAGTAGAACTTCGCGACTTTGTAGAAGCCGAAGGCGAGGTCGTTGAACGGGCCGACCCATTCCGTGCCGTCGATCGTGCCGGCCTGCAGCGCGGGGAA
>DATFMS010000249.1:0-2784 GCA_035266805.1 Burkholderiales bacterium | reverse complement strand
GCAGGGCTTCCTGGTCGGGCTGGTGCTGCTGCTCGGCTTCGCCCTGCCGCCGCTGGTGCAGCTGAAGAACGTCCCCGCGCTGCGCGTCATCCGGCGCGAGTCGGGCGCGCCGCGGCGCGGCACGCTGGCGGTGTACGCGCTGGGCCTGGGCTCGCTCGCGGCGCTGCTGCTGTGGCAGGCCGGCGACCTGCGCCTGGGTGCCTACGTGGTGGGCGGCTTCGGCGTCGCGGTCGCGCTGTTCTACGCCGCGGCCTGGCTCGCGCTGCGCGCCGCGGCGAGCGCGCCGGTGGCGCGGCTGGCGGGCGCCAACAGCACCGCGCTGCGCTACGGCCTGGCGAACTTGAAGCGCCACGCGCGCGGCAACGCGATCCAGGTCGCGAGCCTCGCGCTCGGGCTGACCGCGGTGCTGCTGCTCGGCTTCACCCGCAACGACCTGGTCGACGCCTGGCGCCGCGCCGCGCCGCCCGACGCGCCGAATCGCTTCGTGCTCGGCATCCAGCCCGACCAGCTGGCGCCGGTGAAGTCGTTCTTCGCCGCGCGCGGCATCGGCGTGCCGGAGATCTACCCCATGGTGCGCGGGCGCGTGGTATCGCACGACGGCAAGCCGGTGTCGGAGAGCGACTACACCGACGAGCGCGCCAAGCGCCTGGTCGAGCGCGAGTTCAACCTGTCCTACGCCGACGAGATGCCGGGCCACAACCAGCTCGCCGCCGGCGAGTGGTGGAAAAAGGGCGGCGACGCGCACCAGCTCTCGGTCGAGGAGGGCATCGCGGGCACGCTCGGCTGGAAGCTCGGCGATGAGCTCACCTTCACCGCCGGCGGGCAGTCCTTCAGCGGCCGCATCACCTCGCTGCGCAAGCTGCGCTGGGACTCGATGAAGGTCAACTTCTTCGTCATCGCGCCGCCGGCGCTGCTGCGCGGCATGCCGACCAGCTTCATCACCGCGTTCCGCGTCGCGCCGGACGAGGAGCGCGCGATGCAGGCGCTGACGCAGCAGTTCCCCAACCTCACCGTGGTCGACGTCGGCGCCGCGGTGCGCCAGGCCCAGGGCGTGATCGACCAGCTCATCACCGCGGTCCAGTTCGTGTTCCTGTTCGCGCTCGGCGCCGGCCTGCTGGTGCTGTACTCGGCGCTGGTCTCGACCGAGGACGAGCGCCGGCGCGAGGCCGCGGTGATGCGCGTCTACGGCGCCTCGCGCGCGCAGGTCGCCGGCAGCCAGCGGGTCGAGTTCCTCGCCATGGGCCTGGTCGCCGGCGTGCTCGCCACCGCCGGCGCGGCGGCCATCGGCCAGTTGCTGGCGCAGCGCGTGTTCGACCTCGACCTGCCGCCGAGCCCCATGCTGCTGCTCGCCGGGCCGCTGTCCGGCCTCGTGCTGCTGTCGCTCAACGCCTGGCTCTCGTCGCGCAAGGTGCTCAAGGCATCCCCCGCGCTCACCCTGCGCGAGTCCGTCTGAATAATCGGGGTCAGAGTCGATTTATTGACGGCGGTAAAACTTCCGGCTGGTCGATTCGCCCTCGCCGGCCGGAATCGCTTGACCTTGCCCCATTGGGAACCTTCAGCGTGCAAGCGACAAGACCAAGCGAAGAGGGAAGCATGAAAATGCAATCGTGGAACGGCGCCGGACATCGATGGCTGCTCGGCGCGCTGGTAGTGGTGGGCGCAGCCGCCCTTGTTTCGTGCAGTGCGAACACGTCGAGCGAGAAGCCGCCCATTCCGCCCGGCGCGTCGATCTCGTCCTGGCACGACAACGGTGCCGGCGGGCGCTACCTGCTGCAGGTCGCGCAGGGGCGCGCCCTGGCCGCGGGCGAGAAGGTCGTCGGCGTGGTCAGGAGCGACACCGACTGCGAGCCCGATGCGCAGGGCTTGAACCACTGCCACAACACGATCGAGTTGCGCGATGGCCGCAGCATCGACGTCGTGGACAACCATCAGATGAGCCGCAATCGCTGCCTGCGTCCGGGCGAGCAGATCGCCTTGACCGGAGTCAGCTCCTCCTGGCTCGTCGGCACGGTGTCCGGCAGCTGAGCTCACCGAGTAATCGGGGTCAGAGTCGATTTATTCGTCCCGCGCGGACGTCCGCGCGGCGCGGGGCCGAGCGGCCGGCCGAGCGACGCTTCGGCCCGCTTGCGAACGGCGTCGGCCGCGAGCAGGTGGCCCCTGTGGGTGGCGGCGCGGATATCGGCCACCGTCCCCTCGTCCAGTTGACTGCAAAACAGCGCACGGTACGCTGACCGCCGCGAGGCCGCGTCGCTTCCCAGCGCAGCGTAGACCGGGTGCGCGCAGAGAAGCGGATCGTCGAGCCCTTGGCCGTTGTGGCGGAAGCTCGACCAGCGGTAGCTCTCGGGCGACGCCGCGAGTCCAGCGCGCACCGGGTTGAGCTCGATGTAGCGCATGCAGGCGAGAAGGTAGTCCTCGGCGTCCACGCCGCAGGCGCGGAAGCGCCCCTCCCACAGCGTGCCGCTGCGTCCGTACTTCTCGTTGATGTAGCGCACGTAGCGCCGCCCCAATGCCTGCATGAGGCGCGAGGCGTGTTGCGGGCGCTCCGGGGTGAGCAGCAGGTGCACGTGGTTGCTCATGAGGACGTAGGCATGCAGCCGGACGCCGAGCGGCTCGGCGTAGCGGTGCAGCCAGTGCAGGTAGGCGCGGTAGTCTTCGACCGACAGGAAGCACGCTGTGCGGTTGTTGCCGCGCTGGACGAGATGCAGCGGCAAGCCGGCAAGCGAGATTCGTGTGCGGCGCGGCATGACAGGATTCCTGGCACGTTTGGTCCGAGCAACGGCCGAG
>DATFMS010000248.1:0-10290 GCA_035266805.1 Burkholderiales bacterium | reverse complement strand
TATATGACCTCGCCCGGCTGGCCGATCAGCTCCCCGGGGCCCCAGCCGAGCATCTCCTCGAACCTCGGATTGCAGAGCGAAAACTTGCGCTCGCGGGTGAACGCGATGCCGATCGAGGCGTTGGCGAGGACCGCCTGGTGCTCGAGCTCAGTATAGCGGTTGCGATTGCCGTAGCCTGCCGCGGGCGCTTCGACGCGCGGAGCCGGTGCTTGCGCGGCGGGCGCAACCGGTTCGGTCGCGGTGGCCCGCAGCGGCGCAGAGTCGCTCATTCCGAGTCTCTCGTTTTCAAACCGTGCCTCCCGCCGTTGGCGGCTCCCCCGCGGAATCGTAACCCCAAATGCCTTCGTGCGGCTGAATGACGGCGCGTGTGAAATATTTCACCAAAAACTCTCGACCGTGATTTGTCCCGGAGTACGACGGCGATGCTTCTTCATGCCGCGCGCGGCGAGCGCAGCGCCCGCGTCGCGCAGCATGTCGGGGTTGCCGCACAGCATCACCTGCGAGCTCTCGGGCCGCAGCTGCGCGCCCGCGGCGGCTTCCAGCCGCCCGTCGCCGATCGCCGCCGGTATGCGTCCCGAAAGCGATCCCGGCGCCGCCTCGCGGCTGACGAAGCTGACGCGGCGAAAGCGCTCGCCGCCCCGCTCCCGCTCGATCGCATCGAGCAGCTCGCGGTAGACGAGTTCCTTCGCGAAGCGCGCTGCATGCACCAGCACCACGTTCCTGTAACGCAGCCACGGCGTATCGGTGCACAGGATCGACAGGAACGGCGCCAGCCCGGTGCCGGTGGACATCAGCCACAGGGTTTCGGCGTCCGGCACCTCCGACAGCACCAGGAAGCCGGACGGATTGGTCGACAAATAGATAGCATCGCCCGCGGACAGCCTGGCCAGCCGCGGCGACAGCGGCCCTTCTGGGACCACCACGCCGTAGAACTCGAGCAGCGGCGCCTGGGGCGGATTGACGAACGAAAACGGCCGCGCGACGCGCTCGCCGTCGACGTCCAGCGCGAGCTTGACGAACTGCCCGGCCTCGAACGGCAGCGGCTGCGCCTGCACCCGCAGCGAGAAGAGCGCTTCGGTCCAGCGACGGTTCTCGATCACGCGCCCCTCGAGCCACTTGCTCATTGGATCCGGTACGGCTCGAGCTGGACATCGGCGAGCTGCCCGCCTAGCGTGACGATCACGCCCTGGCGCCGGTTATTGCCGGTGTCGGAGAACTCGAACGCGTAGGTGCGCCGCAGGCGCAGGCGCCCTTGGTCGTCGCGCGCCGGGCGCAGCTTCACGATCGCCACCGTTTCGTCGAGGAACTGCAGTCCGTGCCGCCCGCACTCGGCGCGCCCGGCCCTGACGGCGCGCTCGCGCGCCCGCAGGCTGTCGATCCAAAACCAAGTGGCGCCGGCGGCGACGGCGAGTGCGGACAGTTCCAGCATGGATGACGCATTATATTCACGCCATCTCCCGGGCGTCGCGATAGCGGTAGTACAGCAGCGCGAGCGTTTCCTTGCCTGTTGCGAGCGCGTGTCCGAAAACCGGCCTGAGCGGCGTGAAAGGCAACGGCAGCGAAGCGAGCGGCGTGCCGAGGCAGGCGCGCGCCAGCTCGCCGCCGATCGCGGTGGCAAGGGCCAGCCCGCGCCCGTTGCAGCCGAGCCAGGCGAGCACGCCCGGCGCCAGCTCGTGCACGTGCGGCAGCCGGTCGAGCGTGATGCCGAGCCGGCCGTGCCACTGGAACTCGAAGCGCGGCACACCGAGCTGCGGAAACACGCGCGCCACGCGCTCGCCGATGCGCCGCGCGAGCCGCGCGCGCCAGTTCCACGGCAGCACCAGCGCGCCGCCGGTGACCAGCCGCCCGGCCGCGTCCCAGCGGAAGAAATGCAGGTCGCCGTGCGTATCCGAGCAGGCATGATCGAACGGCAGCACGCTCTTTCTCGCCGCCACGGGCAGCGGCGCGGTCGCCATCTGGTAGCTGGTCACCGGGAAGACGCTTCGCGCCAGGCCCGGCCAAAGCGCGCCGGAATAGGCCTGCGTGGCGATCACCACGCGCTCGGCGCGCACGCCGCCGCGCGCGGTGGCGACGCGCCACAGCGTTCCCGCGCGCTCGATGCTTTGCGCCGCGCTTTGCGTGAGCACGCGTGCGCCGCAGCCGATCGCGGTCCGCGCCAGCTCGCGGCAGTAGGCCAGCGCATTGAGCTTGCCGCCGCTCGCGTTCTGCCAGCCGCCGTGCCAGAAGGCCGACCCGGTGACGCGCTCGACGCCGGCCCGGTCGAGCAGCTCGACCGGCGCGCCCAGGCGGCCCCAGGCCGCAGCGCGCGCTTCGGCGAGCCGCATGCGGCCTGGCGTATGCGCCGGCTGCACCCAGCCGTTCTGCACCGCTTCGCATTGCATGCCGTGGCGGCGAATCAGCTCGAAAGTCGCCTGCGCGGAGTCGCATACCAGCTGCACGAAGCCGTCCCCGGTGCGCGCCGCGAGCTCTTCGGGATCGACGCGCGACAGGGTCGGGATGACCTGGCCGTTGTTGCGCCCGGATGCGCCTTGGCCGATTTCGCCCGCCTCGAGCACCGCGACGCGCGCGCCGCCTTGCGCCAGAGCGAGCGCGCAGGACAAGCCCGTGTAGCCCGCCCCGATCACCGCGACGTCCATACGCTGCTCGCCCTCCAGCGCCCCGGTCGGGGGCGCCGGCGGCGCGGTGGCGCGCCAAAGCGATGTGCGAAACCCGTCGTCGTCCATGCTGTAGAGTCTAGGCCCGATGTCCGAGTTGATCGAATTCGCAGACGGCGGCTACGCGTTTCTCAAGGGCGTATACCCCTACTCGCAGGGCGTGATCGCTCTGTCCGGCTTCGCCATCGAGCGCGCGCGTTTCACGCGCCCGCTGCCGCTGGCGCAGGGTTTCGCGGCGATCGAGTCGCATCTCGCGGCGCTCGGCCGCCCGCGCAGCGCGCTGTGCGCCGCAGAGCTGCGCTCGCCCCGCCCTTTCAGCTTCGACGGTTTCGGCGAGTTCAATCAGCGCTACGTCGCGGTGCTCGAGGACTGGGGCATCTTTCGCGCCGGGCTCAACCCGGTCGCACGCTCCAACGTCGCGCCCGAGATAGATCCGCCCGCCGAGCCGTCGTTTCATGCCTTTTGCTACACGGTTGCGGCCGAGCCCGCCGGCGCGAGCTTCGTAGTCGCCGGCAGCGGCGAGTGGCCCGAAGGCGGACGCTTTCCCGAGGACATCGTGGCGCGCGGCGACGTCTCGCCCGCGGGGCTGCGCGCCAAGGCGCGCTGGGTACTCGACATGATGGCGCAAAGGCTGCGCGGCCTGGGCGCGGGCTGGGCCGCGGTCTCGGCGACCCAGGTCTACACGGTGCACGACCTGCACCCGTTCCTGGGAGAGGAAATCGTCGCCCGCGGCGCCGCCCCAGCCGGCCTCACCTGGCATTTCTGCCGCCCGCCGATCAGCGGACTCGAGTACGAAATGGACGCGCGCGGCGTCGCGCTCGAACGCGTCATCCGCGCCTAGGGCGCGCGGCGCATGAATTCCGCCGCGCGCTCGCCGATCATGATCGCCGGCGCGTTGGTGTTGCCGCCGATCAGGCTCGGCATCACAGAGCAGTCGGCCACGCGCAGGCCTTCGACGCCGCGCACCCGCAGCTCGGGGTCGAGGACCGCGCCCGCGTCGCTGCCCATGCGGCAGGTCCCCACCGGGTGATAGACGGTGTCGGTGCGGGCGCGGATCGCGCGCTCGATCTCCGCGTCGTCGCGCACCTTCGCGGTGTACAGCTCGGTCGAGGGAAACGCGGCCAGCGCCGGCGCATCGAGGATGCGCCGCACCAGCTTGAAGCCCCGCACCAGCCCGGCCAGGTCCTCGGGCTCGGCGAGAAAACGGGGATCGATGAGCGGCGCGTCGCGCGCGTCGCGGCTCGCCAGCCGCACCGTGCCGCGGCTCTTCGGGCGCAGCACGCAGACGTGGCACGACAGGCCGTGCCCCAGGTGCAGCGTGCGGTTGTGGTTGTCGATGATGCCGATGACGAAGTGCAGCTGCAGGTCGGGTCGCTCGAGCCCTGGCTCGCTCTTCACGAAGCCGCCCGCCTCGGCGAAATTGGTGGTCAGCATGCCGCGCCGCTCGCGCAGGTAGCGCAGCAGCTCGCGCGCCAGGCGCACGGCGCCGCCGAGCGACACGCCCATCAGCTCGCCCGAGCGCAGCTTGCGGTTGATGATGTAGTCGGGATGGTCCTGCAGGTTCTCGCCCACCCCGGGCGAGTCGTGCACCACGGCGAGCCCGAGCGCGCGCAGATGCTCGCCGGGGCCCACGCCCGAGCACATGAGAAGCTGCGGCGACTGGAACGCGCCCGCCGCAAGCACCACCTCGCGCGCCGCAGCGATGGTTTCGGTCCGCCCCGCGCGCCGGATCTCGACCCCGGTCGCGCGCCTGCCCGCGAACAGCACGCGCAGCGCGTGCGCGCCGGTGTAGACCGCGAGGTTGGGACGCGACATCGCCGGGTGCAGATAGGCGCGCGCCGCGTTCCAGCGCTCGCCGCCCTTTTGCGTCACCTGGTACAGGCCGACGCCCTCCTGCTGCGCGCCGTTGAAGTCGTCGTTGGCCGGCAGGCCGGCTTCCTTCGCGGCCTCGACGAACAGCCGCGCGAAGGGATTCGGCGAGCGCAGATCGGCCACGTTGAGCGGCCCGCCCACGCCGTGGAAGTCGCTCGCGCCGCGCTCGTTGTTCTCCGCGCGCAGGAAATACGGCAGCACGTCGCGCCAGGCCCAGCCGCTGGCGCCCGCGGCCGCCCAGTCGTCGTAGTCCGAAGGGTGACCGCGCATGTAGATCATCGCGTTGAGCGAGCTCGAACCGCCGAGCATGCGGCCGCGCGGCTGGTAGCCGCGGCGCTCGTAGAGCGCATCCTGAGGCACGGTCTCGAAGGCCCAGTTGCGGATGCGGGTCGGCAGGATCAGCGCAACCCCGGCCGGCGTGCTGATGATCGCGCTGTCGTCCGACGGGCCGGCTTCGAGCAGACAGACGCGCAGCGCCGGATCTTCGGACAGGCGCGCGGCGAGCGCGCAGCCCGCCGAGCCGCCACCCACCACGACGTAATCGAACTCCGCCAACCCGGTTCCCTCAGGCGGTCGCCACGCGCGGCGCGGCGCGGCGCTTCTCGTACGCCGCGATCGCGGCGCCGAGGATGCCCTTCGGCATGAAGATGATGAACAGCACCAGCATCAGGCCGTAGATGGTGGTGTCCAGGCCGTGGATGTCGTGGCCGAGGCCGAGCCGCAGCCCTTCGGCGAGCAACAGCGTGAACGCCGCGCCGACCGTCGGCCCGAGCCGCACGAACATGCCACCGGCGATGGCGCCGAACACCATCTGCAGACTGATGCCGATGCCCGAAAGACTTTCCGGGTTGACGTACAGCTGGTACTGCGCATAGAGCACGCCGCCCATGCAGGTCATCAGCGCCGAGATCATGGTAACGCCGAGCTTGAGGCGGGTTATGCTCATGCCGATCGAGGCCGCGGCGTCTTCCTCCTGGCTGATCGCCTCCAGCGCGAGGCGCGCCATCGAGCGGTCGACCCGGGTCCAGATCCACAGCCCGGCGAGCCAGACCACGAGAATGACGTAGAACCACACCAGCTTGGAGGAGAACTGCATCGCGCCGAGCGACCAGGAGGTGTTGGCGAGCGCGGTCTTGGGCGTCACGCCGAGCGAGCCGCCGGTGTAATCGCGCAGCGCGATGATGATCAGCCGCACCACCTCCGCCAGCGCCAGCGTCACCAGCGCGAAATAGTGGCCGACGATCTTGAAGCGAAAGCACGGATAGCCGATCACGAAGGCGAGCAGCGCGGTGGCCAGCAGCGCGAGCGGAATGCCGAGCCAGGGCGAGAGATGGAAGTGGTTCCAGCCCATCACCACCACGTAGGCGCCGATGCCGAGGAAGGCGCCGTGCCCGAGGCTCACCATGCCAAGACGCCCCATGACCGCCCAGCCGGTGTAGACGAAGGCCCACAGCAGGCAAAGGATGAGAAGGTGAAGCGGGTACTCGCCCATGCCCGCCAGCGGCGCCGCGGCAAGCAGCGCGAGACCGATCCAGCGCGCGTTCTTCATCTTACTTGCCTCCCAGGATGCCCTGCGGGCGCCAGAACATCATGGCGATGAAGAACAGGAACGCGAGCACGTAGCCCCATTCGAGCGCCAGGAAGTAGCCTCCCACCGAGATGAACTGGGCGAAGATGAAAGCGGCGATGAAGCCGCCGACCATGTTGCCCAGGCCGCCGAGCACGCACACCATGAAGGTGATCGGGCCGAAGGTGAGCCCGATCGCGGGATGGATGTCGTACTGCAGCACCAGCAGGCAGGCGGCAAGGCCGGCGAGCCCGCCGCCGATCGCCGAGGTCAGCACGAAGATGCGGTTCGGGTTGACGCCCATGAGCGGCATGATGGCGCGGTCCTGCGAGATGGCGCGGATCGCGGTGCCGATGTAGGTCCGCTTGAGGAACAAGTACACCGCCACCATGCCGGCGAGCGCGACGCCGAACGCGATCAGGCGCGCAAAGCTGATGTACATGCCCGCCACCTGCAGCGCCGGCAGGCTGACGCCGACGTTGCGGAACTCGACCCCGAACACGAGCGTCGCCACCGCCTGCAGGAAGAACAGCACGCCGCCGGTGACCAGCAGCTGGTTGATCGGCTCGGCGCTCAGCACCGGCCGGATCACCAGCAGGTGCAGCAGCGCGCCCAGCGCAGCGACCAGCAGCACGCAGCCGATGAAAGCCAGCGCGAGCGGCAAGTGGTACACGTTGTGCAGGTAGAACACCGAGTACATCCCGATCATGATCAGCTCGGCGTAGCAGATCCACACCACGTCGATGACGCCGAAGATCAGGTTCAGCCCGAGCGCGAGCAGGGCCAGGATGCCGCCCAGCAGGATGCCGTTGATCACCGCCTCGAGCAGGAAAACGTCGAATATCTGCATCGCTAGAGTCCCAGGTAGGTCTTGCGGATCTCGTCCGAGGCGAGCAGCGTCGCCGCCGCACCGCTCATTTTGATGCGCCCGGTCTCGAGCAGGTAGGCGCGGTCGACGACCTTGAGCACCTGGCGGATGTTCTGCTCGACGATCAGCACCGTGTAGCCTTCGGCGCAGATGCGCTTGATCATGCCGAAGATCGCCTGTACCACCACCGGCGCGAGACCGGCCGAGGGCTCGTCGAGCAATAGCAGCTTGGGCCCCGACATCAGCGCGCGGCCGATGGCGCACATCTGCTGCTCGCCGCCCGAGAGCGTGCCGGCGGCCTGCGCGCGCCGCTCCTTCATACGCGGAAAGAGCGAATACACGAAATCCAGCCGTTCGCCGAAGCGCGCGCGCACCGCCGGCAGGAAGCCGCCCATCTTCAGGTTCTCTTCAACCGTGAGCTTGGGGAACAGGCGCCGGTTCTCGGGCACCTGCGCGATGCCGCGCGCGATCACCTGGTGCGCCGGTACGTCGTTGAGCGGCCGGCCCTCCATCGAGACCACGCCCGCGCTCGCCGGCAGCAGCTTCGAGATCACCCGCAGCAGCGTGGTCTTGCCGGCGCCATTGGGGCCGATCACCGCCACCGATTCGCCGGCGTTCACCTCCAGGCTGACGTCGAACAGCGCCTGGAAGCTGCCGTAGCCCGCCGAGACGTTCGCCAGCTCAAGCATCAGCCGGCCCTCGCCGCGACGGTGGCCTGCACGTCTCCGGCATCGCTGCCGAGATACACCTCGATCACCCTGGGGTCGTGGGCGACGTCCTGAGGCGGCCCCTGGGCGATCACCTCGCCGTGATCGAGCACCAGGCAGCGGTCGACGATGCGCATCAGCGCGCCCATGATGTGCTCGACCCAGATGATGGTGATGCCGCGCTCGGCGCGGATCGCGGCCAGCATGTCGGCGGCCTGGTGCATCTCGGCCTCGTCCAGACCGCCGAGGGATTCGTCCGCCAGCAGCAGCTGCGGCCGGGTGGCGAGCGCGCGCGCCAGTTCGAGCTTCTTCAGCCCCGCCGCGCCGAGGCCGTCGACGCGGGCCGAATCCTCGGCCGGAAGCTTGACCAGCGCCAGCGTCTCGCGCGCCTGGGCAAAGGCGGCTTCGCGAGAGGGCCTGTCGTGCTGTCCGTAGTAGGCGGCCAGCGCGACGTTCTCGACGATCGACAGGCGCCTGAACGGGCGCGGAATCTGGAACGTGCGCGCGACACCATGGTGCGCGACGCGGCTCGGGGCCTCGCCGGCGATCTCGCGCCCGAGCAGCCGGATCGAACCGCCCGAAGGCGCGAGCGCGCCGGCGATCAGGTTGAAGGTCGTGCTCTTGCCCGAGCCGTTCGGCCCGATCAGGCCGAGAATCTCGCCCTGCGAGAGCTCGAACGAGACCTCGTTGACCGCCGTGAACCCCCCAAAGCGCTTGGTGAGCCGGCTGACCGAGAGCATGCCCTCCGCGCCCGTCTCAGCACGCTACTTGGCGTAGGCGGAGCTCTTGGGCAGCGGAATCACGGGATCCGCGGTGCGCAGCGCCTTGGGCCAGACGATCTTGGTCTTGCCGCCGAGGTACTGCATCACGACGGGCGAGCTGCGCTCGTTCTGACCCGACATCGCCGTTCCCGGCGGAAAGAACTTCACGCCGTAGCCCTGAATCGTGCCGCCGACCGGGATGTCGGTATCGAGCGCGGCCTTGCGCAGGTCCTCGGAAGTGATTCCACCGTACTTCTTGATCGCGCGCGGCAGCACGTCGGTGAAGAAGATCCACGACTGGTTGAATCCCATCGAGGCGTGCGGCGGCACCTCGGCGGCACCGGTCGCGGCCTTGTAGCGCTTGATCATTTCCTGGGTCAGGTCTCCCAGCCCGGGTTTGAGCGTCTTCGGGTCGAGCAGCTGGGCCGCTACCGGGTCGACGTCGAAGATGTAGTTGGCCTCGTCGCCGAACGACGCGTGCAGCTTGTCGTATTGCCCGTAGCCGGCGCCCTGGCCGATCAGAGCGTCCCACTTGAGCCCCTGTTCGCGCGCCTGGCGCCAGAACAGGGTGATGTCGGGGTTGTAGCCGGTGTGCAGGATCACGTCGGGCCGCGCGCGGCGCAGCTTGGTGATCAGCGAAGAGAGGTCGGGCGCGGTCGCGGAGTAGCCTTCCTTCAGCACGATGTTCATGCCGTCCGCGCCGCAGGCCTCGACGTTGCCGGCCGCGACGCCGCTGCCGTAGGGCCCGTCCTCGTGGATGATCGCCACGCGCACGTCCTTCACCGCCTTGTGCAGCTTGGGCTGCGCGATCTCCTTCACGAATGTGCAGGCCGCCTTGCCGATCTGATCGGAGTGGAGCTGCCCGCGGAACACGTACTTCAGGTTTTTGTTCTTGAACACGCTCGAGGCGATGCAGACGTTGTACCAGGTGAACAGCTTCTGCGCGTCGGCCTTCTGCGCGATCGGCACGCACTGCGCGCTCGAGTAGAAGCCCATCAGCATGTCGACGTGCTGCTGGTCCATCAGGCGCGTCGCCTCGTTGATCGCGACGTCCACCTTCGACTGCGCGTCGGCGTAGATCGGTACGATCTTGTAGCCGTCGACACCGCCCTTCTCGTTGATCATGTCGATCGCGATCTTGGTCGCGACCGCCGCGGCCTTCGAGCCACCGGCCGCGAGCGGGCCGGTGTAGTCGAAGATCACCCCGATCTTGATTTCCTTCGCCGCGAACGCGGTCGAAGCGAACGCGGCTGCGCCGAGCGCAGCGGCCAGCGCGCAAATGCGGATTCCGTACGAACGCATGGTTACCTCCTCCAAATACGGTGAACTTGCTACGGTGAACTTGCCGGATGATTCTTGTTTTCAGCGAGTCTTTCGCAATAGCGCAGGGCCTGTCAAGCGCCTTTCACATCTCAGCATCTTCGCGAACAATATCCGCGCCCTTCTCGGCCAGGGCGATTACCGCCGCATTGGTGTTGCCCGATACGACCGAAGGCATCACCGAAGCGTCGATCACGCGCAGCCCGCCGACCCCGCGCACGCGCAGCCGCTCGTCGACCACCGAGGCGGCGTCGGTTCCCATGCGGCAGGTCGAGGTCGGGTGGAACACCGTATCGCCCGCCTCGCGGCAGAACGCGAGCCACTCCTCGTCGCTTTGCACCTTCTCGCCCGGCTGGAACTCGCCGGCGACGTAGCCCGCCAGCGGCGGCGTAGTGACCAGGCGGCGGGCGAACTTGAGGCCCTCGACCATCGTCCGGCGGTCGTTCTCGGTGGAGAGATAGTTGTACTGGATCGCCGGCGGCGCCTGCGGATCCGCCGAGCGGATCCGCACCCAGCCGCGCGACTCGGCCTGCAGCTGCGA
>DATFMS010000247.1:0-8492 GCA_035266805.1 Burkholderiales bacterium | reverse complement strand
GCGGCATGTGGGTCGGCACCTTTCACGGCCTGTGCAACCGCATGCTGCGCGCGCACGACGTGACCCTGAGCGACGAGACGACGCGCCGCCTCGCCGACCTGTACTCCGCCTACGACGAGCAGTGCCAGCGCGAAGGCGTGGTGGACTTCGCCGAGCTGCTGCTGCGCAGCTATGAGCTGCTGGCGCGAAACGAGATCCTGCGCGAGCACTACGCCGCGCGCTTCCGCCACATCCTGGTCGACGAGTTCCAGGACACCAACAAGCTGCAGTACCGCTGGCTCAAGCTGCTTGCCGGCCGCCAGGGCGCGGTGTTCGCGGTCGGCGACGACGACCAGTCGATCTACGCCTTCCGCGGCGCGAATGTGGGCAACATGGCCGACTTCGAGCGCGACTTCCGGGTGCAGAAGGTGATTCGCCTGGAGCAGAACTACCGCTCGCACGGCAACATCCTCGACGCCGCCAACGCGCTGATCGCCAACAACCGCAAGCGCCTGGGCAAGAACCTGTGGACCGCCGCGGGCGAGGGCGAGCCGCTGCGCGTGTTCGAGGCCGAATCCGATGCGTTCGAGGCGCGCTGGATCGTGGAGGAAGTGCAGGCGCTGGTGAACGACGGCGCGCGGCGCGCGGACCTGGCGGTGCTGTACCGCTCCAACGCGCAGTCGCGGGTGCTCGAGCACGCGCTGTTCTCGGCCGGCATCCCCTATCGCGTCTACGGCGGCTTGCGCTTTTTCGAGCGCGCCGAGATCAAGCACGCGCTCGCCTACCTGCGGCTGGTCGCCTCGAGCGACGACGACAACGCCTTCCTGCGGGTGGTCAATTTCCCGCCGCGTGGTCTCGGCGCGCGCACCCTCGAGCAGATCCAGGATGCGGCGAAGAGAGGCGGGACGTCACTCTTCGCCGCGATCGAGGGCAAGGCCGGCGCCTTCCGCAAACTGATCGAGGACCTGCGACGCGAGACCGCGGACCTGCCGCTGCCGGAGGCGGTCGAGCACGTGGTGGCGAGGAGCGGCCTGATCGAGCACTACAAGAGCGAGCGCGAGGGCGCCGACCGGATCGAGAACCTCGAGGAGCTGGTCAACGCGGCGGCCGCCTTCACCGACGAGGAGCGCGCGGTCGAGTCGGACGAGGAAACCGACCCGCTGACCGCCTTTCTCACCCACGCCGCGCTCGAGGCGGGCGAGCACCAGGCGGGCGAGGGCCAGGACGCGCTGCAGATGATGACGGTGCACTCGGCCAAGGGGCTGGAGTTCGAAGGGGTGTTCCTCACCGGCCTCGAAGAAGGGCTCTTTCCGCACGAGCAGAGCGTGCTGGAAAGGGACGGCCTGGAAGAGGAGCGGCGGCTGGCCTACGTTGCGATCACGCGCGCGAGGAAGCGTCTTTACCTTTCGTTCGCGCAGACGCGCATGCTGCACGGCCAGACACGCTACAACCTGCCGTCGCGCTTTCTGGAGGAGATTCCCGAGGGCCTGATGAAGTGGCTCACGCCGCGCTTCGCCGGCAAACGTGCGCGCGAGGCGCTGGCGTCGGTATCGCAGGCCTGGGCCGCGCCGAGGAAGAGGGCGCCCGGCTTCGCCAGCCCCGCCGCGGCGGGCGGCTTTCGGGTCGGGCAGAACGTGCAGCACCCGAAATTCGGCTCGGGCGTCATCGTCGACGCCGAAGGTCAGGGCAACGACGCGCGCGTGCAGGTGAACTTCGGCGGCCAGGGCGTCAAATGGCTCGCGGTCGCGGTGGCCAAGCTGCAGACCGCATAACGCAACGCACTCGGAAGGATCGGATCATGGAACTGAGCAAAATCGGCGTGGTCGGCGCGGGCACCATGGGCAACGGCATCAGCCAGGCGCTCGCCGTGGCGGGAATCGACGTGGTGATGACCGACGTCGCGCAGGCGCAGCTCGAGCGCGCCACCGCCGCGGTGTCGGGCAGCCTCGACCGGCTGGTGAAGAAGGACAAGATGAGCGCCGAGCAGAAGGCCGCGGCGCTGGCGCGCATCCGAACCTCGACCGACGTCGGCGCGCTCAAGGACTGCGGCCTGCTGATCGAGGCCGCAACCGAGAACCTGCCGCTCAAGCTGAAGATCTTCGCCCAGCTCGACGAGCTGGCGCCGGCCGACGCGGTGATCGCCTCGAACACCTCGTCGATCTCGATCACCCGTCTGGCGGCCGCGACCAAGCGCCCCGACAAGGTGATCGGGATGCACTTCTTCAACCCGGTGCCGGTGATGGCGCTGGTCGAGTTGATCCGCGGGCTGCAGACCTCCGAGCAGACCTACGCCGCGGTCGAGGCGCTGACGAAGAAGATCGGCAAGGCGCCGGTGCAGGTGCGAAACAGCCCCGGCTTCGTCGTCAACCGCATGCTTTGCCCGATGATCAACGAGGCGATCTTCGCCCTCGCCGAGGGCCTCGCCACCGCGGAGCAGATCGACCAGGCGATGAAGCTCGGCGCCAACCACCCGATCGGCCCGCTTGCGCTATGCGACCTGGTGGGCCTCGACGTCGAGCTGGCGGTGATGCAGGTCCTGTTCGAGGGCTTCAAGGATCCGAAGTACCGCCCCGCCCCCCTGCTGGTGGAGATGGTCGAGGCGGGCTATCTGGGCAGAAAGACGGGACGCGGATTCTTCAAGTACGATTGACGGCGAGGCGCACATGCTGCTCACGGACCAGCAGATCGACCAGTACCGCCGCGACGGCTACGTCTGTCCGGTGCCGGTGATGCCGGCGTCGGAGGCCGTCGGTCTGCGCGCGAAGCTCGAGGCTTTCGAGGCCACCCAGGGCGGCAGGCTCGAGCCCGGCAAGCGCAGCCGCGCGTTCATGCTGTTCAAGTGGCTCGACGACCTGATCCGCGATGCGCGCGTGCTCGACCCGATCGAGCAGCTGATCGGCCCCGACATCCTGTGCTGGAGCACGATCTTCTGGATCAAGGAAGCCGGCTCGAAGAGCTTCGTCTCCTGGCACCAGGACAACACCTACTGGGGCCTGTCGAGCCGCAACGTGGTGACGGCGTGGTTCGCGATCTCGGAGGCGAGCGTCGAGGCCGGCTGCATGAAGGTCATGCCGGGGACGCACACCCGCGAGACGCTGGCGCACGAGGACACCTACGACGCGGACAACATGCTCACCCGCGGCCAGGCGATCCGCGGCCTGGACGAGGCGCGCGCCGCCAGCATGCCGTTGCGCGCGGGCGAGATGTCATTGCACAACTACTGCCTCGCGCACGGCTCGGGGCCCAACCTCTCGCCCGACCGCCGGATCGGCGTCTCGATGCACTTCATGCCGCCCGACACCAAGCAGGTCGTCGGCAGCTGGGACTGCGCCGCGCTGGTGCGCGGCAGCGACCGCTGCGGGCATTTCGCGCACACCCCCGTCCCGTCGCGCGACTTCGACCCCGAAGCGGTGGCGTTCCACGCCCGCGCCGCGGGCGCGATGCGCGAAGTGCTCTACGCGGGCGCTGCGCGCAAGCTTCAGCGCCTCTGAGCCGCCACGGCGATCGCGATCCAGAACGCGGTGCGCAGCGTCATCGCCGCGACGGTGCGCGGCTCGAAGGCGCCGCCCATCACGATGTGCACGCCGAACGCGGCGAACACGAGCGCGGTGGCGGCGGCGATGCCGAACGCAAGGCGCGCCGCCCAGCGCCGCCAAAGCCACAGCCCGGCGCCCGCCGCGATGTAGGCGAACCCGGCGACGAAATTGAACCAGAGGACAAACGGCACGTAAGCGCCGGCCGCTGCACGCGTTGCTTCGCTGCCGAACAACACCCTTGCGCCCGACGCCACGGTGAGGGCGCCAAACGCCAGTGCGACGAGCGCCGCCACTGTGGCCCAGCGTGGGCGATTGCGAGAAGACTGTTGCACTCGGCCTCTTTCCGAAACGAATGAAGGCGGCGATTGTTCCGCGCCTCAGCCGGCGGCGCGCAGGATTTCGATCAGTTCGCCACCGTCTCCGGCCAGGATCCTGCTCACACGGTCCTGCCAGAGCGTCGCGAAGCGCTCGCGATCGCCGGCGGTCGCGTCGGCGCCGCAGGCGCGGGCCAGTGCCTGCTTCATCGCCGGGTCCCCGACGACGCGCTCGGGGTGGTAGTCGAGCTCTACCGACGCTCCGGTATCGACACGCGTCAAGCGCACGAGTCCCTGCATCGGCACGCCGAATGCGAGCAGGCCGCGGCGCACGAATCGCCCCGCGATGCCTTTGAATCCGCCGTCGCCGGCGGCGCCGGTAATCAGGCCGAAGACGGCGGCGATCACGCCGGTCACCCCTGCGTCCTGCGGATCGCGCATCTCCACCCTGATCGCACCGCGTTCGGGGATCGCGTCGGGGTAAAGCAGGGCAAGCGCCTTCGCGGCGAGCAGGTGCGCGCCCGCCACGGTCGGGCACGAATGCCCGGCGAGCTTGACCGAATCGGCGTAGGTATACTCGATCAGCCCTTCGCGCGCGGCGCCGAGGAACTCGGCAAGCGGGTCGCGTAGCTGAAGGCGCGGTGCGCGCTCGAAGAAGTCCGGCCTGTCCATGTCACTCTCGCATTGCTTTGGCGATAGTGTGAGTGTGGTCCGCGACGGTGGCGGAAGGCTTAATTTCGATCAAGTTCCGACGCGTGAGGCATCCCCTTCTTGCATGATGGGTTTGCTTGCGCATGTTGAAACCGCAGTTGCTCGCTCTGGCTATGCTGCTCGGATACGCTTCGCCGTGGAAGCGGCGCGCGCGCAGCGCATGAGAAGAACGAGCAGCAGGGCGAAGGCGCTGCTCCAGCACAGCGCCGCGAACCAGAGCCACTCGGGAGACGCCAGGGCGGACTCGCCCGCCTGCGCGCGGGCGAGGGTGGCCGCGGCGATGAGCAGCGTCCCCCATACCGGAATGCGGGCGCGCGAGGGCTCGAGACGCGCCTTGAGCATGGAAGTCATGGCCATCACGTTCAAGGTCAGCGTCCCCAGGCCCCCGACCGTGATCAGGTGCAGGGCGGCGGTGCGCTCCTGCCCCGCCGCGAGGGCGGCGGCGTAAAGCACGAGCCCGAGCGCGACCCAGCCGTATCCCGCCGCGAGGCAGAGCAGGTCCGGCCGGCCGCGCAGCCCCCACAGCCGCCAGCGCCAGAGGCGCGCCGCGGCGAGCAGGCCGCAGGCCCCCGTCGCGGCCGCGGTCAGCCAGCCAAATCCGGGGCGTCCCCAGATCGCCGAACCGACGGCGAGGGCCATGCCGGCGATCAGCCCGGCCTCGATCGCCGGCTGGACCCGTGCGTCGAGCTTTGCGCCCTGGCGATAGTACTGGCCGGCGACGGCGGGCGCGATGATCCGCCCGCCCATGAACAGCATCAGGAGCGCGAAGAGCAGCACCGCGACCATCACATCCGCATGCGGGGCGAGCGGAAACGCGGCCGCGGCGGCGCAGATCGCGATCAGCGCCACCGGCAGCGCCTGATTGCGCAGTTTCTTGGCGGCGCCGAGCAGCCGCGGCGCGAGCTGCAGCGCGAGGAGCGCCGCGAAGGCCGCATTTGCGGCCGCGGCGGCGATGCTCTGCGGGGCCAGCACGAAAATCGCACGCGCCAGCGCCCAGAATCCAAGCAGGCCCGCCAGGCGCGCAATGCCGCTCGGGCCGAGCTGATTGCCGGCGACCACCGCGAGCGCGAAGCCGAACAACATTTCGTGCGCGTGCCCCGCTGGGGAGGCGAGGCCCGGCAGGGCCTCGATATGCCCCGTCATCGAATACATCGAGGCGGGCAAGACCAACACCGCATAGGCCGCCGCAGCGGGGAAGAAGACCGCGTTGCCGGCGATACGCTTCATGCACGCCGCAGGCGCGCCTGGGGCAGCACCAGGATGCGGGCGAGCTTGGATTTGGTTCCCAGTAGGTCGGCGAGCGTATGGCGATCGAGAACGGCGAAGAATGCGTCCATCGCCCGACTCAGTACCCCCTTGAGCAGGCACGCGGCCTCGATGCGGCAGCCGGAGGTCGCCTGGTCGAAGCACTCCACCAGCGTGAGGCTTTCTTCCGTGCCCCGCACGACCTCGCCCACGTTGATTTTCGCCGGCGGCCGCGCCAGGCGCATGCCGCCGCCCTTGCCGCGGGTGGTCTCGATGTAGCCCTGCTGCGCCAGGTAGTGGACCACCTTCACGAGGTGGTTTTCCGAAACACCGTAGGCCGCGGCGATTTCGCCCACGGTCGCGAGCCGAGCGTCGTGGGCGCCGAGGTACATCAGCACCCGCAGGCTGTAGTCGGAGAAGGTCGTCAGGCGCATTTGCGGGACTCCAAGGGCCGAGGTCTCAGAAGATGTATTTCAGATATTGATTATGGCAAAGAATCGTGCTACGGTGAAGCTGTATCTTGTGTGCAGCTTTCTCGGATGACATGGAAACCGATACTGAATTGCCGGCCGAAGAAGCGGTGCGCGAGGCACTGCGCCAGGTGGAGGATCCCGAAGTCGGAATGAGCATCGTCGAGCTCGGGCTCGTCTATCGCATCGAGGTTGCGCCGCAACGGGTTCATGTCCTGATGACCATGACCACACCCGCCTGCCCGATGGGCGGTCTGATCACCGACGACGCGCGCCGGGCGGTCGGCGCGCTGTTGCCGGAGGGCGTGGAAGTGGACATCGAGCTCGTCTGGGAGCCGCCCTGGACGCCCGACATGATGTCGGAGAGCGCAAAGCAGACCTTCGGCTGGGGCGGCTGATCCGCGCGTCGCCCGGGCCGCCAATCCTTCCACACAGACTAGAGGAGATTGCCACCATGACTGCCAACCTGACCAACACCGTCGACGTCCGGACCATCATCCCGCGCGAGCGCCATCCGCTGATCTTCAACACCTTCCACAATCTCGCCCCCGGGGATGCGTTCCTGCTCGTCAACGACCACGATCCCAAACCGCTCTACTACCAGTTCCAAGCCGAGCTGGGCGAGCCATTCCAATGGGAATACCTGGAAAGCGGCCCCGAGGTCTGGAAAGTCCGCATCGGCAAGTTCGAATAGAAGTGAATCTACGGGCTGCGGCGCCGCGGAGCCGACTCTCGACACTAGCCCGCGGCGATCGAGGTTAGCGCCATGACGAACGACATCGACAAGCTTCAGAAGGAACATGCGGGTTTCGCGAAGCTTCTGGATCTGCTGGAGGCGCAGATCGGGTTGTTTCACCATGGAGAGCAGCCCGACTACGACCTGATGCTCGATATCTTCTACTACATGACGCACTATCCGGACCGCTTCCATCACCCGAAGGAAGATCTCGCATTTGCCCGGCTGGCGGAGCGCGACCCGGAGATCAGGGCCAAAGTCGAAGAGTTGGCGCGACAGCACCAAGTCATTGCGCTGAGCGGCGCGCGATTTCTCGACAACCTCGACGCCGCGCTTGCCGGAGCGATGCTATCGCGCCAATCGGTGGAAGTTCCCGCGCGCGAATACGTTACGTTCTACCGCGCTCACATGACATTCGAGGAACGCGAACTGTTCCCGATCGCACGCGCGAAGCTAGCCGATGAGGATTGGGCCGAGATCAATGCCGCGATGGATCCCGGCGAGGATCCGCTGTTCGGCCGGATGTTCGACGATAGGTATGACGCCGTTCGCCGCCAGATCGCGCAGGCTGCGGATTGCGGGTGCGCGGTGGATTGACGCGCGCGCTGTCTTAGAGGGCGTTGCCCGAGCGCCGCAGACTCAAGTAGCGTGGAAGCATGACGAAAGAACTCACCGAACGGTTCGACCTTTCCTGTCCGATCATGCTCGCTCCGATGGGCGGGGTGTCCGGGGGCACGCTGGCGGCAGCGGTGTCCAACGCCGGCGGGCTGGGCATGGTCGGTGGCGGCTACGGCGATTTGCAGTGGATGAAGCGCGAGCTCGATCTCGCCGTCGCCGGCACCCAACGCGCCTGGGGCGTCGGCCTGATCACCTGGAAGGCCACGCGCGAGGCGGTGCATCTGGCGCTGTCTTACGAGCCGCGGGCATTCTTCTTTTCCTTCGGCGACGCCTCGCCCCATGTCGATGCGGTCAAGGCACGGGGCTGCGCCCTCATCTGCCAGGTGCAGGACCTGGGCGGCGCGCGCGAAGCGAAGGCGATGGGCGCCGATTTCATCGTTGCCCAAGGTGCGGAGGCGGGCGGCCACGGTGCCGTGCGCTCCACGCTGCCGCTCGTACCGGCGGTGGTCGACGCGGTCGACCCGATTCCGGTGCTCGCGGCGGGAGGCATCGGCGACGGCCGGGGGCTGGCCGCGGCGCTCGCGCTCGGGGCCTGCGGCGCCGTGATCGGCACGCGCTATTGCGCCACGCACGAAGCGCTCATGCATCCGCTGGCGGCGCAGCGCCTGGTCGAAGCCGACGGCGACCACACGCGGCGCACCCGCGTGTTCGACATCGCGCGCGGCTACGACTGGCCGCCGGCCTATACCGGCAGGGCGCTGCGCAACAGCTTCATCGAACGCTGGCACGGGCGCGAGCAGACGCTCGCCGCCGACGCCGCCACGTTCGAGGAATACCGCCAAGCGCAGCAGCGCGGCGATTTCGAGCAGGCGCTGGTATGGGG
>DATFMS010000246.1:0-19335 GCA_035266805.1 Burkholderiales bacterium | reverse complement strand
TTCTTCGCGACCACCGCGTTCGGCACCAAGAGCGTCTTCGTCGGGTTGCGCAACTACGAGCGACTGTTCACCTCGCCGGATTTCCGCGCCAGCGCCGTGGCGACCCTGCTGTTCGCCGCCTTTGTGATGCTGGTCGGACTGAGCGTTTCGCTCGCTGTCGCGCACCTGCTCAACCAGAAGCTGCGCGGGCAGGGCTTCTACCAGATCGCGCTGATCTGGACCTACGCGCTCTCGCCCGCCGTCGCCGGCGCGATCTGGGCGCTGATGTTCGCGCCGGCGACCGGATTCGTGCCCTACGTCGTCGCCAAGCTCTCCGGCGGCTACCTGATGAACTGGATGACCAACGGCTCGCTCGCGCTGCTCGTTGTCTCCGCCGCCGCCACCTGGAAGATGCTCGGCTACAACATCGTGTTCTTCCTCGCCGGCTTGCAGAACATCCCGGAGGAGTTCGTCGACGCCGCCCGCGTCGACGGCGCGGGCCCCTGGCGCACGTTCTGGGACATCACCTTCCCGATGCTCTCGCCGACGACGACGTTCCTGCTGTTCGTCAACATGATCTACGCCTTCTTCCAGGTCTTCGGCCTGATCGACATCATGACGCAGGGTGGCCCGGGCGACGCGACCAACATCCTCATCTACAAGCTCTACCGCGACGCGTTCCTCTACCTTGACACCGGCGCGGCGTCGGCGGAGTCCTGCGTCGTGTTCGTCGTAATCTCCGTTGCGGCGATCATCCAGCTGCGCTTCGCGACGCGCAAGGCCATCTATGCGCGCTAGGGAGCGGATCGGATGACCCCCAGGCAGATCAAAGCGGGCGCGAGCCACGCCGCGCTGATCGCGCTCGTGGTGGTGATCGCGTTTCCGGTGTTCTACGCGCTGATCGTGAGCACGCTGACGTTCCGGCAGGCCTACATCTACCCGCCGCGTCTGTATCCCGGTACCGAGTTGTGGAACAACGTGGTCGACGCCTGGAACCGGATCAACATGGGCAGATTGTTCTTCGTCACCTCCGTCATCTCGGTCGGGGCGGCGGTGGTGAAGATCGTCCTCTCGCTGATGGCGGCGTTCGCCTATACGCACTTCCGCTTCCGCGGCCGGGCGCTGCTGTTTCCGATGACCATGATCACGCAGATGCTGCCGCTGCCGGTGCGGATCCTGCCGACCTACGAGCTGATGGCAGACTTCCACTGGGTCAACAGCTACTCGGGGCTGATGTTCCCCTTCTTCGCCAGTACTACCGGCATCCTGCTGTTCCGCCAGTTCTTCCTCACCGTGCCGCGCGACATGCCCGATGCCGCGCGCGTGGACGGCGCAGGGCCGCTACGCTACTTCTGGGACATTCTGGTGCCGGTTTCGCGCACCAACATCGCGGCGCTGTTCGTGATCGAGTTCATCTTCATGTGGAGCCAGTACCTGTGGCCCCTCATCGTGACCAACACCGCCGACATGCGCGTGGTGCAGATCGGGCTCAAGATGCTCATCGCCACCGACCAGATCTCGCCGGCGTGGAACGTCATCATGGCAGGCACCATCGTCTCGATGCTCCCCCCGCTCGCGGTGCTGATCGCGTTCCGCAAGAGCTTCGCGGAGGGGATCGCGATGCAAACCGCAAAATAGGCGGCCGGCACGCACATGGCGCACGGCCCCGAATCGATCCTGCTGCTCGGCGCACTTCTCGCGCTCGCGCTGACGTTCGACTTCCTGAACGGGTTCCACGACAGCGCGAACGTCGTCGCCACGCTCATGGCCTCGCAGGCGATGAGCGAGCGCGGGGCGCTGTTGCTTGCCGCGGCGGCCAACTTCGCCGGTCCGTTCCTGCTCGGCGTGGCGGTGGCCGAGACCGTGGGCGCCGAGGTGGCGCGACCCGAGGCGATCGATATTGCGGTCGTCTTCGCAGCGCTCGCGGCAGCAAGTCTGTGGGATCTCGTCACCTGGTATTTCGGCATTCCGGTGAGCTCGTCGCACGCGCTATTGGGCGGAATCGTCGGCGCGGCGGCCGCGGCCGCCGGGCCGAGCGCCATCCAGCTGCATGGTCTGGAGAAAGTCGGCGTTGCGCTGTTTGTCTCGCCCGTGATCGGTTTCGCGGTGGCGATCGCGGTCATGCAGGCCACCCGCTGGGCGTTGCGCAACGCGACGCCGCGCGCCTCGATAATGCTGTCGCGCATCCAGATCCTCAGCGGCGCGGCGCTCGCGCTCAGCCACGGCGGAAACGATGCGCAGAAGACGATGGGCGTCATCGCCCTCGGATTGCTTATGCTCGGCTTTACCGGGCACTTCGTCGTGCCCTGGTGGGTGGTCGCGCTGTGTGCGTCGGCAATCGGGCTCGGCACCGCATTCGGCGGCTGGCGCATCATCCGCACCCTCGGGGTGGGCTTCTATCGGGTGCGCCCGATCCACGGCTTTACGGCGCAGGTTTCCTCCGCCGCGGTGATAATCGGGGCATCGCTGGCGGGTGGGCCGGTGAGCACTACCCAGGTAGTGAGCGCCTCGATCCTCGGCGCGGGGGCGGCCGAGCGCAAATCAAAGGTGCGCTGGGCGACGCTTGGCGACATTGGGGTCGCGTGGCTGCTGACAGTGCCGGCGGCGGCGCTCCTCGCGGCCCCGCTCTACTGGGCGATCGCCGCGCTGCTGGGTCGCGTTGCCGGCATGGGGGTCCGCTGATGAGCTGGTTCGAACGAGGCTTGAGCGAGAAAAACAAGTTCGTCGCGATGCTGGTCGAGCAGGCGGAGAAGACGATCGAGGGTGTGCGCTTCCTCGAGGCAAACATCGAGGCGGTCGACGAGCGCGCTGTGGCGGCTCTGCGGCGACTGGCGGAGGAGGCGAGCGAGCTGCGCCGGATGCTGATCGACGAGCTGCACAAGACATTCATCACCCCGCTCGACCGGGAGGATATCTTCAACCTGTCGCACTGCTACGACGATATGGTGACCTACGCGCTGACGACGCTGGAGGAAATGGCGATCCTCAAGGTCGATGCCGACGCACACATCCGCTACATGGTGCGGCTGGTGCGTGAGGAGGCGGAGGAGCTGCAGGCGGCGATCCTGCGCCTGGCACACAACCCGCGCGTCGCGGGCGACCACGCGCGCGAAGTCCGACAGAAGGAGCGCAAGGTCGAGCGCGAGTACAGGACGGCGATCAAGGAGCTGTTTGCGGGAGCGACCGACCCCGCGGCGCTGCCGGCGCTGTTCTACCGGCGCGAGGTCTACCGCCACATTTCCAACATGTCCGACCGCGCCGACTCGGCGGCCAACGTGTTCGGCATGGTCGTCATGAAGCTCGCCTGAGAGCATGAACCACTGGCCTTACCCGCGCATCCTCGCGCACCGCGGCGGCGGCAAGCTGGCCCCGGAAAACACGCTCGGCGCGATCCGCTTCGGCGCCTCGCTCGGGTTCCAGGGGATCGAGTTCGACGTCATGCTGGCGGGCGACGGCACGCCGGTGCTGATCCACGACCAGACGCTGACCCGCACCGCCGGCAGCGTCGGCCACGTCGCGAGCACGCCCTACCGCGAGATCGCCGAGCTCGACGCCGGCCGCTGGCACGGGCCGAAGTGGCGCGGCGAGCGGATCCCCAGCTTCGAGCAGGCGGCGCGGCTGTGCCGCGAGCTCGGCCTGTGGGCGAACGTCGAGATCAAGCCCGCGGCGGGCTACGAGCGCCGCACGGGCGAGGCGGTGGCGCGCCTCGCGCGCGAGCTCTGGCGCGGCGCGGGGCAGCTTCCGCTGCTGTCGTCGTTCTCGCCGGTCGCGCTTGCCGCGGCGCGAAGCGTCGCGCCGGAGATCCCGCGCGGCTTGCTGGTCGGGCGCGTTCCGCCGCAGTGGCGCGAGACGCTGCACGACCTCGAGTGCGTGTCGCTTCACTGCAACTATCGCGCGCTCAACCTGCGCCTCGCCCAGGCGGTGCACGTCGCCGGCTACGCGCTGCTGTGCTGGACCGTGAACGACCGGCGCTCGGCGCGCAAGCTGCTGCGCTGGGGCGTCGACTGCCTGGTCACCGACGCGCTCAAGCGCATCGGGCCGCAATTCAGCTAGCGTGACCCGGTGTCGATAGGGTGCGTTACCCATCCAGGGTAACGTCCGCCATGTTTGGGTAGCCTATAATGTAAGTGTTCGCTTCCAGCAAAGTTACGTCACTATATGAGCTCAAAGACTAGATTAGACTAAGATCGGAAATCTCGGAGCCGACAATCGCGGTTCGCAACGCCGTGTCATTTTGTCCTAGTCAAAACTTGCAATCTTGTGGGATGATGCAGGAAGTTTGTCTTAGACAATATGATAAAGAAGCGAGGAGACAGCGACGGTCTTTCGATTGCGGCGGTCGAGCGCGAGACCGGCATTTCGAAGGACGCGCTGCGTGTATGGGAGCGGCGCTACGGCTTTCCGCTGCCGACGCGCAACGCATTCGGCGAGCGCGTCTATCCGAGCACGCAGGTCGGGCGCCTGCGGCTGATCCGCCGTCTGATGGACCAGGGAATGCGCCCCGGGCGAATTTTCGCCCTGCCGCCCGGAGAGCTGCAGGCGCTGGCGGCCGGCGCACCGCCGGCCGCGCGCAGCACGCTGCACGACCTGGCGCTGTACCTGGTCAAGACGCACCAGACTGCCGAGCTGCGGCGCGAGCTGGGGCAGGCGGTGGTGCGCGACGGTCTGTTCCGCTTCATCACCGAGACCGCGGCGCCGCTCGCCGCGCTGGTGGGGGAGGCCTGGATGCGGGGCGAGATCGAGGTTTTCGAGGAGCACCTGTTCACCGAGCAGATGCAGGGCGTACTGCGCCAGGCGATCGCGCAGGTGCCGACCGCCGGCGGCGCGCCCAAGGTCCTGCTTTCGACCCTGCCGGGCGAGCAGCACGGCCTCGGTCTGCTGATGGCCGAAGCGGCCTGCGCGCTCGAGGGCGCGCAGTGCGTCTCGCTCGGCATACAGACGCCGGCGAGCGAGCTCGTCGCCGCGGTGCGCGCCAACGCCGCCGACGTGGTGGGGCTGTCGTTCTGCGGCAGCTATGCGGCCGGCGCCATGCGCGAGGGCGTGCAGGCGCTGCGTCGGGACCTGCCCGCCGCCACCGCGCTGTGGTGCGGCGGCGCGGGCGCCGCGCGCCTGCGCAATCCGCCCGCCGGCGTGCACGTGTTCACTGATCTCGCCTCGATCGGCAGCGCGCTGGTACAGTGGCGCGACGCGCGCGAGCCGGCGTAACCAGACCGTGATCTCATGACAAATCCGACCGGATCCCCAACGATGCTATATCCAGAGCTGTTCAAATCCCTCGAGCGTGTGCGCTGGGACCTGCAGCGCGACGTCCCCTGGGACAGGTTCGACGCCGCGCGGCTGAGCGACGAGCAGGCGCTGACAATCAAGATGAACGCCATAACCGAGTGGGCGGCGCTGCCCGCGACCGAGATGTTCTTGCGCGACAACCGCCACGACAGCGACTTCAGCGCCTTCATGTCGGTCTGGTTCTTCGAGGAGCAGAAGCACGCGCTGGTGCTGCTCGAGTACCTGCGCCGCTTCCGCCCCGACCTGTCGCCCAGCGAGGACGAGCTGCACGCGGTGCGCTTTCCTTTCGACCCCGCGCCGGCGCTCGAGACGCTGATGCTGCACTTCTGCGGCGAGATCCGCCTCAATCACTGGTACCGCTGCGCCGCCGAATGGCACACCGAGCCGGTGATCCAGCACCTCTACGGGCTGATCTCGCGCGACGAGGCGCGCCACGGCGGCGCCTACCTGCAGTACATGCGGCGGGCGCTCGAGCGCTACGGCGACGAGGCGCGCGCCGCGTTCGCGCGCATCGGCGTGCTGATGGCGGCGTCGGGGCGCGCCGGCAAGCCGCTGCACCCCACCAACCTGCACGTCAACCGCGAGCTCTACCCGCGCGACACGGTGCAGAGCCGCCTGCCGGACCCCGAGTGGCTCGAGCACTGGCTCGACAGCCAGATCCGCTTCGACCGCGGCTGGGAGAAGAAAGTCTCCGACATGATCCTGCTCAACCTGTCGAAGCTGTTCGGCATCGAGCTGCGCAGCCTGCAGGACCTCAGCCGCTACCGCCGCGCCCTGGCTAGAAAGGCAGCGCCGCTTCCGGCTTGAGCGGCGCCAGCGCGCGCCGGAACTCCTCCTGGATGCGCGCCAGCGCCTCGCGCGTGTCGGCCTCGAAGCGCAGCACGATCACCGGCGTGGTGTTGGAGGCGCGCGCCAGGCCGAAGCCGTCGGCGTACTCGGCGCGCACGCCGTCGATGGTGAGCACGCGCTCGGCGCCCGGAAAGGGCTTGGCCTGCTGCAATTTCTCCACCAGCGCGTGCGGCTCGCCTTCGGCCAGCTTCCACTGCAGCTCGGGAGTAGAGGGCGCGTTGGGCAGCGCCTTGAGCGCCCGGCTCGCGTCGGCGTCCCGGGAAAGGATCTCGAGCAGGCGCGCGCCGGCGTAGAGCGCGTCGTCGAAGCCGTACCAGCGCTCCTTGAAGAAGGTGTGGCCCGACATCTCGCCGGCGAGCGGCGCGCCCGTTTCCCTCAGCTTGGCCTTGATGAACGAGTGCCCGGTCTTCCAGATCAGCGGTCGGCCGCCGTGGCGCTCGATCCAGGGCGCCAGCAGCCGCGTCGATTTGACGTCGTAGATGATCTCGGCGCCCGGGTTGCGCGACAGCACGTCGGCGGCGAACAGCATCAGTTGGCGGTCCGGGTAGATGATCTCCCCGTCCTTGGTCACCACGCCGAGCCGGTCGCCGTCGCCGTCGAAGCCGAAGCCGATCTCGCTTGCGCCGCCTTTCAGGCGCGCGATCAGGTCGGCGAGGTTTTCCGGGTGCGAAGGATCCGGGTGGTGATTCGGGAAATCGCCGTCGACCTCGCAGTACAGTTCCTCGACCTCGCAGCCCAGACGCCGGTACAGGCGCGGCGCGAGCATCCCGGCGACGCCGTTGCCGCAGTCGACGGCGACGCGCATCGGCCGCGCGAGCTTGACGTCGCCGGCGATGCGCTCGACGTAGGCGTCGAGCACGTCCGCGCTGCTTCGCTTGCCGGCGCCCGTGGCGACGCGCCCGGCTCCGATGCGCCGGCGCAGGTCCTGGATCGCGTCGCCCGCCAGGGTCTCGCCCGCGACCACCATCTTGAGGCCGTTGTAGTCGGGCGGATTGTGGCTGCCGGTCACCGCGACGCAGCTGCCGCAGCCGAGATGGAGCGCGGCGAAGTAGGTTAGCGGCGTCGGCACCATGCCGAGGTCGATCACGTCCGCGCCGGCGGCGCACAGGCCCGCGGCGAGGGCGTCGGCGAGCTGCGGCCCGGAATGGCGCCCGTCGCGCCCGACGGCGAAGGTGCTTGCGCCGCGCTCGCCGCCGAGGCTGCCGAGCGCGCGGCCGACCTCGCGCACGATCGCCGGCGTCAGCGTGCGCCCGACAATGCCGCGGATGTCGTAGGCGCGGAAGATTTCCTGGGGGACAGTCATCCGGCCGAAAAAAAGGCGTCGATGCGTTGCGGCAGCCAGGCACCACGCGCCGGAAAGCCGGCGTGTCCGCCCGTTGCAGAGAATTCTAGCACCACGTCGGGCGCCGCCCGGCGGGTCGCCGCGAGCAGCGCCTCGGCCGGCAGGAACGGGTCGTTCAGCGCATTGAGCACCAGCGTCGGCACGCGCACCTGCTCCAGCCACGGCGCCGACGAGGCCCGCGTCCAGTAGTCGCGCACGCCGCGAAAGCCGTGCAGCGGCGCGGTCACCAGGTCGTCGAACTCGTACAGCGTGCGCGCCCCCGCCACGCGCCGCGCGTCGTACAGGCCCGGGAATCGCCGCAGCTTCGCCAGCGCCTTGCGCTTCATGGTTGCCAGGAAGACACGGGTGTAGAGCTCGCGGTTGAAACCGCGGTCGAGCGCGAAGCCGGCGGCGACCAGGTCGAGCGGGGCCGACACCGCGACCGCGCGCCGCACGATCGCCCCGGCTGCGGCGCCGCGCTCGCCCAGCCACTTGAGCAGCGTGTTGCCGCCGAGCGAGACTCCCACGGCGTACAGCCCTGCTTCGGCGTCGAGCGCTTCGGCGCGGCCGGCGCGCAGGCGGCGCAGGATCCAGTCGATCTCGTCGCTGTCGCCCGAGTGGTAGGCGCGCGGCAGCCGGTTCGGCTCGCCCGAGCAGCCGCGGAAGTGCGGCAGCGCGCAGCGCCAGCCGTGCGCCGCGGCGTGGGCCGCGATCGCGCGCGCGTAGTGGCTCGCGGAGCTGCCCTCAAGGCCGTGGAACAGCACCACCGTGCGCGCCGCGGCCGGCGGTCCGGCGAAATCGACGTCGATGAAGTCGCCGTCCGCGGTCTCCCAGCGCTCGCGCGCGAGCGCGGCGCGCGGCGGCGGGCGCAGCGCGGCGTAAAGGGTCTGCAGGTGCCCGCCGGGCAGCCACGCGGGCGCGCGGTATCCGTTCAATGCAGGATCTTCGGCGTTTCGCGCACCGCCGGCTGCGCCTGGCTCCGCGCCCGCTGCGGAGCGGGCGAGGCGTGGTGCACGAGCATGCGCCAGCCCGCGGGCGTGCGCAGGTAGACGTTGGTCGCGACCACCGGCGCCGGCTGCGCTTCGCCCTCGACGGCAAAGCTCTCGAGCACACTGTGGACCGCGAACATCACGCCCGAGGTCAGCGCTTGCAGGCTGACCTGGACCCGCGCGCCGGCGCCGCCGGCGAAGATCTGGCGCCAGCTCTCGCGCACCTGGTCCTGCCCGGTCAGGCGGGGCCCGGTCGGGTGCACGCAGACGATCTCCTCGTCCTCGGCCCAGACGCTCATCATGGCCTCGAGGTCGGCGTGCTCGAGCGCCTCGTAGAAGGCGTTCTCGGCGTCCTGCGCGGTGGGAAAGATCCGTATCGTCACGCGGCGGGCGATGTTAGCACGCCGAGGCGCTCGATCTCCTCCAGCACGCGCTCGACCGAGAGCTCCTTCATGCAGCGGAAATGCCCCAGCGGGCAGACGCGCGCGAAGCAGGGACTGCACTCGAGGTGCAGCCACACTACGCGCGCCCGCGCCGACAGCGGCGGCGTGTGCTCGGGGCTGGAGGAGCCGAACAAGGCGACCTGAGGGCGGCCGAGCGCGGCGGCGACGTGCATCAGCCCCGAGTCATTGCTGACCACCAGCTCGGCGCAGCCGATAAGGTCGAGCGCCTCGTCGAGCGAAGTCTTGCCCGCCAGGTTGAGGCCGGGCACCCCATCGCAGGCCTCGCGGTCGCGCGCCGATCCCAGCAGGACCACGGGCAGGGGCATGCGCGGCGCGAGCGCGCCGAAGTGGGGCCAGCGCTTGGCGGGGCCGTATTCGGCGCCGGGGCAGAACACCGCGTAGCGGCCGTCGAGCCCGAATCGCCGGGCGGTCGCCTGTGCCTTTTCGCGCTCGAGCGCCAGGCGCGGCTCGGGCAGCGGCTGCGCCGGGAGGGTGCCGGGCGGCTCGGAAAGCCTTGCGTAGTGAAGCGCCATCGCTTCGCGCTCGCGCCCCGCGCGGTAGAGCAGGTTGAGCAGACCGTAGCGCGATTCGCCGACGTAGCCGCTGCGCAGCGGAACGTCGGCGAAGAATGGCACCAGGGCGGCCTTCCATGCGTTGGGCAGCACGAATGCCTGGTCGTAGCCGCTCGTGCGCAGCCTTCGCCCGAGGCGCCAGCGCTCGCGCAGCTGCAGCGCGCCGTGGCGCAGCGGCGCCGCGATCACTTCGTCCACGCCCGGCATGCGGCGCAGCACCGGCGCCACCCAGTCGGGCGCCAGCAGGTCGATGCGAATCTCGGGTTGCTTCTCGCGCAGCCGCGCCAGAAGCGGTTGCGCCATCAGCGCGTCGCCGATCCAGTTCGGGGCGACGACCAGGATTCGCGCGGGCTCAGTGGCCCCGCGGCGGGGCGCCCTTGTAGACATAACGGGTGCCGCAGTACGGGCAAAGCATCTCGCCCGCCTCGGCGACGTCGAGGAACACGCGCGGGTGCCGCGCCCACAACGGCGCGGTCGGCAAAGGGCAGTGCAGCGGCAGGTCTTTCTCGGTCACCTCGACCTGGCGTGACTTGTCGGTCGCCTGGGTGCTCATCGCTTGGCTCCTTTCTTCTTGGCTGCCTTCATCGGAACCGGCGTCATCCAGTGCTTGTGCTTGCGGTCCTTGCCGGTGACGACGTCGAAGAACGCCTTCTGCAGCCGCTTGGTCACCGGGCCGGCCTTGCCGGCGCCGATGGTGCGGCCGTCGAGCTCGCGGATCGGCGTCACTTCGGCCGCGGTGCCGGTGAAGAAGCACTCGTCGGCGATGTAGATGTCGTCGCGCGTCAGGCGCTTGGCGACCACCTCGTAGCCGAGGCCTTCGGCCAGCTCGATCACCGTGCTGCGCGTGATGCCGGTGAGTGCCGAGGTGAGCTCGGGTTCGTAAATGCTGCCGTCCTTGACGATGAACACGTTCTCGCCCGCGCCCTCGGCGACGTAGCCTTCGACGTCGAGCAGCAGGCCTTCGTCGTAGCCGTGCTGCGTCGCCTCGAGCGTCGCCAGCACCGAGTTCGGGTAGGTGCCCGACATCTTGGCGCGCGCCATGGTCACATTGACGTGATGGCGGGCGTAGGAAGAGGTCTTGACCCGGATGCCCTTGGCGAGCGCCTCGGGACCGAGATAGGCGCCCCAGGGCCAGGCGGCGATCGCCACGTGCACCGTGGCCCCCACCGGTGAGACGCCCATCTTTTCCGAGCCGTAGAACGCGATCGGCCGCACGTAGCACGACTCGTGCCCGTTCGCCTGCACCACCTCGATCTGCGCCTGCATCAGCTTCTCGCGCGAGTACGGGATCTTCATCAGGTAGATGTGCCCCGAGTTGATCAGGCGCTGGGTGTGCTCCTTGAGGCGGAAGATCGCCGTGCCGTCCACGGTCTTGTAGGCGCGCAAACCTTCGAACACCGCCAGCCCGTAGTGCAGCGAGTGGGTCAGGACGTGGGTGGTGGCGGATCGCCACGGCACGAGCTTGCCGTCGTGCCAGATCCAGCCGTCGCGGTCGGCCATCGAGAGCGGCGTCTTTGCCTTCGCCATGAACAGGGATCTCCTTGAGTGTGGCGGCATTCTAACCACAGCGACGAAAATTCCGCCATACTATTAACATGGATGTTAATCCTCATCAGTACGTGTTCGCCGCGCTCGCCTCGGCGCCGCGGCGCCAGGTAATCGCCTTCCTCGCCCAGACGGCGCTGTCCACCAGCGAGCTCGCGCAGCGCTTCGGCATCAGTGCGCCGGCGGTGTCGCGCCACCTGGCGGTGCTGCAGCGCGCGGGCCTGGTGTCGGCCGAGCGCCAGGGCCAGCGCGTGCTCTACCGGCTGAACCGCGACGCGCTGCTCGACGCGCTCGGCGGGCTGGCGTCGGCGGTCGACGGGCCGCTGCGGCGCACGGCGCAGTTGCCGCGCGCGCCGCGCGAGGCGATCTAGGGCGCGCGCTAGCCGAGCGCGGCCGCCCACAGGGCGCGCACCGCGCGCACGTGCTCGGCCAGCTGCTCCGGCGGCACGCGGGCGTAGGCCGCGCCGTTCAGGCGCAGGGCGTGCTGCACCCGGCGGTACTCCCGGTACGCGTTGCGGCAGGCCTCGGCCAGGTCGGCCGCAATCAGCCCGAGCTCGCTCGCGATGCCCAGCAGCGCGATATTGCCCAGGTTGCCGACCAGCCGCGCGTGCTCGTGGGCGTGCGCCAGCACCACGAACTGGACGATGAACTCGATGTCGATCATGCCGCCGGCGTCGTGCTTGACGTCGAACAGCCCGGAGGGGTTGGGATGCGCGTCGTGCATCTTGGCGCGCATCGCCAGCACTTCGCGCGCCAGCTCGGCGGGGTCGCGCCGGCGGCGCAGGATGCGCTCGCGGATGGCTTCGAACGCGGCTCCGATCCCGGCGTCGCCGGCGCAGAAGCGCGCCCGGGTGAGCGCCTGGTGCTCCCAGACCCAGGCTTGCCGCTCCTGGTACTGCTCGAACGCCGCCACGGTCGACACCAGCAGCCCGCTCGCGCCGCTCGGTCGCAGCCGCAGGTCGGTGGCGAACAGCACCCCGGCGGCGGTGCGCGTGGTGAGCAGCAGGTTGAGCTTCTGCGCCAAGCGGGCGTAGGCCTCGGCGGCGCGCTCGTCCGGGTCGTCGTAGAGGAAGATCAGGTCGAGGTCGGAGGCGTAGCCGAGCTCCTTGCCGCCGAGCTTGCCGTAGGCGATCACGCCGAAGCGCGGCGCGCCTTCGCGGTGGCGCCGCACCTGGCGCCACGCCAGCTCGAGCGCCGCCTCGAGCGTGAGGTCGGCGAGCGCCGAGAGGTGGTCGGCGAGCCGCTCGACCGTCAGCAGGCCGGCGAGGTCCTGCGCCAGCAGGCGGAACACCTGCGCCTGGTGCTGCTCGCGCAGCACGTCCATCTGCCGCTCGTGGTCGTCGTCGTGGGCTGCCAGCAGCGCGCGCAAAGTGCGCGCGAACGCCGGCCAGTCGGGCGGCGCGTACAGCACGCGGTCGTCGAGCAGCTCGTCGAGCAGCAGCGGGTGGCGGGTGACGAACTCCGCGGCCCAGCTCGAGGCCGCGACGATGCGCGCGACGCGCTCGAGCGCGTCCGGGTGCTCGGCGAGCAGCGCAAGATAGGCCGCGCGGCGCGCGATCGCCTCGATCAGCGCCAGGCCGCGCTCGAGCGTGGCATCGGGGTCGGCGCCCGCGGCAGCGGCGGCGGCAAGCGCCGGCACCAGCGCGTCGAAGCGCCGCCGCGAGTCCTTGGGCAGGTTCTGGTAGCGCTGGCTGGAGCGCACCGCGGCGAGTCGCGCCGCGCTGCCTTCGGCATCGCGGTAGCCGCGCGCGGCGAGCGCCTGCGCGATCGCCGCGCGATCGTCCTGCCAGACCTCGCTGCCGCCGTTGTCTTGCGCCTCCGCGAACACCGCCTGGAAGTGGCGCGTCACGCGCTCGCGCTGCGCGCCGAGCGCGGCCGCGAAGGCGTCCCAGGAGCCGAAGCCGCACATCGCGGCGACCCGCGCGCGGTCGTCCGCATCCGACGGCAGGGTGTGGGTCTGGCGGTCGTCGAGGTACTGCAGCCGGTGCTCGAGCCTGCGCAGGAACAGGTAGGCCTCGGCCAGCTCGCGCGCCGCGTCCTCGGGCAGCAGCCGGCGCGCGGCCAGCCGCGCCAGCGCCTCGAGCGTCGGGCGCACCGCAAGCTCGGGGTCGCGACCGCCGCGCACCAGCTGCAGCGCCTGGACCACGAACTCGATCTCGCGGATCCCGCCCGGCCCGAGCTTGACGTGCTCGGCCAGCTCGCGCCGCTCGACCTCGCGCCGCACCTCGGCGTGCAGGCGGCGCATCGCGGTGAGCGTGCCGAAGTCGAGGTACTTGCGATACACGAACGGGCGCACGATCGCCTCGAGCTCCCGCTCGCGCCCGCCGGTCAGCGCTCGCGCCTTGATCCAGGCGTAGCGCTCCCACTCGCGCCCCTGGCTTACCAGGTAGTTCTCGAGCGCCTCGAAGCTCGCCACCAGCGGGCCCGACTCGCCGTACGGGCGCAGCCGCATGTCGACCCGGAACACGAAGCCGTCTTCGCTGATGTCACCCAGCAGGGCGATCAGCTTGCGGCCGACGCGGGCGAAGTACTCGTGGTTGGTGAGCCGCTGCGCGCCGTCGGTGTCGCCTTCCTCGGGGTAGACGAACACCAGGTCGATGTCCGACGAGACGTTGAGCTCGCGCCCGCCGAGCTTGCCCATGCCGACCACCACCAGCGGCTGCGGCGCGCCGCCGGCGCCCCGGGGGCGGCCGGAGCGCGTCGCCTGGCCCGCCTCGGCCCAGGCCAGCGCGGCGGCGATCGAGGCCTCGGCCAGGTCGCTCATCGCGCCGCAGACCTCGGCCAGGTCGGCCGCGCCGGCCAGATCGCGCGCCATCACCCGCAGCAGTACGCGCTGGCGCAGCCGGCGCAGGCGGCGCTTGAGCGCGGGCTCGTCGTCGTCCTGCGCACCGTCGAGCGCGGCGTCGATCTGCGCCCGCGTGAACGGCTGCGGCTCGGCGAGCTCGGCAGCGAGTTCGGGCTGCGCCTGCAGCACGTGGCGGGCGTAGCGCGAAGGCTCGAGCGTCGGGGGAATCGCGGTGAGGCTCAAGTTTTGCGGGAAATCCGAATCGGGACCGATATTTGCGGTTTAAAATGGCGGCGGGCTAGGTGCGTTCAGTCGCCCGCTCACGGACTATAGGGGCAACGCGAAGCACGATGCAAACCGAAACCCGACTCCCGTCCTGGCTACGGGTGCTCGAGTGGGTCGCCTGGTCCGCGTTCTTGACCTTCGCTGCAGTATTCCTCGCGCTGCGCTACTGGCTCCTGCCGCACGTCGAGGACTATCGCGCGCAGATTGTCGCGGCCATCTCACGCTCAATCGGCCTGCCGGTGAAAATCGGCACCATCGAGGCGGACTGGCTCGGCCTGCGCCCGCAGCTCAACTTCACCGACGTGCGCATCTACGACCGCGCCGGGCGCGTGGCGCTGGTGCTGCCCGCGGTCGAGAACGTGGTGTCGTGGCGCTCGCTGATGTTCCTCGATCTGCGCCTGCATTCGCTCACCATCGAGGCGCCCAGGCTCACGGTGCGGCGCGACGCCGGGGGCGCCCTCTACATCGCGGGGATGCAGGTCTCCGGTGCGGCGCAGGAGGGCGGGTTCACCGACTGGGTGCTCGGGCAGCGCGAGATCGCGGTGCGCAACGCCGAGATCGAATGGCGCGACGACAAGCGCGGCGCTTCGCCGCTGGCGCTGCACGCGCTGAATTTCCGCCTGCGCAACGCCGGCGACAGGCACTCGATGGGAATTTCGGCGCGTCCGCCGGAGGATCTCGGCGCCGAGCTCGATCTGCGCGCCGAGCTGATCGGCCGCAGCGTCGCCGACCCGACGGCGTGGAACGGGCGGATCTACGCCGAGATCGGCTACACCCACTTGGCCGGCTGGCGCGCCTGGATCGACTACCCGGTCGACCTGCGGCGCGGCCAGGGCGCGCTCAGGCTGTGGGCTACGCTCGGCGGCGGCAAGCTGCAGCGCGGCACCGCCGACGTCGCCCTGACCGGCGTCGCGGTGCGCATGGGCGCGGACCTGCCGCTGCTCGAGCTGCAGAGCGTGCAGGGACGGGTGCGGAGCCGCGCCACGGCCAACGGCTACGAGGTCTCGGGCGACGATCTGGCGCTGACCCGCGCCGAGGGCGCGCCGATGCGCCCGACCAGCTTCAGTGTTGCCTGGGAGCCGCAGTCGGCGCGCAGTCCCGAGCGCGGCTCGGCGAGCACCAACCTGATCGAGCTCGAGCCGCTGGCGCAACTCGCCGCGTTTCTGCCTTTCCCGGCGACGCTGCGCAAGCTGCTCGAGGAGCTCGCGCCGCGCGGCAGGCTGCTCGACTTCAAGTTCAGCTGGCGCGGTCCGCTCGCCGAAGCGGACCAGTACAGCGTCAAGTCGCGCTTCTCCGGGGTGGCGGTGAACGCCTGGCACCGGGTGCCCGGCTTCAGCGGCGTGTCGGGCAGCATGGAAGCCAGCCGCAACCGAGGCCGCGTCTACCTTGCCTCGCGCAAGAGCGAGATCGACCTGCCGAAGGTGTTTGCCGAGCCGCGCATCGGGCTCGATGAATTGAACGGCCAGATCGACTGGGAGCGTTCGCCATCGGGGCCGGTCGAGGTGCGGATATCGTCGCTGAATTTCGCCAACCCGCACCTGGCCGGCAGCGCGTCCGGCACCTACGGCTGGCGCGAAGGTGCCGGCCCCGGGACGGTCGACCTGTCGGCCCGGCTGTCGCGCGCGGACGGCAGCCAGGTCGTGCGCTATCTTCCGCTCGCCAGCATCATGGGCGTCAAGGCGCGCGAGTGGCTCGCGGCGGCGATCGTCTCGGGCCAGGCGCGCGACGTCGCTTTGCGGCTTAAGGGCGACCTGCGCGATTTTCCCTATGCCGACCCGTCCAAGGGGCAGTTCCAGGTCAGCGCGCACGTCAGCAACGGCACGCTGCAGGTCGCGCCCAAGTGGCCGCGCATCGAGAACATCGACGGCGAGCTGCTGTTCGACCGCGACGCGATGACGATCGTCGGCCGCAGCGGCAGCGTCTACGGCGCGAAACTTTCGGACGTGCGCGTCGGAATTCCGAGCATGAAGGCGCCGCAAAAGCTGCTTACGATCTCGGGCACGGCGGAGGGGCCGAGCGGCGCGTTCCTGGCCTACATCGCCGGCAGTCCGGTGCGCGCGATGGTGAACGGTGTGACCGACGCGATGCGCGCCTCGGGACGCGGCACGCTGGCGCTCAAGCTCGAGCTGCCGCTCGTCGATCTCGCCGCGACCAAGGTGGCGGGCGAATTTCGCTTCGCCGACAACAACCTCACTCTGATGCCGCAGCTGCCGTCGATCGAGCACGCCGGCGGCATGGTCAGCTTCACCGGGTCGAGCTTGACGGTGCACGACGTGCAGGGCAGGTTGTTCGGCGGCCCGCTAAGGATCAACGGCGGCACCGCGCCCGGCGCCGGCTTGCGGGTCGTCGCGCGCGGCCGCATCGAGCTCGGCGCGGTGGGACCGCTTGCGGCCTCGCGCTGGGGGAGCCTGCTGTCGGGCGCGGCGGCGTACGTTGCGACCGTGTCGGTGCGCGACGGCGTCACCCAGCTGAGCCTGGACTCGCCGCTGCGCGGCGTCGCGAGCGCGCTGCCGCCGCCGCTCGACAAGGCGGCGGGCCGCGAGCTGCCGCTGCGGGTCGAGATGCTGCCGGGTGCGGCCGACGCACGCGACCGCATTTCGGTGACGCTCGGCGATCGGCTCGCGGCGGAGATCCTGCGCCAGCGCTCCGAAGCCGGCATGGCCGTGCAGCGCGCTTCGATCGCGCTCGGGCCGCAGTCGGAGACGGCGATGCGAATCCCCGAGCGCCCTGGAATCTTGCTCTACGGCACGACGCCCGTGCTCGACGTCGACCGCTGGCTGCCGCTGGTCAAGGGGGACGGCGTCGCGGCCGGAGCGGCCGTGGTCGACCTCCAGGTCGCTACGCTCGATGCGTTCGGCAAGCGTGTGCGCGGGGTCACGCTCAAAGGCGGCGCCGACGCCGAAGGGTGGTCGGCCAACGTGCAGGCCGAGGAGCTCGCGGGCGATCTGGCCTATCGCGGCGCGGAAGGCGGGAAGCTGATCGCGCGGCTGGCGCGCTTCAGGATCCCGGACGACGCGCCCGGGCACGAAGCGGGACCGGTCAAGGGCGAAAAGGAGGTCAGGGACCTGCCCGCGCTCGATCTGATCGCCGACCGCTTCACTTTTCGCGGCAGGCAGCTGGGCCGGGTCGAAGTCGCCGCGCAGCACGCGGGCGCGGACTGGCGCATAGAGCGGCTTGCGGTGGTGAATCCCGACGCGTCGATGAGCGGCAGCGGCGTCTGGCGCGGCGGCGCGGCGTCCTCGACCGAACTGAAATTCGAGCTGAAGGCGAACGACACCGGCAAGTTTCTCGACCGCATCGGCTACAAGGAACTGGTCAAGGGCGGCAAGGCGACGCTCAGCGGGACGCTGAGCTGGAGCGGGGACCCGCTGGCGATCGACTACCCGTCGCTGTCCGGCTCCCTGGCGCTGGCCGCCAGGGACGGTCAGTTTCTCGAGATCGAGCCGGGAATCGGCAAGCTGGTGTCGCTGATGAGCCTGCAGATGCTGCCGCGGCGCATCACGCTCGACTTCCGCGACGTGTTCTCCAAGGGCTTCCAGTTCGAAAGCATCAACTGCTCGCTGCAGATCTGGCAGGGGGTCATGACGACGCACGACTTCAAGATGCACGGCGCCGCGGCGGACGTGGCGATGAGCGGCGATACCGATCTCGGGCGCGAGACCCAGGATCTCACGGTGCGGGTGGTGCCCGGCCTGGGCGACAGCGCGTCGACCGTTATCGGGCTGGTCAATCCGCTGGCCGGCGTCGCCTCGGCGATCGCCCAGCGCATACTCAAGAACCCGCTCGGGCAGATTTTTTCCTACGACTACAAGATCACGGGAACCTGGAGCGATCCGAAGGTCGAAAAACTGAGGCCGCCGGCGCCGGCGCCGGCGACTGGGCCGGCCGGCGGCTACTGACTGTTATGATCAGCCGCAAGGAGACTCCGCCACTCATGCAGACCAGCACGCAGGACCTGCTTCTCGGTACCGCCGAACGCCGCCTGCTCGAGCCCTACGCGCTCGAGGCGGGCAAGCTCGAGCGCGTCTTTGGCGCGCTCGGCGCGCACCGCATCGACTATGCCGACCTGTACTTCCAGTACGCGCGCTCCGAGAGCTGGAGCCTGGAGGAGGGCATCGTCAAGTCGGGCAGCTTCAACATCGAGCAGGGCGTCGGCGTGCGCGCGATCGCCGGCGAGAAGACCGCCTTCGCCTATTCCGACGAGATCAGCTTCGACGCCCTCGAGGATGCCGCGCGCGCGACCCGGGCGATCGCGGCGGCAGGCCAGAACAGGCGCACCAAGGTCGCCCGCAGGGGCCAGCCGGTGCGGCGCTACGAGCCGGTCGATCCGCTCGCGACCCTCGCCTCCGAGGCAAAGGTGGCGCTGCTGGAGAAACTCGAGCGCATGTGCCGCGCGCTCGACCCGCGCGTGACGCAGGTGATGGCGCAGCTCGGCGGCGAGTACGAGGTGGTGCTGATCGCGCGCTCAGACGGCGTGCTCTCGGCCGACGTGCGGCCGCTGGTGCGGTTGTCGGTGCAGGTGATCGCCGAGCAGGACGGCAGGCGCGAGAGCGGCCACGCCGGCGGCGGCGGCCGTACCGGCTACGCCCACTTCGGCGACGAGGTGCTCAAGGAGTACGCGCAGAAAGCGGTGGCGCAGGCGCTGGTCAATCTCGAGGCGCGGCCGGCGCCCGCCGGCACCATGACCGTTGTGCTGGGACCGGGCTGGCCGGGGATTCTGCTGCACGAGGCGATCGGGCACGGCCTGGAGGGGGACTTCAACCGCAAGGGCAGTTCGGCGTTCTCGGGCCGCATCGGCGAGCGCGTCGGCGCGCGCGGCGTCACGGTGGTCGACGACGGCACCCTGCCCGGGCGGCGCGGCTCGCTCACGGTCGACGACGAGGGCAACCCCACCACGCGCACGGTGCTGATCGAGGACGGCGTGCTGCGCGGCTATATCCAGGACGGCCTCAACGCGCGCCTGATGAAGATGCCGCTCACCGGCAACGGGCGGCGCGAGTCCTTCGCCCACCTCGTGCTGCCGCGCATGACCAACACCTATATGCTGGCCGGGCCGCACGATCCGCGCGAGATCGTCGCCGGAGTCGGGCGCGGCGTGTACGCGGTCAACTTCGGCGGCGGGCAGGTCGACATCACCAACGGCAAGTTCGTCTTCTCGGCCGCCGAGGCCTACATGATCGAGAACGGCAGGGTGACGCACCCGATCAAGGGCGCGACCCTGATCGGCAACGGCCCCGACGCGCTCACGAGGGTAAAGATGATCGGCAACGACCTGCAGCTC